>PLZN01000178.1 GCA_003152195.1 Acidobacteriaceae bacterium
GTCTCAAGTTTGGGGTCCACACCATTCCGTCCCCGGGATTCCTATAGAGAGGGGCTCCTCAGTGAGACTGCGGAGCCCCTCCATTGGTGCGGCTACTAGTGGCCGCCAAACAGGTCGGACATGACCTGCACGTGGGAGTCGCAAGCGTGGTTGAGGCAAGCCAGGCCGAAGCCGGCCTCCATCGACTTCAGCAGCGAGTAGCTGTTGTAGTAGGTGGAGCTTTGAACACCGTGGCTTCCAAAGTTCGTCTGGACCGTAAGAACCACGCGGTTTTGGTTCTGTGTCGGATACAGCCCGGTGAGGAGAGTGGTGCTGCCGCTGTAGTCGTTCTCATCCCAGACGATCACCATTGCGTTGCGTCCCGACTGCCACGCCGGAGAAGCATGGATCGCTTTCACCAGCCGCTCGATGGTCACATCGCCCTGTTGAATGAGGCCGGGGTTCAATCCAACCTGCGTGCCGTACGTGTATCCACTGTTGTTCATGCCGTAGTCGAATGCGCAGAACGCGTCGCTGTTGCTTCGGCCGTGCTGGTCATCGCACTGGTTCGGAACGATGAAAGCAAGGTCCGGCACATTGCCGCTCCTCAGATCGGCAAAGAGGCCTTTCGGTCCCTCGAAGCCGACAACGTTTGCCAGGCTGCTGTCGCGATCGTAGCCTTCCTGGATGCTGGTGAAGTAGACAAACGGATTGTGTTTCACGGCGTAGAGCTGTACGACACCGGACGAGGTGAGTGGGGCCAGGTTGGTGAAATCCGATAGGTTTGTCACCGTCCCGTTACTGTAATCCACACCATAGATCGAGCCCAGTGGCAGGCCCTCCTGGTAGGATTTCCATCCCTTCCCTGCAGAATCCAGCTGGTCTGCAATTGTTTTCCCGACTGTCTTCGCAGCCGGGACCGACTTCACTCCATCGATATCAGCGAGCGCGACAAAGGGCCCCGCCACTTCATTCCAGGTATCTACCGCCGGTGTCGCGGCGTCGGTGCCGGTGCCGGAGATCGGGCAGACGTTGCCAGTATCCACGGGAACGGGTGCATTGCCGCCGCTGTTATCGGCATTCACCACGCCCGAGGCAATATTCGGTGAGCACGATGAGCTCCCCCAGTCCGGAGAGTTATCGCTGCGAACCCCAAAGTTCGAGCCGCCCACTATCTCCAGATAGTTCGTAAGACTCGGATGTCCGACCGCGAAATAATTGGTGGCAAGATTGACCTTCCCGCTAGAAATCAGACTGTTCAGGTAGGGTTCGTTCGGATTGCCGAAGACCTGCTGATAACCATGGTTTTCCATCATGATCAGAAAGACATGATCGAGGTGCGGAACACCGGTCGGGATGCTGTTTTCCTGGGCGAATCCGCCTGTCGCGAGCGCGCCGGCGACGAGACCCACTGTTGTAGCTCTTCTAAGCATGGAGGAACCTTTCGAATTGAGATTTGAGGGCGCCAGACCCATATAGCCGCGCCACGCATACTCTCTACCGGGTATGTGAATAAGTCTTTAACGGGTGACGAATAAATGTGAAAATTGCCAGCTCGATCCCCATAGAAACCGCCTCAACGTCAGCCTATCGAGTCGCCGCACGGTTCGAGGAAGCTGTTCACCAAAAACCTGCCAGCGGACCTTTTTTGCAGGAGGTACCCTCGAAAGGCGGTGACGAAAGGTGGTGACTGTTCAGACCGCGGATACATCGGGGACTGGTGGACAAAATAATGCTGAGAACAGCGAAGGCCGCGAGCGCTATCCCATCGATATCCCCTACCAGAGAGATTCGGCGACAACTTTGAGAAGATGCGTGGAGTGCCGATCGGTGCTCTATGATCGGGCTCTATCTGGTGCGCAGATTCCACTCGATCAGGGAGCGAAGATCTCCTTCACGCATGGCTTTGTCATGAGTCGGGAGGAAGACGGTGCTTACCGCTGTGATCGTCGCCTACGACGACTCCGACGGTTGGTATGACCACCAGATGGGTCCGATCGTGAACCAATCTCCCGCGTTTCCGTCAATCAAGACCAACACAACTCGCGTATTTTGCGATTCGTCCTCAACGCTGAGGAGTGGACCCCGCAGCATCAGCTATGAGGTGTTTCCTGCGTAATAATATGAAGATCGACCGCTGGCGAGTCTTCAAGGATGCGCTGGATGGTTGCCCAGTACAGATATTTTCTCCAGCCGTGCACCGCTGACCGGCCAAAGAGCACTTGCGTGATCTTATACTCACGCACAAATTTGCCGACCGCCCGAGCGATGTCGTCGCCCTTGTAGTGAATGACCTTCGCGCCCAGGTCTTCTGCGAATCGAATATTCGCTGCTGGTGATCCATCCCTCTCTTCCGGTCCTTCGCTTTCCTGTTCCACGTAAACGACATAGAACTCTGCGTCCAGGCCCTGCGCCATTCGTGCCCCCCGCGCAATCAGGTGTTTAGAGGAAGGATTCGAGTTGATGCACACGGCAACGCGTTCAGTTACTCCCCAATTTCGGGCAATTTGATTACGCTCCAGGTAAGCATTCAAACTCTTGTCGACCGACTGAGTGACCTGACGGAGCGCCAATTCGCGCAAAGCAATGAGATTTCCGGAGCGGAAGAAGTTGGAGAGCGCCTTTTCCGCTTGCTCAACCGGATAGATATCGCCTCGGCGCATGCGCGTTTGGAGAGCCTCAGGGGTCAGATCAGCGAGCACCACTTCGTTCGCCCGCTCAAACACCCAGTCGGGAACGGTTTCCCGGATCGTGATTCCGGTAACCCGCTGGATGGTTGGTGCGGCACTCTCTAAGTGCTGGATGTTTATCGTAGAAAGCACGGTCATTTCTGCTTCCAGAAGCTCCACGACATCCTCATAGCGTTTCGCATGTTTGCTGCCCACGATATTGGTATGTGCGAGCTCGTCCACCAGAACAACTTGAGGCTTACGCATCAGAATGGCATCGAGATCCATCTCCTCAAAGATCGTGCCCTTGTATTCGAGTTTCTTTCTGGGAATCTGCTCAAGCTGCTCCAGGAGCTCGGCGACGCATTTTCTGCCGTAGGTTTCAACGATGCCCACCACAACGTCTTCGCCGCGGTTGTGTCGCCGTAGGGCTTCGCTGAGCATGTTGTAGGTCTTGCCGACACCTGGGGCGTAGCCCAGAAAGAGCTTGAAGATTCCACACTTCTTCTCTGACGCCGCGTGCTCGATCCACTGCTCAGGTGTCTTCTGCAAATCCATTCTCCAATGATTGCCAGCCCGCGCGGAGTAAAATCGCGGACATGGAGAGATTGTGGGCCGCCATAGCGCGAAGTGCCGTATGCGCAGGACTATTATCCCTGATTGTATTCGTTTACTTGAAACCGCTCCAGGTTAATCCAACTACAGTCGCGCTCTCATTCTTGCTCGCCATTCTGAGCGTCGCCGCAACCTGGGGTCTGCGATACGCGCTTCCAATGTCTGTGGCCGCTGCCTTGGCTTTCAATTTCTTCTTTCTTCCGCCCATAGGCACATTTGCTATTGCAGATAAGAAAAATTGGGTAGCTCTATTCGCGTTTCTATTTACTTCGGGTGTCGCGAGTAATTTGTCAGAGCGCGCGCGTCGCCAAACGCAAGAAGCTAATCGACGACGACATGAGGCTGAGACTCTCTATACCTTCAGCCAACAGCTGTTGGTTACTGAGAACATCATTCACCTGCTGCAGCAAATCCCTCGGTATGTGGCGGAGACATTCGGAGTATCAGAGGCGGTCCTATATGTCGCCGATAAGGACCAGACTTATCGCTCAAACCCTGATCGCCGGGAACTTCCGACAGAGTTGCTTCGGGAAACAATCGTTCGTGGTGACGTCGTGATCGATCGGCAACAGCACAGATGTCTCGTGCCTCTCCGCATCGGCGTACGCACGGTAGGTGCGCTTGGCATGACCGGGGAACCACTATCCCGTGAAACTCTGGAAGCCATGAGCAATTTGACAGCGATTTCCATAGAAAGAGCAGGCGCTGTAGAAAGTCTTGCACGGACAGAAGCAGCACGCGAGGGCGAACGCTTGCGCTCAGCCCTCCTTGACACCGTAACTCACGAATTTCGTGCGCCGCTAAACTCGATCCAGGCATCCGTCGAAACCCTGCGTAAGGAACCACAGCTCAACCACGCGCAGCGCGATGATCTGTTGGTTGTAATTGAGGAACAGAAAGATAGGCTCGACCGAGTGGTCCGCGAAGCGGTAGAAATGGCTCAGCTGGACACAAGTGACGTGATGCTCAATATGCAGCCCCATCCAATCCGCGCGGCCATCGACGAAGCTCTGAAGGATGCGAAACTGGCGATCGATGGACACCCCGTCGAAGTTCGACTACCCGATCATCTTCCGCCCGTGGCGATGGACATCGACCGGGTACGCAAGGCCCTGCAGCACCTGCTTGAGAATGCTGCGAAGTATTCTCCTGCTGGATCACCTGTCTTCATTAGTTGCGAGGCCCAGGGTGACCGGTTGATTATCAGTATCGCGGACCGTGGTGCCGGCATAAGCGACCTTGACCGTTCCATGATTTTCTGTAAGTTTTACCGTGGCCAAGGTCAGCCGCAACCTGTTCATGGAGCAGGTTTGGGGCTGGCAATCGTAAAGGCGGTCGTGGAAGCGCACGGCGGACATATTGAAGTCACGAGCCAGCCTGAAAAGGGATCGGTCTTCTCATTCGACTTACCGCTAGCCAAGTCATCCGTTGAAGTGGATGGCGGAGGCGACGGGATTAGCGGGCAAATCTCTAGCCGGATGCAGCCAGCGCAAGGAGATCCCCCTCCGTCTTCAACTGCAATTTCGTGAAGCGATTGCCTTTTAAGTGCTGAGCATACGGGAGGTAAAAGTAAAGGTGCGATCGATCGAGGCCGGTAGACGAAATTTCCACGTCGCGCGCGATTCCCACCACTTCGAGCTTGTGCGCCTTCTCGCTTACCATGCGGAAGGTACGACCGATGGGGTCTTGATTGGGCCAGTACTTCTTGGCCAGGCCCTCGCTGACCGATTTCAGGAACTACGACGCGACTTCGGATTGCCGGTGGCAGTTAGCTCCGAGTTGCCGATGAACCCAGAAGCAGTAGCTGCGTCCGCCCTACCGGTTGTCTGATCTAAGACTTCGAGATCGCGGTGAAGGTCTCGAGGGCGCTCTGGCGAACGCACAACTCTCGCATTTCATCTTGGCCGAGCTTTTCGGCACAGCCTGCCACTGTGCGCATTCCGCGCTCAACGAGTATCCGGCGGAACTCCGGATCGGACGTGGAGGCGGCAATGTCACCAAGGGCCCGCAGCAACCGCAAGCTGACTGCGATGTCGGTTTTCGAATACATGCGGATCTGCTCNNGTCAGGCGGTTGACGGGACGCGAAGCGGATCAAGATACGGCTAAGTTGATCGACGCAACTGATCGCGGTCGAGGGGTCGTTTACGGCAGGCGAGATCGCCTTCAACGCAATATCGACGATCTGCAGGACTCCAAACTCCACGTCCTGCTGCAAGGTTCTTGTCGGTCCGAAGTCGAACCCGGCAAGCAGCCGAGCTTTTCCTTCGGCGGGCAGACGATTGCCCTTTGAGACCATCAGCAGCGGTATTCCCGCCGGCACAAAGTGGCCAACCCGCCGGAGAACACGGATGCTGACGTGGTATTGCTTCGCAAGGACGATCAGGCGCTGCGTATCGATGAAGCGGATGTAGCCGGATTCATCGCTCGAAATGGCCACCTCGCTCGGGTTGGGTCTTAGCCCCTCAGCATGCCTCAGGCTGTCCACTCCGCGAGGCGAGGGCATCAACTCATCGATCATGCCTTCGGTTTCTTTCGCGATTTTGTCGACGATGTGGTTGACGCTGATGGCCCGCGAGATGTGATGAATGAAAAAGAGCAGCCAACCGACGCAGGTCAGCGCCAGCATCATCGCGCCCAGGACGGTCGCTACCGGCGCGAAGGGGTGAGGGAGCGAGCGCGCCGCCGGGAGCGCCGCCATGCAATACGAGAACGTGCCGAGGAAGACGCCGAGCGTCCATTGCGTCACTCGGTCCTCGGAAAAGCTGACGATGATACGCGGAGAGAACTGCATCGATGCCAGCGTAAGCGTCATGAGTAGGATGGCGAACACGATGGAGACTACCGTCATCATGGAGGCGGCAATGCCAGCCAGAATGACCTGGGCGACTTGCGGGTCGGCATGAGACGGAAAGATGGCGGTTGGCACCCAGGCACTGGCCGCTGGAAACTGCTCCTCCAGCCACGACAGGAGCGCGCCTGCGCAACCCAGCACCAGCGCGATGATGAGCGGCCGAACCAGGAAGCCGCCGCGAAGGTTGTACAGGGCGCGGCGAATGATCAACGGGAAGTTTTTACTCACGGATTTGTCTGTCAAGTATAGTGGGTTAAACCCGAGCGTAAAAAGAAAAAAAGAAGACCGTCATATCTCGATCTATCAGCTCGTCCCCGATTACGCGCTCCTGGCCGGCATTGTGGATCAAACCCTGCAGCGAGTCTGAGGGCCTGCGGGCGGTAGCACTGTGGGGATTTATTTCGCTTTTCTGCCAGGACTGAGTCACTTTAAGCTTTGAAGAGCAGATGCTCCAGCACGGGACCGAGAGTCAATACAGGAAGGTAGCTTAGCGCTGTCGCGACAATCAGAAAAATAGTGAGCAAGAAGCCGAAGGAGAAGGAATCGGTACGCAGAGTTCCACGGGAGCGAAGGATTCTTTTCTGCTGTGCAAAATGACCGGCAAAAATGAGCGCGGGAATCGCCAGCCCAAATCGTCCCACCATCATGGCGACTGCCGTCATGATGTTATAGAAGGGCGTATTGGCACTCAGACCACCGAAACTCTGGCCATTATTGGCGAAGGAAGAAGCAAAGCCGAAGACAATCTCCGTGAGCCCATGCGCTCCGTTATTCGTCGTAAGACCGGCGAGTCCCGCTTGGGTCGAAATGGCGGCGGCAGTCAGGGTCAGGATTGAGAGTGGCCCAGCAAGCGCGTATAGAATGATCATTTTATTTTCGCGTGGACCAATCTTCTTTCCGAGATATTCGGGGGTGCGGCCAATCATCAGCCCTGCCAGAAATACAGGAATTGCAGCAGTCATAACCATGCTGAATAGCCCCGTGCCCAGACCTCCGAAGACAATCTCTCCCAGGAGAAGGTTGATCAAAAGCACCAGGCCACCGAGCGGAGTAAAGCTGTCGTCGGTTGCATTCGAGGATCCGGTCGCACCATTGGATGTCACTATGCCGGTTAGAGCCGAGCCGCCGATTCCGAAACGCACTTCCTTCCCCTCCATATTGCCGCCGGGCTGAAGCTGACTCTGCCGGGAGTCAACGTCAGGGAGGAGCGGATTGCCATACTGCTCACTAAAATGCAAAGCAATCAGTCCACAGGTAAAAAGAAAGAGCATCACCGAATACAAGAGCCAGCCTTGACGCGGTTGGCGCACCATTCTGCCAAAGGTGTTGGTCAAGGCCGCGGGCAAGAGCACGATAGATAACATCTCGAGAAAGTTTGTAAGTGGCGTGGGGTTTTCATAGGGGTGAGCGCCATTGGCATTAAAGAAGCCTCCGCCATTTGTGCCGAGATTCTTGATGATTTCCAGCGCCGCGACCGGGCCCTGCGGTATGATCTGCTTCGCTCCTTCTAGTGTGGTGGCAACTACGTAATGGTGGAAGTTCATGGGAACTCCTTGCCAGATGAGTGGCACCGACCCAAGCAATGCGCCAGGCAAGAGAATCCAAAGCAGACTGCGAGTGAGATCGACCCAGAAGTTCCCAAGCGTCTCGGTGTTTTGCCGCGCGAGCCCCCGTATAAAGGCAATGCCCACTGCCAGCCCAGCGGCCCCGGCCAAAAAGTTTTGTGTGCAGAGACCGACCATTTGGCTAAAGTAACTCATGGTGGTCTCGCCTGCGTAGGCCTGCCATGTTGTCGTAGTTGAGAAACTGATAGCGGTATTGAAGGACAGGTCCGGAGAAAGTGGGGTCGTAAGGTAACCCGGGAAGAACCAGGGAAGATAGCGTTGAAATCTCAGGATAGCGTAGAGGAGCAGCGTACAGACTAGGCCAAAAACCACAAAACAAGCCGCGTATTGCCCAGCACTCATCTCGACCGCGGGGTCGACTCCAGTGAAGCGATAGATCCATCGCTCCACTGGAACCCATAAAGAGTCCATTGCAGTTTTTCGCCGGGAAAACACCCGGTTCATATATCCGCCCAGTGGCTTCACGAAAAGTGTGACGACCACTACAAAAGCAAGATATTGGGCTGCGCTATACACGTTCATCGCGATACCGGCACGTAAAGCTTCACCTTAGGCAAACAGACAATATTGTTCCACACAACATATAAAGAATTTGCGGAGAATTTAGAATCCCGTTCGCGTCCGCGCTCAGCACTCATAAACCGTCCGGATTGCTCTTCCCCTATCCACGTCCGCGAGCACGGTATCTGACAGCCTTCATGCGCCCGAAAGGGCTGCCCGCGAAACTAGTACCCTATTCACAGAGGTAAAATAGTGATTGGGTGGGGTGGGTGAGCAGACCCCGGAGTGAATGTATGCCCTTTATCAGTATCACGCGCTTGAGAGTTCGATCGATTCGCTTCCTGCCGTTCTTCGTACTTTATACTTACCGCTCCCTGCGCCCGGTCAAGACATCGTCCGGGTTTCAAAGTGGGGGCCTTTTGGCCGATCGAAGCTCGACCTTCTGGACGATGACCGCTTGGGACAACCAGGAGAGTATGCGGCGCTTCATGACGACAGGCTCTCATAGGGCCGCGATGCCGCGACTTCTGGACTGGTGTGACGAGGCTTCCGTTGTGCACTGGGATCAGGCGGAATCTGCCCTGCCGTCCTGGAAGGAAGCAGATGAACGGATGCGCGCGAGTGGACGTGCGTCCAAGGTGCGGAACCCCAGTCCCCAGCATGCCACATTGACTTACCGGACACCACGTGTGTCAACGGGCGGAGCGATTCGGCCAGCAAACAAGTAAGCGCGTCATAGGGCGCGCGGTCCTATCCGTTTCATTGAGCACGTTTGTGCGACTAAATCTGCTCGCGAGACCTGAGCCTGCTCTGCGCTTAACCTGGCGGAAATTTTCTTCATGAACTTGGTGAACGTCCTACAGACGAACCTGGCTGGAGAACAGCGCGTACTAGTGTTCTTCACCTCCCGTATCGTGCAGAAAGTTCGTCGGACAAACTGGCCGGGCAAATTCGAACCGGTGTTGAAGCGGCTGTGCGTTTGGGCTGGGGAACGGACGGGGGACGAACGGAATGTTCACCTCACATTTAACCCACGGCGATCTGCCATCACCTACATGTAGCGGCAGCCGTCGAACGGAGGTGATCGTCCCGTCTGTTTGCTCTAGACCTTTGGTTCTGGCATGGTTATTTCGCCTTCCAGACCCAGGTTCCATCGTCGGCTTGCTCGGACTGAAACGGAAAGCGTTTGGTACGCGGGCGATGCCATAACGGCGAAGTGTAGATGATTGCGATCACGATGCGGGCCTCTCCACGAAATCCTGCAACGATATGCTCGCAGGAAAGGCTCTTGGTCGCTCCAGCCTGCAGATCGCCTAGGAGATAATCTTTTGGAGCAGCTCGCGTGTCACTAATGATGATGTTCCTACCGGGGCCACCTTTGACCATTCCAAGACTGCATTCCTGTTCAACGTGATGAAGATCGAGTATTCCGTCGTTGGTCACGTTGAAAATGGTTCCCATCGGCTGGTGAAAAGGCGGGACTAAAAGGCGGGACAGACGGGATGTTTACTTAGTTGTCAAGAAAGCTATTGCAAAGATAACGTCCCGTCTGTCCCGCGTTTCTCTCGAAGCAGCTCCAGTTTCCTGCGTACGAAATGATACGGTTACGTCCCGTCTGTCACCGGGTTCACCGGGTTCTTTACCTGTCACCGGGTTCTTTACCGGGTTCTTTGATGATGGGAACGGGGGATTCTGT
>PLZN01000593.1 GCA_003152195.1 Acidobacteriaceae bacterium
CCGCACACGAGGCCATTGTCGGTGCAGCGTAGTAGAAAATCCGGGTACGCTCCGGCCGGGATGACAATCTATTTGTGCAATTCACCTTTGAGACGAACACTAGTGAGACGAACAATGGCGTCCTCAGTCATTGACGATTCCTAGCAAATAAATTGTCATCCCGGCCGGAGCGTAGCGGAGGGACCTGCGGTTCCCATCTCCTCCGCAACAAAGGTACATGGGATTTACTTCTCCCCACGGCCTGCGATGCCCAGTCGCAGGATCGTTTCCGCGACGCGATCCGCGGCGTGCCGCACCACGTCGCCTTCGGCGGCGAAGTCGCCGGCGATACAGCGAACGCCCAGGGCTTCGATGGCGTCGATGTCGGCCACGATGGGTGAGGCCCCTTCCCCGGCATAGCGATCGAGCAGGGATTGGGAGACGGGCGCGGTATTCACCAGGGCGTAGTCGAAGATGGCGTGGTGCGCGTGTTCATAAATGCGCTCGATATGCTGGGAGGCGGTAAGGTTGAGGCTCTCATTGGCCTGGGTCATGAGATTGCAGATAAACACGCGCACCGCCGTCGAAGAGGCAAGGGCCTCGGAAACACCTTTGACCAGAAGGTTGGTAATGAGGCTGGTGAAAAGCGAACCGGGGCCGAGGGTAATCAGGTCGGCGCGTTCGATTGCCTCCAGCGTCTCGGGCAGCGGCTCAGCGTCCGCCGGCTCGAGCATCAGTTCAATGATGCGCTGGCGGCTGGCTGTGATGTTGGTCTCCCCTTTCACCAGGGAGCCGTCGTCCATGCGGGCGGCGAGGGAAACGTTGGCGTTAGTGACCGGATAGATGTGGCCGCGGGTGGCGAGGACCTGGGAGGAGAGTTTGATGGCCTGGGCGAAATCCCCGGTGATTTCCGATAGAGCGGCGACGAAGAGATTGCCGAAGCTGTGACCTTCGAGGCCCTCGCCGGCGGTGAAACGATGGCGGAATAGGCGGGAAAGCAGATGTTCGTCTTCGGACAGGGCCACCATGCAGTTGCGCAGGTCGCCCGGCGGCAGCATGTTGAAGCCCCGGCGCAACCGCCCGCTCGAGCCCCCGTCATCGGTCACAGTAACCACGGCGGCGAGGTCGGAGATGAGGCAGGGCGTGCTGGCGCAGTCGTTGGCAGTCATGTGAGGCGATGCCACGTAGCGGCGGAGCCCGCGCAGCAGAGTGGAAAGGCCCGTACCTCCACCGATGGCCACCACACGAATGCTGGAGCGGTCAGCGCTCCGTCGAGTGACACTGGCGGAGGCTTTCGCGGGCGCCGTCTTAGCCCGCACGGAGGACAGGGTTTTCACCATAAAGCGATCACAAAGTTAATGTAAGCCAGGAAATCCGCTCGAATCCGGACTAGGGAACTTCGGGGTAGAGTAATTCGGTGAAGCGGGGATCATCCGCCATGTCCTGGAAGTCGGAATCGCTGCGCGCCTGGATGCGGTTACGCGGGCTTAGTTCAATCGCCTTGGCCAGATGCTCGAGGCAGGGTTCAGCCTGCCCGGTCATGCTTTCCAGGATGGCCAGACCGTAGTAGGCGTAGTCGGCAGCCGGGTTAGTCTTGAGAATTTTTCCGAACTGGTCGCGAGCCTCTTCATAAAAGCCGGTATTCAGCAGGGAAATGGCATAGTCGTACTGCTCCTCGGTGTTGTTGAAGGAGAGACCGCTTTGTTGTGCATGCCGTTGGCTGGCGGCGAGATAGACGCGCACCCGCTCCAGGATCTCCGGTGGACCTTCATTGGAGAGCTTTTCAAAGACCACCCGGGCCTTCTCATACTTGCCTTCATGCATCCACTGCAGCGCGCTCTGGTACTCATTCAAGTATTTCTGGTGAGTAGCGTTGGGCATAGGGCGCGTTTTGCCCTCGATCGTGCGAGGATTGCGACGAGCGGGGGTACCCGGACCTGCATTTTGCATAACCCACTCTTCTTTCTCCTGTTATCCATCAGGAGTCGAATTAGACCGGGGCGAAACCTCTAAAACGGGAACGGCGACAAGAAGATCGCACCAATCTATTAGAGTCGCTTTATACGCAGACGTGGGGATTACGTCAACCCGGCGGCCGCATCGGCATCCTTGCCACGACTGTAGCACGGGCGTCATGTAACCGGTGCTGCCGCGCAGCCGGAAATCCGGGTCCGGCGGCTCGGTCACGGAGAGGATTTCGATCGCGCGGAGTAGACCGCCGGGTTGAGCGCCGGGTCGTTATACATCTTGAGTTGGCGGTAGAGCTTGAATCTTCGCTGGCGGCTCAGCACCTGTTGCCACAGCCGATCGAGCGAGCCGGCTAGATCGTCCCGCTGCTCGATCAGGATGTGCAGCCGCTGCTGATTGCGTTCTCCGTGGCCGGGTGGCGCCTCGGGGCGGTCGATCTCTTCATGGGTATGAAAAAGCTTAAGGGAAAGGATCGAGAGCCGGTCGAGGATCATGCCCGGGGACTCGGAGTGCAGTTCAGCGCCCGGCGCCGGCAGGTTCTGCTGGCTGAGAAAGTTCAGCAGAAACACATCGCACTGCTCGGTGAGATCGTTGCGGCGCTGGTTGGCGGCGTCGATGAAGCGCTTGATGCGGGCGAGGTCCTGATCGCTGGCCTCCGGAGTACGGGCCGCATCCTCTGCGTGCCAGAGCTCAAAATTGGCCAGGTGTTGCTCGGTCAGCGCACGCTCGAAGCCGGTCAGCGAAGGCGGCGCCGCCGCAACTTCGCGATGCCAGGCCGCGGTGTAACGGTCCTGCAACGAAATGACCTGCGGCGAGCTGATGGGTGGGGCGCTAGGCATCGGGTCGGAGGTTGTCTGGGGCCGAATTTCCTGTACGCTGGTCTGCCAGGTCCCGCGTGTGCGGCTTTCATTAAGGAAAGCCGCATGAAGCTTGCGGAACCCACCGGCCCCCACAGGAAATTCGGCGGAGTGTGACGCGCAACCGGCTGCTCAGGTAGCTCCGAGACGTGGTGAGCTCGGTGGGAATCGAACCCACGACCCACGGATTAAAAGTCCGATGCTCTACCAACTGAGCTAGAGGCCCTGGGTATGGGAACAACCNNCGCATTAAAAGTGCGTTGCTCTACCGACTGAGCTACGAGCTCATTTCTACTTAAGTTCAAAAGTAACACAAGCAATCCGGGAGCAGGCCCAGGCCAGATCCGAGCGCGGACGCGGCTTCCAGCTAGCACGGCGGCACAATTGCGGGTATGTTAGGTGGGTCGAAAAAGAAAGCGAGAGAGCGGGATGACAGAGAGAGCTGCGGATCAGAGCGCAACGCCAGTGGACATCGCGACGCTCTACTCCCGGGCCAACGTGCAGGGGACCAAATACTGGGACTTTTCGGCGTCCCGCACGCAGGTGAGGGGACAGTTCTGCCATCCGGTGGTGAGGGAACAAGCAGAACCGGCCGAGCCACAGGCGGTGCAAGAACAAGCGGAACGGGTAGAACCGCAGGCGGTGCAAGCAGAACCGGCTGAGCCACAGGAGGCACTCCCGCAAGGCCGGCTTGCGGACGATGTCCTGGTTCCCCAGCTCGAGCCGGAGGCTGGCAGCGAGGAAGTCCTCATGCCGGAGGCCGGCCCGCCAAGCGAGATAAGCGGAATGGCAGCCAGCGGGGCGGTAGAGCAGCAACCGCCCGCCGGGCGAACATTGTGGGCCGGTTCGAAGGTGCGCCGCGAAGAAAGCGGCCCCGGTCCTCTGATGCAATGGCCGGCTCCTCGGCAGCAGGGCCTTGGGTACGCCTCGGCAGCGGGGGGTGAGACACTGCCACACCCCAAAGAGGGGGGGGCTTCACGCTGGTATGCGTTGCAATCTGTTTTTGCCCGTCCAGAGGAGGCCGCGGAGGCGCCGGAAGCGCCGCCTGCGAGCCACGAACAGCGGCCGCCCATGGTCCTGGTCTTTTCCTTGGCCGGCGGGGTGGGAAAGACCTGCCTGGTGGCCACGCTGGGGCGTGCGCTCTCGGCCCTCGGCGAGCGCGTTCTGCTGGCTGATACGGCCGCCTACGGGCTGCTACCGTTCTATTTCGGCTCGCGCGAGTTCAAGCCTCGAACCGGAGTGAAGGGTGTGGTGCGGACCTTTTCTCCTCCTATCTCTGAAAGCGACGCGCCGGTGCAGCTACTGAGCCTCGAGGCCGAGCGCTATCCCGCGGACAGCAGCGAGCACGACCCGCTGCTGGGGGAGTTGGTTGGCGTTGGGCGTGGCGTCAACCGCATCCTGGTGGACGTGGCCACGCGCAGCCGCGATGTAACCACCCGTCTGCTATTTCTTCACCCGACGGTTCTGGTGCCTATCCTCCCGGACATGAGTTCAGTGGCCAGCCTGGCATCGCTCCAGGCGTTCCTGGCCAGGGCGAGTGGAGGGAGTAACGAACCGGTTTACCTGCTGAACCAGTTCGATGCCTCGTCGCCGTTGCACCTGGATGTGCGCCAGATGTTGCGAGATCAACTGGGCGACCGGCTCCTGCCCTTCGTGCTGCGGCGCTGTTCCGCGGTGAGCGAGGCGCTGGCCGAAGGGATGACGGTGATCGATTACGCGCCCGGTTCGGCGGCCGCGAAGGACTATTGGGATCTGGCCGGTTGGCTGCGCAGCCTCGACGCGCCGGCTGCGATTGGCTACGGTGGGCTGCGCTGGAGCGAGCGATAAGCGTGGCGGTGAATGCCGCTCAAACTTGAGTTTGCCAACGGCAACCGTCACAATCGATGAGGGAACACGGCGCATCGAGCTCGCGCGTCATGAGAGCAACTCACTCAAAAACTCACCCGCGGGAGATCCATGCACGCCATCAAGCTTTTCGCCGTGGTGTTGCTCACACTGACGCCCTGGCCTGCATTTTCGGCGGAGGCCTCGGCGCCGACCGAGATCGAGCGCGGCTTCCAGAGCATGTACAACCTGGATTTTCAGCAGGCCCATCAGGATTTCTCTACCTGGGAACAGCTGCACCCGGACGATCCGATGGGACCGGTCTCGCAAGCTGCCGGCTACCTGTTCGCGGAGTTCGCCCGGCTCGGCATCCTCGAAAGCCAGCTCTTCACCAGCGACAAAACCTTTGATGCACGGACGAAGCTTTCCCCTGACCCCAAGGTGCGCGAGGAATTCAACGCCGCTCTCAATCGGGGCAACCAGCTCGCCGATGCAGAGCTAAAGCAGCATCCCGGCGATAGCAACGCGCTTTTTGCCCGAGTGCTGGCTTTGGGGCTTCGATCCGATTACCTGGCGATGATCGACAAGCAGGATTTTGCCGCGCTCAAGTATATGAAGCAAGGGCGCATCCTTGCGCAACAGTTACTGAAGCAAAAGCCGGATGTTTACGATGCCCTGCTGGCGGTCGGGATCGAAAATTACCTGACCGGCATCAAGCCGGCCCCAGTGCGGTGGATCCTGCAAATGGGGGGGATCCAGACGGACAAGGCGCAGGGCATTCGCGAGCTCGAGCAAACGGCCGCTCATGGGAACCTCTTGAAACCATTCGCCAAGCTGCTCCTGGCCGTGGCGGCCTTGCGCGATAAGAACGATATGCAAGGCTGTGACTTGCTCCACGAACTAGCGGTTGCGTACCCGCGCAATCCTCTCTACCGCAACAACGCTTCAGAATGCTCTGGAAGGGTGGCCCACTAAAGCGGCCGGTGCGCACACTTGGCTAAGCGAAGCGCTGGGTGCNNATGAAGTTCCTTGATTCCACCAAGCTCCACAGGAAATCCGGGGGAAGCCCCACCATTGATTTTGCTTAGGCCCAGATGTGGGGAAGGACGGTTTTGCTATGCGCGCTAGCGCTTCGCCCTGCTGATCGGGACTACCTGCACCGTGGCATCGCGAATTTCTGCCAGAAAGCGGTTGATCACCGAGCCGCGCAGGAGAATGTCGAACCGGGAGCGCGCGGATTGCCCGAAGACCACGTGCGAGATGCCCTCCTGTTGCGCAAACTCGATCAGCGCGTCAGCGACGTTCTTGTCTTTCAGCACGATGACCTGGGCGCCAAGCTCGCGGGCGAGGCGCTGGTGTTCTTCCATGCGCTGATACTCTTCCGCATCTCCATGCCGCGCATCTTCGTCCGGCGATTCGACACGCACCGCATACCAGTTGGTGGCCAGGCGTCCGGCGATGCGTGCACCGACGCGCAAAAGGCGTTCCGATCCCGGGCGCGGCGAGAGGCAGACCATGACCTTCTCCGGCATCGGAGCTTGTTCCAGGCCCTGGCTTCTGCGGTACTCCGCCGCGCGGGAGCCGACCTCTTCCGCCGTAGTGCGCAGCGCAAGCTCCCGCAGCATACTGAGATTGCCCTTGCGAAAAAAATTGGCCAGCGACTGCTCGACCTTGTCCGGGGCGTAGATCTTGCCCTGCTTGAGCCGTGAGCGAAGTTCCTCGACGGTCACGTCCACGTTCACCACTTCGTCGGCCCGCTTGAGCAAACTGTCGGGGATAGTTTCCCGGATCTGGGTATCGGCGGAGCGGGAAACGGAGTCGTTGAGCGTCTCCAGGTGCTGTACATTGACCGCGGTCATCACGTTAATGCCGGCGTCGAGCAATTCCAGCACATCCTCATATCGCTTGCGGTTTCTCGATCCAGGCACGTTGGTGTGCGCCAGCTCATCGACAATACAGGTGTGAGGATGCCGGGCAAGGATGCCATCGAGATCCATTTCCTCCAGCACCACCGACCGGTAAGGAATGGCGCGCCTGGGGATCAATTCGAGATCTCCTACCAGGTCTTGGGTGTCCTTCCGCCCGTGGGATTCGATCAGTCCGATCACGACGTCAATGCCCTGCTTCTTCATCAGGTGAGCGTCTTCGAGCATCTGGTAGGTCTTGCCAACGCCGGGCGCCGCCCCAATGTAGATACGCAGCTTTGCCAACTCGGGCGCAGCGGGCGTGATGTCGGTCGAGAGGTCTCTCATAAAGCATTTCTACTATTACGGGGATGTGGTGACATTGGCTAGGTGCGGCCATTCTTTGGCGGAATGGCCGCGTTCGGCTCCGTTTTCTCGCTTACACCAATAGTAAGAAATGCATATCCCTTGCTCAGCCTATTTCGATGGGGTGGCGGGTAGCGACGGTGGTGGCGACGGGGAGAGTGAAGCTGAAGGTTGCTCCGTGGCCAAGCCGGCTCTCCACGGAAACCTGGCCGCCGAGCAGCTCGACCAGTCGAACCACCAGGGCGAGGCCCAGGCCGGTGCCCTGGTCATGCGCCGCATTGAAGCGGCCGAAAATATTGGGCAGCCGCTCAGCTTCGATGCCCCGGCCCGAGTCCTTCACGAAGAATTGCACCTTGTCCTTCTGCTCCTTGGCCTGGAGCAGAATGGTCCCGTTCTCGGGCGTGTAGCGCACGGCATTGCTCATCAGATTGTCCATGATGCTGCGCAGAGCCCGGCGATCTCCATTCACGTGAGAGAGGTCGGGAAACGCCTCGATCTGCACATCGATGCTCTTGGCGCGGGTCTCCTCGCGCGCCCGGGAGCAGGCATCGCGAAGAATATCGATGGGACGGAATCGATCCATGCGAATCTCCCGCCGTCCCGTATCGAGCTCGGAGACCTCGATCAGGTCGGACATAAGATCGTTCAGGCGCTCCGCTTCCTCCTCCGCTCCATGAATCACATCCGCTTGCAGCGGCCGCAGTTCACCAGCGAAGCCTTGGGTGAGTGTGTACAAGCTCAGCCGAAGCCGCTCCAGGGGCTGGCGAAGCTTTCGCGACGCGACGGTGAGGAAGCGGGTCTTGAAGCGATCGATATCCTGCATCTCGGTAATGTCTTCCAGCACGCTCACGGCTCCCAGCAGCTTGCCCTCGAGGTCTCGCATGGGCGTCGTGCGCAGGCGGTAACTGCGTTGGCCCTCGCCGAGCTTCATGGGCAGCATGGCGGCTTCGTCCTCGCTGGCGATGGACTGCCGCATGGAGACAGCGTCGCGCACGGCGCGCAGAATCCTCTCTCCCCCCGGCGTGTTGGTCAGGGCCATGCGATCTCCGGCGGCTTCGCCCAGCACCTCGCTGGCCGCCTGATTGAGCTTAAGCACCTGTCCTTTGGCGTCGGTGACGATCACCGGCTCGAAGATGGACTGTACCACGGCGTCGGAAAGCTGCTGGTCCATCTGCTTACGGCCATAGTCGGTGTCGCGCAGGTCGCGAAGCCGCACCGTCATGCGATTCAGTTCGGTGGCAATAGTGCCCAGGTCATCCCGGGTTCGCCACTCGATGCGTTGTTGCAATTCGCCTTGACCGATGCGGCGCGCGGCTGCCGCGGTGCGGCGGATGGGCCGGATGATAGAGATGAGAAAGCCGATCGAGAGCAGAACGCCGCTCAGCGCGCAGACGCTGGTAATGATGGTGGCCCGGCGGGCGAGCGCGGAGCGGATTTGCATGGCCGATGCGGCTGGGAGGGCCGCCTGGTGATCGAGCGCGGCGGCTTGGCGAAGCGAGAGGGAATCGTGCAGGCCGACGGCGGCCAGGAGGGCGAGAAGCAGCACGTAACCGAAGATAAGTCTCTGGTACAGCGTCAACATGTACGTCCCCTCCCTAGAGAGAAGGTTAACTCATGGCCCATGGTCAATCGGAAGTGACGGCCCTTAAGGGCTCAGTCGGCAGACGCGCACACTCGCGTTGATAAACGGACAGGGAAGGCCAGTGATCGCCTGCGCAGGCAAGACAATCCAGGTGACGCCGAGGGGCGTAAGCCTGGCGGACCGCTCGGCATCGGTGGCGCCGTTGAGCTTCTCCGTGGCCTGCGACCCTCGCCACCAGGGCGCCGCAGCCTGGGGGAAGTTGCTGGCGATGCCGCCGTCTTTGAACCAATCGGCAACGGCACTTCTCTCCGCCGTCGCGCGAAAGCCCTGCGCATCCTCTCCGGCGCCCTCGATGTAGTCGTTATCCAGGGCAAAGATGGCATCTCTGGGGGTGTTGACGCGAATCCAGAGGAAAGCCTGCTGCCAGCGATTGCGTGGTGACAGTCCAGGCCATTCCACGTGGCTGGAGGATGGATAGGCCAGTCTCTGACCGGCAAACAGGGCGAGGAGGATCGAGA
Organism: Acidobacteriaceae bacterium; assembly: GCA_003152195.1. GTDB lineage: Bacteria > Acidobacteriota > Terriglobia > Terriglobales > Acidobacteriaceae > PALSA-350. The sequence goes on from PLZN01000593.1 coordinate 8,999, forward strand.
GATAGAGTAGGCCGATCGCACGCCTGTGCTGTTGCGCCAATCTTCCCAACATACCGCCGGCCAGCAGTACGCCGGCGATGTAGACAAAGTGGAAGGCGCGCAGCACCTGCAATCGAGCCAGCACCAGACTTCCGCCGCGATGCACAAAACAGACGGACGCGAGCAGCGCGCAACTGCCCATCAGCGTTGCGGCGATCGAGAGTTTGCGCACCGGCCACGGCGCTTGCCCGCGGCTCCCAACAGTTCCCAGCAGGATCAGCGGCATCAGCAGACCCGGATACTCGTACCATCGCCAGCTGGAGAGGAAGAAATACGAACGGCTGAGCGCCGCGCGGCTATAAGCAAGGCCGGGGTCATCATGACGCGTGGCCACAAAAATGGCCGCGCAAAGCGTGAATCCCAGCCCGTAAAACAGGCCCAGGGACCGCCACGCGGTGCGGTCGGCAAGCGCAACAGTGACCATTGCGATTGCCGCATAGCCAGCCATTAAAGGATGCAGCAGCGCGGCCAAAGCAAGCCACAGGACAGCCTCGCCCCAGTTCTTATCGAGAACGGCGGCGAGCCCAAAAAGGCTGAGCGGAGTGGAAAAGGAGCGCGCCGTGACGTAGGGATCCATGATGGAGAGGGACGTGCCCGCGACCGGCAGAGTGAAGCAGCACGCAGCGAGCAACACCGCTCCCCATCGCCCGGCTGGGGTGGGAAAAATCCGCGCTGCCAGCGTCCACCAACCGAGAAGAAAGAGAAAGATGGAAGCTGCGTGGCAAGCCAGCAGCAGCACTGGCAGTGGAAGGTGGGTCCATTGAAGCAGCGCGGCAAGAACGTGGGCAAAGATCGAGAGATGGGTAGGCGATGAGGCGAAAACGGCGTCCGTTTGGTAAAGATTTGGATTGACCAGCTTCTTTATTCCGGTCACGTACACGGCGCCGTCATCGGCCAGCGGGTGGTAGCCATGGGCCAGAAGCACCGCGGGCGTGAGCAGCGCAATGCCGATGACCGGATGCTGGGCGAAGAATTCGCCCGGGTTGAAAAGGAACCGCAGGTCCCTCCAC
>PLZN01000396.1 GCA_003152195.1 Acidobacteriaceae bacterium
GCCGCGTAGTGCAGCTCGCGCTGGACGTAATCTTCGAGGCGGAACTTCATATTGTCGCGCAGGTAATCGAAACCGAACTCGTTATTGGTGCCGTAAGTGATGTCGGATCCATACGCGGCGCGGCGCTGGCTGTCATCGAGATCGTGCACAATCACGCCGACGGTAAGCCCGAGGAACTCGTAAATCTTCCCCATCCACTCGGCATCGCGTTTGGCCAGGTAGTCATTCACCGTCACTACGTGCACGCCATGGCCGGCTAGCGCGTTCAAGTAGCAGGGCAGGGTCGCGACCAGCGTCTTGCCTTCGCCGGTCTTCATTTCGGCGATCTTGCCTTGGTGCAGCACCATACCGCCGATCAACTGCACGTCAAAGTGCCGCATCTGCAGCATTCGCCGGCCGGCCTCGCGCACCACGGCAAAGGCCTCGGGCAGAATCTCGAGCAGGACCGCCTTCTCCTCCGCCACGCGTTCTTCCGCGTCGTCAATGCCTTCCAGCCGGGCCGCGATCCGGGCCCGGAACTCCAGCGTCTTGGCGCGGAGCTCTTCGTCCGGCAAAGCTTTCATTGCCGGCTCGAGAGACCCGGTCTGTTCGACCTGAGGCGCCAACCGCTTGATCACGCGTTCGTTACTGGTTCCGAAAATCTTGGTTAATGCACTGCCGATCAATGGATAATTCCTTTGCTGCCACAGGGGCAAACTTCTCTTGGGGGAACGAAACCCTGCACTACTCTAGTTTAGTGCACCCTGGGTATTTGGTGCAGAATACCCTGAGTACCGAATGCTGGAAGAGACACGCAAGATAACCCTATGAGCCGTCCATTTTTCTGTAAGCTCAAGCTCCTCAGTGCTTTCGCCGTCATTCTGCTGCAAGCGGTTGCCGCCATCGGCCAGATGAAGATGCCGATGTGCCATCCCAGCGATACGGGAGATCCCGTACCGCCGGAGCAGCTGCCCACGGCGCAGCATATTCCCGGCGTGGGCAACGTGCGCTTCCCCATTTCCACCAACCCCCAGGCCCAGGCCTGGTTCGAGCAGGGCATCAACCTGCTCTATGATTTCTGGGACTACGAAGCCGATCGCGCCTTTGCAGAGTCCATCCGCGCCGATCCCAAATGCGCCATGTGCTACTGGGGGCTTTACCAGGCGGAGAGCTTCCGCCATGGCGAGACCAAAAACTACGCGCAAGCATCCCTGACCAAAGCCATTGCGCTGGCAGCCCATGCGACTTCGCGCGAGAAGCTCTATATCCGTGCCGCGGAGGCTCATGAGGCGGCCATTCGCGCGGCCGGCTCCGAGGACAACGCGAAGTTTGATCGTGAAGTCGAGATTCTCCGCACCCTGGTGCGAAAGAATGCCCATGATACGAATGCCCGCATCTCCCTCGCCGAGGCTCTCACCGACGGCTATGACGACGCCGGAGAACCGAAAAAGGGTCAAAAGGAGGCTCTCGCACTCCTGCAAGGCGTCATCAAGGAGGAGCCGGAGAACTCCGCCGCGAACCATCTGTGGATACACGCCGTGGAAGCCAGTCCGCACCCTGAACAGGCCCTCCATAGCGCGGAGATCCTGGGCTCGGTCGCGCCCGCATCGGGACATATGGTCCACATGCCGGGCCACATCTTTTACCGTACTGGTGATTACGCGCGTGCCCAGACCGCGTTCGATGCTTCCGCGCTGGCCGATGAAGGCTACATGCACCAGCAGCAGATCGCGGTCGATAACGACTGGAATTACGTCCACAACCTGATGTACTCCGTCGCCAATCTGCTGGAGGCCGGCCGTTTGCAGGAGGCAGAGAAGGTATCCGCCAAGCTTGGAGGAGCCCGCGGCCATCTGGAGGACACGCTCTATCCCTGGTCGGCGCGCGATGCGATTGCGCGCATCAATCCTGAATTGCCCGTCGCCTTGCGCACCGCCGACTGGGACCGTGTGGTTCAATTGGTCAATGCCGCGAACCTTTCCCAAGGTATGCCGCACATGGAATTCCTTGCCGGTGGCCTTTCCCAGTTTGCTCTTGGAATGCAATCCGTGGAAGCTCACGAACCCGATGTAGCCGAGCGCCATTCCGTATTGCTTGATGCCAACCTGTGGCGGATGTCGCAGCAAGTAAAAGATCAGGAGGCAATCGAGGCCAAGGCCGCCGCGGCGAAAACGGGGAACCAAAGCATGTCCCCCGACCCCCTGCCCCAGCCGCTGGTTAAAATGCTCTCCATTATGTCGCTCGAGCTCCGCGCCTCTATGTTGGCAACTCAGGACAACGTTCCCGAAGCAGAGAAACTTTTTGCCCGTGCACGGCGGGAGGAAAAGGATCTCGGTTACCACGAGCCTCCCTTCTATATCCGTCCGGTGGCGGAAAGCGAAGCCGCGGCGATGATGACTGCCGGAAAATGGTCCGGCGCCAAAGCCGCATCCCGGCAGGCGCTCGTGGACCGTCCTAACTCCGGTTTCGCGCTCTATGGGATAGCCCAGGCGGCAGAGAAGGCCGGCGACGCCGGCGAAGCCACGGCGGCTTACAAGCAGTTCCTGAGTGCCTGGAAGACGGCCGATCCCGGTCTTCCCCAGGTGGAGCATGCCCAGCAATGGCTCAGCCATCACGCCGGGGAGGGGAACCCCGGCTCATAGCCGGCTCTCCTCGCGGCAGGCCCAAGGGACGGAGCGGCAAAACCGGCCTTGTCGATGGCACGGCCAAGGAGCGGACCGGACGGGTGCTCCTCGCACCAGCGTACCCCCGATTTCCTGTTACGCAGCACCAGACAGGGCCGCGTGTGCGGCTTTCTTTAAGGAAAGCCGCATCTGGAGTTT
>PLZN01000338.1 GCA_003152195.1 Acidobacteriaceae bacterium
GGTACCTTCACTGTCCTTTACTTTGGGCCCGTCGGAACCGGGCAGGCTGTTCAGGACACCGGGGACTTCAATCACTTGGCCGTTCGACTAATTCCGCGCGAAGCCTCATCCAACCAACCTCAGCTCACAAGTATAGACGTCTCCCGACAGAGTTCTGGGAGCGCCTGGCTGGATTTGTTCTGAAGTGGGGCAGTGGGGCGCGCATGTCAGCTACCATGTCGGAGGCGCAAAGAAACTCAGCGATAAGCATGCCTCCACCCCATCTCACAATTCCGGCCTCCGCTTCCACGCAACGTTCCCGGTTTGCCGCGGCCTACTCTATCCTTGAGCGGGCTGTTTCGGAACAGGTTTTTCCCGGCGCGGCATTCAGCGTGCTCGCGGGGAACAAGGTGCTTGCGCTCGATAGCGTTGGCGGCTTTACTTACGATAAGCCGGCGGAGCCGGTAACCCCTTCCACCGTCTACGACCTGGCCAGCCTTACCAAGGTGATCGCGACCACTTCCATGGCCATGCTCCTGTATCAGCGGGGTGAACTCTCGCTCGGCCAGTCCCTGGTTCAGCTTCTTCCCGCGTTTGCCCAAAGCGATGCCGCCGGTGGTCCACGTTACCAGGTAACCATGCGCATGCTGCTCGCGCACGCCTCGGGTTTGCCTGGCTATGACCGCCTCTTTGCCGACGCTGAGGACTCTCAGGCACTTCTCGATGCCTGCCTCCGTCTGCCCCTCGAAGCCCTGCCTGGGAGCCGCTCCGAGTACTCCGATCCAGGATTCATCCTGCTTGGGCGGGCGCTCGAAGTCATTGCCGGCGAAGGGTTGGAAGCCTTCTGCTCGCGCGAGGTATTCACTCCGCTGGGTATGACCAGCACCTGCTTTCGACCGCCCGCGAGTTGGCGATCTTCCGTCCCGCCCAGCGAAGAGGACTCGACTTTTCGCCATCGCATCATCCAGGGCGAGGTTCAGGATGAAAATTGCTTTGTGCTTGGGGGTGCGAGCGGCCATGCCGGCCTTTTCTCCAACGCGCTCGATCCTCTGCGGTACGCGCAATGCCTCTTCGGCCAGGACGGCAGCCAGGGGCGCACTCCGGAAGGCCAACAACTGTTTACGCCAGAGGCCATCCAGCTCTTCACCACCCGTACCGCGCTGCCACCTGGCAGTTCCCGAGCCCTGGGATGGGATACGCCCTCTCCGCCTTCTTCGTCGGGTAAATATTTCAGCTGTCACTCGGCCGGGCACCTCGGCTATTCGGGAACTTCCCTATGGATCGACTTCGAGCGCCGGCTCGCCATCGTGCTGCTTACCAACCGCACCTGGCCCCATCGCCAGAGCCAAGCGATACGCACGGTCCGCCCTGCCTTCCACGACGCCGTCATGGAAGCATTAGGGGAAGTACGGGAGGAAACACGGGGAAAATAATTCCCGGAATTGCTATAGCCCAAAAGTATTTGCGTGAATGGCACGCAAGCCCTAATTTGAGAGCAAAATTTGCTCAGTTGGAGATAAAATCATGTAGTTGAGCGGGAGCAGAGTAAACAGATATGGCCACATCGAGTACCTTTCACACGGAGACAGCCGCAACTACGGAAGCCAATAACGATCAGCAGCAACGACTGCATGACCTCACGACGGAAAGCTCCAACGATGCCTCGATGGGCTTCGATACGAAATCCGCACTCGAAATTGCCCGCATCATCAACCACGAAGATTCCAAAATTGCCGCCGCAGTCAAGAAATCGTTGCCCGAGATCGCTCTGGTCATCGACATGGTGGCGCGCAGCCTACGCGACGGAGGGCGTCTGATTTACGTTGGCGCCGGCTCCAGTGGCCGCATAGCGGGGCTGGACTCCTCCGAGTGTCCTCCAACCTTTTCCACCCCTCCGCAAAGCGTTCAGTACATCATGGCCGGAGGCCCGAAGGCGCTGGCATCGGCCGTGGAAGTGAATGAAGATTCCACCGAACTGGGGCAGCGCGACATTGCCCGTCGCCGCCCGACACGCAAGGACGTGGTGATCGGTCTTTCTTCCAGCGGACGCACGCCGTACGTGGTAGCCGCGGTGGAATACGCCCGCGCACGAGGCGCCAAGACGGCCGCGGTCACCTGCAACCACAACACGCCGCTGTCTTCCGCGGCGGACATCTGCATCGTGGCTGAAGTCGGACCCGAAGTCGTCTCCGGATCGACGCGGATGAAAGCCGCCACGGCGCAGAAGATGGTGCTCAATATGATTACCACCGGCGCCATGACCCGGCTTGGCTATGTCTATGACAATCTCATGGTCAATGTGCACATGCAGAACACCAAGCTGGTGGAGCGCGGCATCAGCATCCTGATGCGTGCCTGCAATATCGACCGCGAGGCCGCCGTGCACACCATCAAGTCCGCCGGCCGCAGCGTGCCCGTCGCCCTGGTGATGCTCAAGGCGGGAGTCGACAAGCCCGAAGCCGTGCGTCGCCTGGCCAAGTCGGACGGCAATGTTCGCCTGGCGATCGAAGATACGACGCTCGAATTGTAGGACCGCTACCAGTTACCCATCTCAAGTTACGGCAAGGAGCGCCAACAGCCCGTCATGGATAAGTTTGTGATTCGCGGCGGCAACCCGCTGCTAGGAACCATTCGGGTAAGCGGTGCTAAAAATTCCGCGCTTCCCTGCATGGCGGCGGCGATTCTCACCGAAGACGAAGTGGTGCTGGAGAATATTCCCCAGGTCCGCGACATCGAGACCGAGCGAAAACTCCTGGTCTCCATGGGCGCCGAGGTCGAACTGGGCTACGGCCGCGCGCAGCACCGCACGACCATCAGTTGCCGCGTGCTCTCCGATCCGACCGCCAAGTACGAAATCGTCAAGACCATGCGCGCATCGTCGCTGGTTCTGGGTCCGTTGGTGGCCCGCTGTGGGCTCGCCCGCGTAGCCCTGCCTGGCGGTTGCGCCATCGGCGACCGCCCCATCGACCTGCATCTCAAGGGTCTGGAGTTGATGGGCGCAACCATCCTGCAGGAGCACGGCTACCTCGAAGCGCGCGCCGAGCGGCTGCATGGCGCGCATATCGTTTTCGACAAGATCACCGTCACCGGCACGGAAGACTTGCTCATGGCAGCTGTCCTTGCCGAGGGCGAAACGCTGATGGAAAACTGCGCGCGCGAGCCGGAAGTGGTCGACGTTGCCGCTCTGCTGGTTGCCATGGGCGCGAATATCCAGGGCGCTGGCACCTCGACCATCCGGGTAAAGGGTGTGACCAAGCTGCACGGCGCTCGCCATCGCATCCATGCCGACCGTATTGAAGCCGGCACTTTTCTGGTCGCGGGCGCCATCACTGGCGGCGACCTTGTGGTGGCCAATTGCCAACCGTCGCATCTCTCCGCCATCATTGCCAAGCTGGAGGCCTGCGGGGTGCGGATCACGGCGATGGGTACCGATTCGTTGCGCGTGCGCAGCGAAGGCAATCTCCGCGCCAACGATATCTCCACCGAAGAATACCCCGGCTTCCCCACCGACATGCAGGCGCAATACATGGCCCTGGCCACTCAAGCCGAGGGCACGACCACGGTGGTGGAGAACATCTTTGAGAATCGCTTCATGCACGTGGGCGAGCTGGTCCGCATGGGCGCAAACGTCAAAGTGGATGGCCGCACTGCCACGGTGCGAGGAAAAACACCGCTTTCATCGGCTGTGGTCATGTGCTCCGATCTGCGCGCATCGGCCTCGCTGGTCCTTGCCGCCCTGGTTGCCGACGGCGAGTCCATCCTCGATCGCGTTTACCACATCGACCGGGGATACGAGCGGATCGAAGAGAAACTTCGCGGTGTCGGCGCGCAGATTCGTCGCATGGGCGACCTCTTCGGCAGCGGCAAGCGCGAGGTCGCGCTGGAAGCCCAAGTCTCCTAGGGAGGCTCTGACCTGGGGCATTTCTGCATCCGATCTAAAGAAAGGATGTGATATGCCAGACAATCAGGCCGCGCTTCGGAATCAACTCGTCCAACTCCTCCGCGAGGGAAACGCACACGTTGACGTGCTCTCTGCTCTGAAGGATTTTCCTGCCGCGCTGTATGGTAAAAAGCCTACGCACGCGCCTCACTCCGGATGGGAAATCCTGGAGCACATGCGCATCGCGCTGCATGACTTGTTGGAGTTTTCTACGAACCCGGAGTATGTCGAGCTCAAATGGCCCGACGAATATTGGCCTGCGTCGCCCGCGCCACCGTCTGAAAAAGCGTGGCATAGCTCGGTGAGGGCTCTTGAAGAAGACCTGGTAGCCTTTACCAAGTTGATCAAGAACCCGAAGAGCAATCTGTTCTCGCAAATCCCGTGGGGCAAGAAAGACCAGACACTTTTGCGCGAAGTGTTGCTGGCCGCCGATCACAACAGCTATCACACGGGCGAGCTGGTATTTTTGCGCCGCATCCTGGGTGCGTGGAAAAGCTGAGCGGCCTTACCGGCGCAAATGACATGCAGTGAGTACCAAAGCTGGACATCGAACGGGTGCCCCACGTTCGCCCC
>PLZN01000199.1 GCA_003152195.1 Acidobacteriaceae bacterium
GAGGTTGAAGTCGAATTGCTGATGGGGCTGACCGCCTCGGTGATGCCCTTTGCGGGGTTGGAGCGCGATCAAACCAAGGTTTTCGCCCGCAGCACCGAAATCAAGCCGGGGGTGACTCGCTATGCAACCAATGAGCTGTTTTCCTCGCTCGTGGCTCCTCTTCGGGGAAGATTCGATATCTACCACCCAACGCTCTATCGGGCTCTTCCCTGGGTGCGCCGCCGCCGCGTCGTGGTTACCCACCACGATTGCACCCATGAGCGATTTCCCCAGTTGTTTTCCAATGCTGCTTCCATCGTGGGCAGCAAGCGGAAGCTATTTGCGCAAGCCGACGCCATCCTCTGTGTCTCCGCATCCAGTCGAAGCGATCTATTGCACTTTTACCAGGTCGCCGAAGAGAAGACGCATGTTGTTCCCCACGGCTTCTCGCCTTTGCAGCTCCCGCTGGATGGCGAGCAGGACAACGGTGCTCTGGGCGTTCCGTATCTGCTCTATGTGGGGTCGCGCGCCGGCTACAAGAACTTTGCCCTCCTGCTCGACGCTTTCGCGCATAGCGGACTGGCGGGCGATTATCGGCTGCTGGCCGTTGGCGGGGGAGCATTCTCGGCGGATGAACAGGCAAGCATCGCCTCGCTCGGCATCTCCGCCTCCATCGCCCTCATTCCAAAGGCCGATGAGGCCACGCTGGCACGCGCTTACCGGAACGCTGCCCTGTTCGTCTATCCCAGCCTCTACGAGGGCTTCGGTTTTCCGCCGCTGGAGGCGATGAGCCTGGGATGTCCAGTTCTCGTCAATCGCACGTCGTCTTTGCCTGAAGTCTGCGGAGAGGCGGCTTTTTATTTTGACTCCTCCGATACTGATGCGCTCTCTCAACTCCTCGTGTCAAGCCTGGGGGATACGGAGGGTATCAAAGCGAAGCGCCGGCTGGGCGAGCAGCGGGTGAGGCTCTATGACTGGAGCCGAAGCGCGCGCAGCACCTTGAGCGTTTACCGCGCGGCGTTGGCCGGCTGACTGACCCATCTTGCACGAATCGGATCGATCGGTAGGCTAAGCTAACCCTGACTTGCCAGACCGAGTTGTTCGGCGACGCGCAACAAGTGTTTGTCCCGCGTCCACAGAGATGCGTCTGCTGTCAGTTGCGTGGATGCCAGCAGATGGGCGTCGACGTAACCGATTCCTAGCCCTGATAAAGCCCGCCGTTCGATGAAACTCAGCACTTCCAGATCCGTGGCAGTAGTTGCGCGGGGTAGATCCTGCAGAGAAGTCAAAATTGTCTGGCGTTGCCGCAGGTTCCCAAGCGCCAGTTCTCCGATCACGAAGGTGTGCGCCAGGATTCGACCGGAATCGAGCAGATCGGAGACTCTTCTATCGGCGGCCCGCAGATGATCGACCCAGACCGAGGTGTCGACCAGGATCACGTGGATTCAGGCCGCTGCCGTGGTGCGATTGCCAGTTCGGGTTCGCTGCCGCCCAGGCGCGCCAGTCGACGCGCACTCTCTCGCCCGATCAGGGCCTTGAGCGCTTCCCGGACTAAGGCAGACTTCTCTGTCAGGCCTGTCAAATCCTGAGCCTTGGCCAGAAGTTCGTCATCAAGGGCAAGCGTGGTGCGCATCCTATGATCCTCCGTAATGTAGGCACGATAATAGCATCATTTGATGCGGCATATCTCCCAAGCCGTGGCGGCAAGCAAGGTGAAGCGCCAGCTGGGCGAGCAGCGGGTGAGGCTCTTGACTGGAGCCGAAGCGCGCACAGCACCGTGAGCGTTTATCGGGGCGTTGACTGGCATGACCGACCCTATCCCGGGAATGTTGCTCTAACCGGATAGATGCGGGCGTTATTGATAAGGAACAGTTTAAGATCAAGGGATGGCCGAAAAGGTCTTGATCACCGGCGGTCTCGGGTTCATCGGGCTCGCGCTTGCCCGAACGCTGGTCGGGGGCGGCATGACCGTGCGCCTCCTGGACAATCTGAGCCCGCAGATCCATGGCGCCGCCCCGCAGCCCGAGCTGGGGACGCTGCTCGCAGACGACCGCGTAGAGGTGATGCGCGGCGATGTCTGTAACCGCCGCGATTGGGTTTCGGCCCTGCACGATGTCGGTTCGGTCGTCCATCTGGCGGCGGAGACGGGCACAGGCCAGTCGATGTACAGGATTGGTGACTACACCAGCACCAATGTTCTGGGCACCGCCTTGCTCATGGACGTCCTGGCCAACGACAGACATGAGGTCACAAAACTGGTCTTGGCCTCCTCCCGTGCCGTTTACGGGGAAGGCGCCTATCAGTGCGCCCGCTGCGGCACGGTCTATCCCGCGATGCGCAGCCCAAGCAGCTTGCAGGCGGGCCAGTGGGAGCCGATTTGCCCCTGCTGTTGCGGGCCCGTTCACTCGGTACCCACACCCGAGATCGCCAAGACCAGCCCGGCATCGGTTTACGCTGCCACTAAACTAGCCCAGGAAGATCTGGTCCGGATCGCAGCCAGCGCACTGGGCATCCCCTTCTTGATTTTCCGTTTGCAGAATGTTTATGGAGAAGGTCAGTCTCTCCATAACCCCTACACCGGCATCCTGTCGATCTTCTCCAATCGGATACGCCAACGCAAACTGATCGCCCTCTTCGAGGATGGTCAGGAAAGCCGGGATTTCGTGCACGTGTCGGACGTGGCTGATGTGGTGGCGCTTGGTCTGATGGGAGACGGGGGAGATGGCCTGATCATGAATGTTGGTTCCGGGGTCCAGGTGAGCGTGGAAACCATCGCCCGCAGCCTGAAGAGGGAATTTGCCGACGCGAGCGAACCGGTGGTCTCGGGACAATATCGATTGGGCGACATCCGCCACAATTATGCGGATATTTCGCTGGTCGGGCAGGCTCTGGGTTTTTCGCCGCAAGTGCCGCTTGAGGCAGGCATCGAGCGTTTCGTGCGCTGGGTGAAGACGCAGCCTATCGCCGAAGACGGCGCCGAGGACGGATTGGATCGCGCCAATCGCGAGTTGATCGAACGCGGCCTGATGAAGGCCTGACCAGATGCTGAAGTCGCTGCTTTATGCAGATCTCGAACGCCAGTTGGAATTGGGAGGGCAGCCGGGTGCTCAAGCTTCGCTGTCACGCCTCTTGAAAAGGTTGCTTCATCCCAGGTTTTTGCCCATTGCGATCTGCCGCACCAGCCGGGCGGCCCTGCTTACCGGAATTCCCGCTGTGGCACACCTGTTGTCCTATTTGAATCTTGTTTTGTTTGGGATAGAGATCTCTCCCAGATGCGCGATCGGTCCCGGTATATTCTTTCCCCATACCTCGGGAACGGTCATTGGTGCATCCAAAATTGGAAGGAATGTGACCATCTTCCAGGGTGTGACCCTGGGGGCCAGGCAGATGGATATGTATTTCGACCCAGCTCTCAGGCCTGAAATCGGTGACTATGTTGTGGTTGGAGCCGGTGCCAAGGTTCTCGGCGGAATCTCTTTAGGCGATAATGTCAGGGTAGGCGCAAATTCCGTCCTGCTCCGGTCTGTGCCTGCGAATGCAACTGTCGCCGGCATCCCCGCGCGGGAAGTCCACTCATCCGAATAGAAGTGCCTGAGGTTTAGAAAGCTTGATGAATCTCTTGCTCGACCTAACCGTCATCATCCCCAACTACAACACCAAAACATTGCTGCAGCAATGTTTAGAGTCAATTTACAATTACACCAAGGGCATCCGATTCGAGGTAATCTGCATCGACGATGGGTCGTCGGATGGAAGCGCGGAGATGGTGGAGTCTGCCTTTCCCGATGTCACTCTGGTGCGCAACAAGGTTGCGCTGCTGTACTCCAAGAACAACAATTTGGGGCTGAAGATGTCGCGGGCTCGTTATGCCTGCTTGCTGAACAGCGACACCAAGCTGGTCGGGAACGTTTTTAAGGTTCTGGTCGCATTCATGGACGCTCATCCCGATGCTGCGGCGTGTGGCCCACGGTTGCTCAATCCAGATGGCACCACGCAATCGTGCGTCCGCAGCTTTGCCGGCCTCGGAACGATGATTCTCCAAGGTCTCAATTGGCATAAATTTTTCCCCAACGGTCAGGTTTCGAGGAAGTACTACGCTTGCGCTTTTGATTATTCGCGAGAACAGCAGGTGGAAAGCCTGGGGACCACTGCCTATGTGCTCCGTCGTGCTACCTGGGAGACTCTGGGCATGCTCGATGAACGCTTGCCCCACTTCCAGGTCGATTTGGCCTACAACCTCATGCTTAAGCGTAATGGCTACAAGATCTATTACACGCCAACTGCGGAAGTCATTCATTACGGGAGCCAAAGCATCAACCAGATGCCCAGGAAGAAGATCATCGAGCAGCATCGGGCGATGGTTGATTTCAATGAGCACTATGACTATTTTGGCAAGAGCCGGCTGCTCAAATTGCTGGTGCGTGCTGCGGTTGCCGCTCGCTGCATGCTCAAAATCACGGAGTTTCACCTGAGCCGCGATAAGCGCGTGATCAAGGGGCCGGGAGCGCCCAGATTGAATGGGATCGACAGAACGGTCATGCAGCGGGAAGATTTGCGGACCGGGGCCGATTAGCCAAGTTCCCTAGTCGTACCCGAAGCCGCCGAGGGTAACTCTCTTGGGGGTAACAAAAGGGAATTTGCTTTAAACCGATTCCCGGTGTAACCGAAGGAATCCGCTTTTCCGTCTACATAGTCGCTCAGCGATGCTATCGTCAGAGCATAGCAATAGGAAATTCAATTTAGGCGTCACACTCTAAAAGGGAAAAGGTGTTTTGCGGACCCCTCCCGCAAGCGCCCCGAAGGAACCTTGACTGATATGAGGGGTGGGTTCCACGAGATCGCAAATGCTGTTATTTTTGTTAAAGGGTTGAATCGGGAAAGCTTCTGCTTCTGAGCAACATCCTTTTTGGGGCCGGGTTCATCCCTTATATAGCTGCGGTTGGGTCTTCGCCCTTGCCGCGAAGATGCTCATAAAGCGGTGACTTCAACGCGGTTGTCCATAGTTGGCTAAGGTAGCTACCGCTTTGGCCGATCAAGCTAGTGTCTATAAAAGAAGAACAGCAGCAGGCCGTAGGGCCTGGATTTGCAAAACTTGATCAACAAGACCCTGAACCAGGCTTCAGCAATAGCTCTAAAATCTTAGAACAGGTCTTTAAGAAGCGCATGGACACAAGCTATGCTCCCCCGCAGCCCAGTGCGGCCCTGCTTTGGAACGATGTTGTTTCTGAGGTCAGCGGTGATTCGACGGCCCTCTTTCCGCCGTTTTGTGCCATACCGCAAGACCCCACGGCATACTATGCCGAACCGAGCGCGTGGAGCATATCGGCGGCCAAGCGTGGCATCGACTTTGTCGTGGCCGCGGTCGCGCTTTTGCTCTTCTGGCCCTTGCTACTGCTCGCTGCCGTCTTAGTCCGCTATAAATCCCCGGGACCAGTGATCTTCCGGCAGAAGCGGGTTGGACTGAACGGAGCCCTCTTTACGGTCTTCAAGTTCCGAACCATGGCGATAGCCGCCCAGGAAGACGGCCCATCTCTAACCAAGCGTGGAGATCCGCGGGTGACGAGATTCGGGGGGTTCCTGCGCAAGTACAAGCTGGATGAACTTCCCCAACTCGTCAATGTGCTGCGTGGCGAGATGAGCCTGATTGGACCGCGGCCTAAGCTCCCTCACTTGGAGGTGATGCATATGCCATTTCGGCCCGGTCTTACCGGGGCGGCGACGCTCGCCTTTCGCTGTGAAGAAGAGATGTTGCAGGACATTCCCGATGACGACCTCGAGGCCTACTACTGCCGCATGATCAAACCTTTGAAGGCAAAAATAGATTGGGATTACATGGGTGAGGCCACTTTTGCGAGTGACTTCGCTCTCCTTTATCAGACGGTGTTTTGCTGCTGCTCCAGTCGCCCCAACCCCTGGACGGTCGACTTTTCTAAATCCGTTTGAACATGACCGTTTCCGAGCAGGACGTAGCGCGCGTTGCGGAACTTGCCAGCCTTGAATTGACGACTAGCGAGAAGGCAACCATGTTGCGTGATCTGAACTCGGTACTCGACTACTTTGGCCAGCTCAATGAATTGGACACAACCTCCGTGCCGCCCATGTCACAGGTCGCCGACCAGTTGACGGAGGGCAGGGAGCCGGATGCTGCGGCTCTGCACTTGCGCCCGGACGAAATCGCTCCGTCCTTGAGTCGGGAAGAAGTTCTTTCTTGCGCTCCGGATACGGACGGGGTCTTCTTCAAAGTACCCAAAGTGATTGAGCGTTAAGGCATTCCCATCCCCCTCTCTCAACAACGGTACCCATCGGAGATGGTCGCTCGGTCAGACGGCCAATTCGTGGTACATCCATGATAGGTAGAAGTCAAGGGGAAACGGAGATTCCCCTTGACT
>PLZN01000458.1:0-4061 GCA_003152195.1 Acidobacteriaceae bacterium
TTCACTGCTCACTCTTTCTCAACATTGCCCGGAATCGTGATGAAAAATTCAACCTAACATCCGCTCAGCACCTTACGATTTTTTCTGACTTAAGGCCGCGTGTGGCATTGCGCGAGTCGACCACCAGCTGGGCTTGGTCTACGATCCAGGCGTAATCGTAGGAACTATGATCGGTCACAATCAGGACGCAATCGTAACCACCAAGGTTCTCGAGCGGCTGCGAGTCCATATTCAGATTGTATTTTCGTCCCCGTCCCACCGAGGAGAAGAAGGGGTCGTTGTAGCTGACCGCGGCGCCCTCTTGCCGCAGCATTTCGATAATCGAGAGCGAGGGGGATTCACGCAGATCGTCCACGTCTCGCTTGTACGCCAGGCCCAGCACCAAAATCCGCGATCCCTTGAGCGGTTTGCTGCGCTGATTCAGCGCCGAGGAGACCGCCAGCACCACGTGATACGGCATGGCCTCATTCACTTCGCCGGCAAGTTCAATAAACCGTGTACTGAAGTCGAATTCCTTTGCCTTCCAGCTCAGATAGAAAGGATCGATGGGGATGCNNCTTGGTCATCTCCGCCGCCGCCGGGGTTGACACGCGGATCACGCGGTGAAATGCGGTGTTATAGAGGGTGCCGGCAGCTTCCGCCGCCAAGTGCCCTAGTCCGCCGACCACCTTGGGGATGTCGCGGCGGTCGATGCTGGTGTTACCGGGGTCTTCGCGCTCAGGAGAATAAGCCACCAGAACACCGTTAACAACGATAGCCTCGCGAATTACTTTGAGCCTGCCCGCGCGCTCGATCGCGGCGACAATCAGCTCCTCTGTGGTGCCGGGGTAAGTAGTGCTCTCCAGGACGACCAGTTGGCCGGGGCGTAGATGATCGACGATGGAATCGATGGTCGCCGTAATGTAACTCATATCCGGCGTGTGGTGATCGCTCAGAGGGGTTGGCACACAGATCAAAATCGCATCGACTTCGCCGACCTCGGAGAAATTGGCGGTCGCGCGAAAACCTTTGCTTTGGGCACTTCTGATCTGCTGGCGTTCGATACGATGGATATACGATTCGCCGGCATTCAGACGGTCCACTTTGGCCGTGTCGATGTCGAAACCGGTGACCCGAAATCCCTCCTGGCTGAAGAGCAGAACTAGCGGAAGTCCCACGTAGCCAAGGCCGATAATCCCCACCCGCAGCTCGCGCTTCTCAACGAGCGACAACCACTGTGACAGACCCTGCTGGTCGACCAAACTATTTCTCCTGAATGTTTACGGGTACGCTGCGGTTGGGATGACTAATTTATTCAGACGCCAGCCCCGGGGCTACCTTGAGACAGCCGGCAGCTTCAGCGTCTCGCGATACCACTCCACCGTCCGCTGCAAACCCTCTTTCACCCCAATCAAGGGACGGTAACCGAACGCTTCCGCGGCTGCGGAAATGTCGGCCTGCGAGTTCAGTATGTCTCCCGTCCGCGGCGGACCGTAAAGCGGCGGCCGATCGAACCCGATCAGTTTCGCCAGCAGCCGGTACATCTCGTTCAGTGTGTTTTGCTCGCCGCAGGCAGTATTGAACACCTTGCCTGCTACCTTCTCAGCCGGAGCCATGCATGCCAGCAGGTTCGCCGAAACGATGTTGTCGATATAGGTGAAATCGCGGCCCTGCTCGCCGGTGCCGAAGATGGTTGGCGGCGTCCCCTCGAGCATCTGCTGGATAAATTTCGCCAACACCCCGCTATAAGGCGAATCAACTCCCTGGCGTGGCCCAAAGACGTTGAAGTAGCGCAAACTCACGGTCTCCAGACCGTACACCTGCCAATAGCTGCTCATGTAATATTCGCCGGCAAGCTTCTGCACCGCATACGGCGAAATCGGCATGGGGCGCATCGATTCCTTGCTCGGCAGGACCGGTTGGTCCCCATACGCGGAGGAGGATGCCGCGTAGATGATCCGCCTGACGCCCGCTGCCCGCGCTCCTTCGAGCACATGAAATGTTCCGTCCACATTGCAACGATGGCTTGGCTCAGGATTCTTCACCGATAGGGGAACAGAAGGCAGCGCTCCCATATGCAGGATGTAGTCGACTCCCTCACAGGCGGTGCGTATCGCCGCAGCATCGCGCAGGTCGGCCTCTCGGAAGTCGATCAGGCCATTAAGCCCGGCAAGATTGCCCGGCTTCCCGGTCAGGTAGTTGTCGACTCCGCGAACCTCTTCCCCGCGTTCCACCAGGGCCCGCGCCAGGGATGATCCAATGAAACCCGCGATTCCCGTGATTAGGTATTTTGCCATGCGGTGGATCCCCCCGAACATGCGCCTGACAGCTAAGGTGCGTTCTTATGGTCTGGTCCAACCCGGGTTGCCACAAGTGGCTCCTACGTCAAACAAGTGCCGCAGCGCGGCGCCTTTGCCTGCGTGGATCGGGGGAGGTGGGCTGTCGGAGACCAACCTTGAAAATAGCACACCAACACGACGAGCACTATTCCTGCGCCCAGAAGGTGGCTTGCGTGAAATCCCCTGACATCTTCTGTATGTACTTCTTGGAATTGAATTTCTTGCCCGTCGAGGGCCCGGACATATAGCGGATGGTGCCAAAAATCGGCCGCTCAAACCAGGGGCGGTCGAACTTGCCCACAATCGACCATGCGATGCCCGCATATCCATTGGGGTCTCTGCCGTCCAGAAAGTAGCGGTCGTTGAGCGTGACGCAGGTATCGAATGCCACTGCCGGGTTGGGCAACCACTCCAGGATCTTTTTCGCCCAGTACATGCGCATGTAGTTGTGCATCCATCCAAACTTCACCATCTGGTTCTGGGCCGCGTTCCACAGCTCGTCGTAAGTCTCGGAATGCTCCAGTTGCTCGATGGTGTAGAGATGCTCCCGCCGGTCGCGCGCATGCTCCAGCAAGGTTTTGCGCGCCCACGGTTCGGCGCAGTCGAACGAATCGTAGTTCTCAGTAAACTTCACAAAGTTGACCGCCAGCTCCCGCCAGCCAATCAACTCGCTAATATATGAGTCGCGCGCTGCCTGCGGAACCGTACCTTCCTTGAAGGCTTTCTCGACCGCCAAGGCGATGGTGATGGGACCAATATGCCCAAAGTGCAGGTAAGGCGATAGCCGGCTGGTTCCGTCCACTTCGGGATGATTGCGCGTCTGGTCGTAAGCGGCGAGGTCTTTGTTGACGAAGTCACGCAGCCGCTTGAGCGCCGCGTGGGTGCCCCCGGTGAAGCTCTCGACCGGCTGAACGGAACGGTCGAGCGCCTTCCAACCCTGGGTGACATCTTCCCGCACAGGAAACGACTCAAGCGACTGCGATGGTTTCCATTCCCGGTGCGGGTTCACTACGCGGTGCTTGACCAGAAACTTTGGCAGCTCGGCATAGAGCTTCGGTTTGAAGATATGCAGGGCGTACATCCGCTTCTGAAATATGCCGGACGGCACCACCACATCGGCGTCCACGGTCCAATAAGGGATGCGCAAGCGGCCGGCCAGGACCCTTCGCCAACGCTCCGGCTCTCGGCATGGATTTTCATCGCCGACGACCATGGCCGCGTTTACTTCCGCCAGCAGCGTCTGCAACGAATTGTTCGCTGGGCGGCGCACGATAAAACCGATCTGCCGCTGTTGCAGATCCTCTTCTATATCCGCCAGGCCCTGGTTCAGGAAGGCGTAGTGGCGCAGGTTGGCATGGGGGAAATTGGAGATCACCGAAAAATACGTCACTACGGGAAGGTCGAGGGCGTTGGCCACCTCCACCGCAATTTCGAGCGCGGGATTATCGAGCGCTCTTTCCGCTCTCTGCATCCAGTAAACGACGCATTTTGCGTCTGGCGCCGGTTCCCCCGATCGGCGGACAAGAACCCTCGGATTAGCGGCGATCTTGCGCAGCGCCTCAGGCACATCACCATGGTTTGCTTGTTGGGAGGTCATCGAAGATTTCCTGTTGCCAGGACGAATCCAAACGTTTCGGCCCTTGAAGGAAAAACGGAGACTGGAGGTTTTCAGCGCCGGTCAGAAACCCGCACGTTAACTGCAGTGGTATCCCACCCTTCGCAAAAAACGCGAAGGATGGGGCA
>PLZN01000458.1:4066-5780 GCA_003152195.1 Acidobacteriaceae bacterium
CTGTAGCGTATATGCATAAAAAAGAGAATGACCAGGACCGCCTTGATGCAGGCGATCCCGAGCGCCACGATGGGACTGAAGACACCCATATTGATAAAAGCGGCACCTGTGGTGGTGGCGGTCAGCACCAGCAGCGCGCACAGGATGAGGAGGTAGGTTTTTGGCCCGACGATGTGATGTTCATGCTCCGTGGGAGTCGACATGGCTACTCTCCTTTCAAGGTGCTACTTCAAAGGGTGGCGGCTGATGAGATACAGCAGCGGGAAAAGGAAGANNGGAAGATCCAGACGATATCGACGAAATGCCAATACAGTCCGAAGTTATCAATGGTGGAGGAGTGCCCATTGGTATACGCTCCGTGCCAAGCCTGGACGAGCAGAATAAACAAAATACTGATTCCGATGATCATGTGCAGGGCGTGCATGCCGGTCATGGCAAAGTAGAGAAAGAAGAAGAGCTGGGCGTGTTGCGCCATATCCGGCGCCAGAGGAACATCCCTCTTGTCTGCTGGGTGGACAAAGTCTTCCACGCTGAAGCTTGCCCCTGGAATGTGGTGTTCGACGTATTTCTCGTGATACTCGACGGTCTTGATGCCAAGAAAGACCAGGCCCAGCAGGATTGTGAGCGACAGCGACGTGATCAGCCCCTTGCGGTTGCGCATCTCCGCCGAATAGACACCCATGGCCATGGTGAAGCTGGACACGATGAGGACTACCGTATTGGTGGTTCCCAGCCCGATGCCAAGCGTATTGCTGCTGGCTACAAAGGCGTCGTAATACCAGTTGCGGTAGAGCAGGTAGGCCATGAACAGGCCGCCGAAGAACATGATTTCGGTCAGCAGAAAGAGCCACATGCCGAAGCTGGCTGTCTCCGCCTGCTGCTCCACGGTGACGAAATGGTGCCGCAGGTACGGGGGGTGGGCCTCGTGCGCTTCGGGGGATTCCTCGTGCCCGGTTGCGATTGCTTGGCTATCCAACAGTCGTTACCTCGTGTTCGTGCTTGTGGGCCAACCAGTCGTAGTCGTACGCCTCGTGATCCATGACCGGTATGTCGATAAAGTTCTCTGTCAGGGGCGGCGACTGGATCTGCCACTCAAGGCCCGTCGCCTGCCATGGATTACTGCCCGCGATCTTACCGTACTTGAGCGACCAGGTCATGTAGAGCATGGGAAGAAGATAGCCGATGCCGAGAACAGTGGCGCCGGCCGTCGATAAAACATTCAAGACCTGGAACTCCGGTGGATAGGCATGGTAACGGCGCGGCATCCCCAGATAACCCAGGATGAACTGGGGGAAGAAGGTCAGGATGAACCCGACAAAGGTAATGACCGCGCTCATCTTCGACATGGATTCGGGATACATTCTGCCGGTCATCTTCGGCCACCAGAAGTGGATGCCCGACAGGTAAGCCATCAGCATGCCGCCAACCATCACGAAGTGGAAATGGGCGACGATGAAGTATGTCTCCGTCAGGTGGATGTCCATGCCCATGGAACCGAGGAAAACGCCGGTGAGGCCACCGATGGTGAACAGGCCCATGAAGCCGAAGGCATAGAGCATGGGGGTTTCGAAAGTAATCGAGCCTTTATAGAGCGTAAACGCCCAGTTGAAGATCTTGATGGCGGAAGGCACGGCGACAAGCATGGTAAGGAGCGAAAAGACCAGTGCTGAATAATTCGACACACCCATGATGAACATGTGATGGGCCCAGACGA
>PLZN01000500.1 GCA_003152195.1 Acidobacteriaceae bacterium
ATGCGGACCATATCTTTCACGCCCTGGCGGGCCAGCTTCATGGGGATCGGCAGATAGCCTGCCTCCGGCATGCCGGGCGCGCCCTTTGGCCCGGCATTGCGCAAAACCAGAATGTCGTCGGCATTCACATCGAGATCCGGCAGGTCGATGCGTGTGATCATATCTTCAACCGAGTCGAATACCACCGCGCGCCCGGTATGGCGCATCAGCTTCGGGGAAGCCGCCGATTGCTTGATGACGGCGCTGTGCGGCGCCAGATTGCCATGCAGCACCGCCATCGCGCCTTCTTTCTTAAGCGGTGCGGCTAAGGTCCGGATCACATCCTGTCCGGGCACTTCCTCCGCCTTGGCAATCGCATCGCCAATCGTGCCGCCGGAGACGGAGGGCGCATCGACGTCGAGAAACGCGGTGAGCTTGCGCATGAGAGCGGGCAGGCCGCCGGCATGGTGAAAATGCTCCATGTAATGCGCACCGGACGGCTTGAGGTTGAGCAGTACCGGGACTTCCCGGCCCAGTTTGTCGAAAGCTTCGAGATCAATCTTCACGCCGGCGCGGCCAGCCATGGCGGTCAGATGAATCAACCCATTGGTGGACCCGCCAATTGCCTGCAGGACGATCATCGCGTTGCGCACAGAGGCGCCGGTGATCAGTTCGCTTGGCTTCGGCGCGCCGGAAATCGCCATCTCGGCGGCACGCTTGCCGCTGGCTTCGGCAATACGGCGGCGGTCGGCGTGGGTCGCGGGTGCGGTGGCGCTCATGGGCAGCGCCAGGCCCAGCGCCTCGATGATGCAGGCCATGGTGCTCGCCGTCCCCATCACCATGCAGGTGCCGACAGAAGGACAGAGGCGGCCGCTGATCAGCTCGATCTCGGCTTGGTCGATGGCGCCCGCGCGGTGCTGCCCCCATAGCCGGCGGCAATCGGTGCAGGCGCCCAGCACTTCACCCTTATGATGGCCCACCACCATCGGCCCTGTTGGCACCACGATGGTTGGCAGATCCGTGCTGGCGGCGGCCATGACCTGAGCCGGAAGGGTCTTGTCGCAACCGCCGATCACCACCACCGCATCCATCGGCTGCGCACGGATCATTTCCTCGGTATCCATCGCCATCAGGTTGCGCAGAAACATCGAGGTGGGGTGAGCGAAACTCTCGCCGATCGAAATGGTGGGAAACACCATGGGCAGACCGCCTGCAAGCATAACGCCACGCTTCACGCTCTCAATCAGGTCGGGCACATTGCCATGGCATGGATTGAAGTCGCTGAAGGTGTTGGTCACACCGACAATCGGGCGTTCGAGCGCATCGTCGGAATAGCCCATAGCCTTGATGAAGGCTTGGCGCAAAAACAACGAGAAACCGGCGTCACCATAGCTGGTCAGCCCCTTGCGTAGACCCTTGGTGGTATCCCGTTCTCTCTGATCACTCATGCCGCCATACTATTTCACGGGAGCGCCTGGCCGCTAGATACAAGGCTGTTGGCTGGAAAAAGTATAGCTTTCGATGCGTTTAGACCATATATTTTCATTCGATACGACCGTCAGCCTTGGAGCGGCAGGGTTGATGATGTTCTTGAGTCTGCTTGGCCCTGCCTGGATTCGCGGGTAGACCCGCCGGGGGGAATTATCAAACCTGCGCATCGTTCCTTTAACTCCATCGTTTGTTTCCGTCTCCGCGTGGCCCTGCGAGGCAGATTGGTTGCCAATGCTCCGTCCTCGTTGGCGCAATGTCTTTTGTACCGCCGTGCTCCGGCGCGGCGATGCCGGCGCCGCCCACGACTCCTGGAGGATCGTGGATCACGCTGCGAAATGAGTGGGTTGCGGCAAGAATCCAGACGATCTCGAAGCATCTGACCGAGTTACAAATAGATAATCGGGAAACCCGGCGGGTCATCGATATCCCCGAGCTCTTCACGCTCACCTTGGCAGACGGAACTGCATTGCGGGCGACAGAGATGCAAGTCGTTACGGCGCCCGCCAGCGAAGCGTTGAGCGCCGATCCTTCCGCTGCACGATATTCCGAACGGCTTCCGGGCAACGCACTGTGCGCCGAGCTCGCCGACTCACGGACCTCCACTCGCGTTCGCTGGTGCGGGATTCTGAGGCAGGGCTCAGCCTACTTCCGCCAGCAAGTCAGCATTCAGACCGACCAGGAGTCGTTGCCAATCTTAGAAGTGCGCCTTTTGCAGCTCACGGAGCCCGGCGCACATGTAACAGGGACAGTCCGAGGCTCTCCCATAACGGATGGGAGCATGTTTTTCGGGTTTGAACATCCGCTTTCGGTCAGCACAGTGGAAAACGCACAAGCCGTTGCGATGCTTCAACGTAAGCTTCCATTGCGCCGGGGGGAAACCGTCTCTTATTCTTCGGTCGTCGGTTTCGCTCCGGCAGGACAAATGCGCCGCACGTTCTTCAAGTATCTGGAACGGGAGCGGGCCCGCCCTTACCAGCCATTCCTCCACTACAACACCTGGTACGACCTGGGTTATCAAGACCGCTACAACAGCGCCGGAGCTTTGGACCGGATCCACTCATTTGGCACGGAGTTGGTTGAGAAACGCGGGGTAAAGCTCGATTCCTTCCTGTTTGACGATGGCTGGGATGATCCCAACAGTCTGTGGAATTTCGATTCCGGATTTCCTCAGGGATTCACGCCTGAGGAGCAGGCTTCGAAAAAGTATGGCTTCGGCATAGGCGTTTGGCTATCGCCATGGGGTGGGTACGCTGCGCAAAAGAAAGCACGTGTCGCCTTTGGCCGGAAGGCCGGATTTGAAATCGTGAATGATGGATTTGCGCTCTCCGGTCCGAAGTACTACGAACGATTCGAACAGGTGTGCCTGGAAATGATCCGCAAGTATGGGGTCAACCAATTCAAATTCGATGGGACCGGCAACGCGGATCGAGTTTTTGCGGGCAGCACGTTCGACAGCGATTTCGACGCAGCAATCCACCTCATCGGGGACCTCCGCAAGGAGAAACCCAACCTCTTTATCAACTTGACGACCGGTACCTACCCATCACCATTTTGGCTCGTTTACGCAGATTCGATCTGGCGCGGTGGAGAAGACCATAGCTTTGCCGGGGTTGGCAGTTCACGCCAACGATGGATAACCTATCGCGACGCCCAGACCTACAAGAACATCGTCCAACAGGGACCGCTTTTCCCGCTCAATTCTTTGATGCTGCACGGCCTGATCTACGCTCGATGGGCTGAAGGGCTGGCATCGGATCCTGCTCACGACTTTGCTGATGAGATCCGCTCCTATTTCGGTTCAGGAACGCAACTGCAGGAAATGTACATCACGCCTTCCCTGCTTTCTGCGCAGGACTGGGACATCCTGGCGAAGGCGGCAAAATGGGCTGCCGAAACCCTAGGAGCGTGTCTGAGAAAAGTATTGCGGGCATGTTGAAGCTGGAACGTGACGGATTGCGTTATAGGTAATCGGTTGCGAAAGAACCTAAATTTGAGAGCAGGAAGGGTAGAGTTTGCCTGATTTGAGAAAAGCGACCTGATAGCCTGCCTTCCGTTGGCGATTTGGGCAGCAGTTTGTGATTGCTATGCATAACAGAGGCGGTACAGCTTCAAGATGTTATGAGTGAGACAGACGAAAGCCCATTCGGCGCGCACCTTGCTTAGCCCTCGCAGGGAGAATCTGCGGAACCCACGGGCTTGTTTGATCTGCCCGAATACCGGCTCGACGATGGCCTTGCGCGCGGCGTAGATGGCGGCACCCGCCTTGGTCTGCAGCTTCCGTCTCATTCGATCCACCCGCGTCGCATCTTTCGGCAACGGTCCTCGCGCAGCAACGGGCGGAGTTTCTCCATGCTTCTGGCGGCCGGTAGCCAGGTAGGCGCCGATTCGCTTCTCCGGGTCGGCGGCCGCATCCAGATACTCCAGATTCTTCTCCGAGCAGTAGCCACTGTCGGCCAGTAATTCTTCGGGCCGTTGCCCGGATTGCTGCTGCGTAGTTTCCACCATGGGCCGAAGTTGCTCTTTATCGTTGGCCGCTTGTGTGACCGTCTGGCCGACGATCAATTGGAAATCCGCTTCCACCACCGCCTGCGCGTTATAGGCCTGCANNGCGATTCCGGATCGGTGAAGTTGTATTGATCCTTGTCCTCCGGCTTGGCATCCTCCACCGGCTTACCCTGAGCCTTGGCCTTTTCCCGCGCTCGTTGTTCCACCGCCTTCTTGGCTTCCCGGATCCGCTTCAAGCGACTCTCCCGTCGTCGCAATTCTTCCGGAACTTCATCCCCTCGTTGGTCTTTCCCGTACCGGGCATCTTCTTCCGCATCCGTGGCCGCCGCCCGTGACAGTAGCTCGTTCACCTGCTCGCGGATGGCCTTCTCCTGCTGTCGCATCCGGTCGTAGCTCATGGCCTTGTGCTTGCTCGCGTTGGCTTTGATCTTGGTCCCGTCCAACGCCACCCGCCCCAGCTTCATTCGCCCCGCTTCCAAGCTGATCTGCAACACCTCCTCGAAGAATCCTTCCAACGTCTTCAGATGAATCTTGCGAAAGTCCGAAATCGTCCGAAAGTCCGGCTCGTTGCCCGCTGCCAGCAACCGGAACGCAATATCCGTAGACCAGCAACTTCGTCATCATCCGCAGATCATAGGGCGGCTGCCCTCGCCCTTCCTCCCCGTATACCGCGTCCATCGCTGATAGATCCAACTGGTCTACTACGTCGCTCACAAAGTATGCTAAGTGATCCTCCGCTAGCCATTCCCGCGGGCTCGGCGGCAGCAGAAAATCTTGATCCGGCTGGTACGGTCGGTAAGTCTTCGCCATCCTTGAAACTTGCCACACTCCTGCTGTAATTTTCAAGCTCTATCCTTGGTTCACTACCCACAGCCCCCCCGATTTCTCGGACACGCTCCTAGAAGATAGCCACTGGATCGGTGGCGATCCAGCACGATTACAAACCTATGGATGGGCGGCCTGGAGTCCAAAACACGGCATTGTTGTCCTGCGCAATCCATCGGACAAACCCAGCAGGTTTGTATTGGACGCACAAACGGCATTTGAGTTGCCGATGAGCGCTCCCCGCGAGTATGCAATCAGAGAGCAATCTGCACCGAATGGGGAGCTGCCGGAGACACTGCGTGCGGGTCAACCGCGACAGATCGACCTGAAGCCCTTCGAGGTACGCGTCCTGGTTGCGGAACCTTTAAGCCGCAGCGGCCGGTGAACTATACGGGGTTCGAAAGTCTGAGAGCTATCGGTGCAATTGGATTAGCCCGTCCGTCGATGGACCCAAACGTTGAGGCTTAGCCTCTCAGGGAAAGCTGCAGCCGGACAGAGGGACAGCAGGAGAAATGGGCGAACATACTTTGTCAGATCTCACACTGTTGAGCAATGGCCAGTCTTTCGTCACCAGCGATCAGTAGATCCCATCCCTCAGCGGATAAAGCCGTTCCCATGGGTCAAGTCTCACGGCGGGGATTTATCCCCGGCCTGGAGT
>PLZN01000064.1 GCA_003152195.1 Acidobacteriaceae bacterium
GCGACGCGCTCGTACTGCACAATCGTCTGCTGGCACTGCACGGCGGAGCTATAGGTTTACGCGATGGCGGGCTGCTGCAATCGGCCCTGGCCCGCCCGCAAAAGCAATATGCCTATGCCGAGGCCCGCTGACATCATCGATATGGCGACGGCCTATACGGCGGGTATCGTGCGCAACCACCCTTTTCTTGATGGCAACAAGCGTACGGGCTTCGTAGTTGGCATCCTGTTTCTCGAACTCAACGGCTATCGCTTTGTCGCGAGCGAGGAAGATGCCGCACAAGCGGTTCTGAAGCTCGCGGCCGGCACCCTCGATGAAGCGGACTACAGCTCTTTCCTCCGTGGCAATGTGGTGCGCCGAAAGAAATAGAACTCTGAACCCAGGGACAGGAGAATCCAGGGACAGACGAAACGTACCCCACTAAGAAGGGCCGCACTGTTATGCAGTGTGTGCGATTCCTTGGGGTACTTTTCGTCTGTCCCTGGGTTCCGCGATACTCCGAAACCGTCCGCACCTACTGCGTGCTCAATCCAAAAAAGCCAACGCAATGCATCGAGTATACTCCCAACCAATGGTTCGCATCCTGGCCGCCACTCTCCTCGCTTGTGCTATCTCTGGACACGCTCAGCAGTACGATCTCGTTCTTCGCAACGGCCAAGTCCTCGATCCGAAAAACAACGTTGCCGCGAAACGGGACGTAGCCGTTCGCGACGGCAAGATTGCCGCCATCGAACCAACGATTCCCGCCGGCGCCGCCAAACAATCCGTAGACATCTCCGGTCTCTATCTCACGCCCGGGCTCGTCGACATCCACGTGCACGTCTTCACCGGACTTCGCCACAACGCATGGGGCAACGGCGACCTCTCTGTCCCCGCCGACGTCCTGGCCATCCCAAACGGCGTTACCACCGTTGCCGACGCCGGCTCCTCTGGCTGGCGCGACTTTCCCGAGTTCCGTCGCCGCATCATTGACTATTCCACGACCCGCATCTTCGCCTTCCTCAACATTGTCGGAGCGGGCATGGCCAATAACGACGATGCCGCCGAGCAGAACGAGCACGACATGGACCTCGATGCGCTTTCGCAGACGATCGAACAGAACCGCGACATCATCGTCGGCATCAAGACTGCACACTGGCAACAGCCCAACTTCATCTCCGTGCAGAAGGCCGTCGAGGCAGGCACGCGCAACCATCTGCCCGTCATGGTCGATTTCGGCTGGTTCGACAACAAATCCTACGAGCAGATGATCTCCAGCATCCTGCGCCCGGGAGACATCAGCACCCACGTCTTCCGCATGCCCGCGCCGCTACTGACTCCGGAAGGCGAACCTGCCCCCTACATGCTCGAAGCCCGCAAGCGCGGAATCAAGTTCGACGTTGGCCACGGCGGCGGTTCCTTCAACTTCGCGCTCGCGGAGCCCATGGTAAAGAGCGGCTTCTTTCCTGACTCCATTTCAACGGACCTCCACGTCGGCTCCGCCACCGGCGTCATGCTCAACCTGCCCAACGTGATGAGTAAGATGCTCGCGCTCGGCATCCCCCTGTCCGAGGTCATTCGGGAATCCACCACCAACCCAGCCACCGAAATCGGCCACCCCGAACTCGGGCAGATCGCGGTCGGCTCGGTCGCCGACATTGCCGTGCTCCGCGTCGAGCACGGCAACTTTGGCTACGCCGATCTTGCCGGCGGGAAGGTCGACGGCGCCGAACGCATTTTGGCCGAAATGACCATCCGCGCGGGCCACATCGTCTTCGATCTCAACGCGCGCACCGCGGTCCCTTGGCGCGAAGGTCACCTCAAATACGCAACCCGCTGAACAGGTGCGCGGACGAGACACGTGGCTTTAGCTTTGCATGCGCGGGAGCTGGGGATGGGGGTTACTCCGTCTGCGTCCCCGAAACTTCCCAGCAGTGGCGCGAGGGCCAGTCCTAATGATGACCCACATTTGTTATACTACTTCTATGGCAAACGTTAAGATTGCATACGCCAAGGCTCACCTCCCGGAACTGCTGGCCCGCGTGGCGCAAGGAGAGCGAATCGTCATTTCGCGCTATAACACGCCGATGGCTGAACTCGTGCCGGCGCCCAAAGCGGAAAACGTCCAGCGCAAGTTCGGTACCGGCAAGGGCAAAGCCATGCTCATCGATCCCCGGGCGCTGGACCCAATGACGGATGACGAGGCCGAGGCCTTCCTCCAGGGGCGCTATTGACGCGTGCGCGTTCTTTTGGACACCCAGGTTATGGTCCACGCCTACATTGGCGACGTTCCACTGTCGCGCAAGGTGTGCGCGCTCCTCTCCAGCCCAGAGGCTCTGCCGCTCATCAGCGCGATCTCCATTATGGAAATTGCCATGAAGCACGACGCGGGCAAGCTGAAGATGGGCGCGGCTGAGACAAGGCAGGCGATTCGTGATCTTCGTTTGCAGGTAATCCCTTTTAGCCCGGATCATGCCTTGCGCCTGTATGGTTTGCCGCCCCATCACCGCGATCCCTTCGATCGAATGCTGATCGCGACTGCGCTGGCCGAGGATATTCCACTCATCGCATCGGATCGTCGGTTCAAGAAGTACAAGGGACTGAAAGTGGTTTGGCGATGACGAATTCGACCAGCCGCAAGCTCTCTATTCACTGTCCATTTGGATTGCTTGCGGATCGCCGATGATCCACAAACATCCTTCACGATCCCTGCCGAATCGACTCTTACCTTTCAGGTTATCAAGCCACAATAACCAGTTGGCGTGGTTCGTCCACGAATCTTGCTGCTTGCGAAAAACTCCCCACGTTATTACATTAGTAATAACATCGTAGAGAGGTGCTGCCATGGTTGAACTTAAGGTCCGAAAGTTCGGGAACTCGCTCGGGGTCGTATTGCCCAAGGAAGTGATCAGCCGTCTGCACACCGCGGATGGCGAAGCTTTGTTCCTGATCGAAGCACCGGATGGAGGCTACCAGCTTACGCCCTACGATCCCAGCTTCGAGAAAAGGATGGCGAAAGCGGAGGACATCATGAACCGCTACCGGAACACGCTGCATGTTCTCGCCAAATGAAGAAGCCAGTCTGGATCGACGAGCGCGACGCGCTCGTACTGCACAATCGGCTGCTGGCGCTGCACGGCGGAGCTGGAGGTTTACGCGATGGCGGGCTGCTGCAATCGGCCCTGGCCCGCCCCCAACAGCAATATTCCTATGCCGAGGCCGCTGACATCATCGATATGGCGACTGCCTATACGGCGGGTATCCTGCGCAACCACCCTTTCCTCGATGGCAACAAGCGTACGGGCTTCGTAGTCGGCATCCTGTTTCTCGAACTCAACGGCTATCGCTTTGTCGCGAGCGAGGAAGATGCCGCACAAGCGGTTCTGCAGCTCGCGGCCGGCACCCTCGATGAAGCGGATTACAGCTCTTTCCTCCGCGGCAATGTGATGCGCAGAAAGAAATAGAGCACTCCGCTCCAGTCTGTCACCGGGTTTCTCAGACTCGGCCTCTTCCTCATTCTGTCCAAGCTAAAGCCGCGCTAAACGCGTTTGGGAATCGCCGAATTGCTCCAATTTCACGTCGAAACGTGCGCGGGGTTGAGGGGACATCCAAGTCCCTTCATTGCCGGAGGAGTCAGTTCCTGGCGGTTGATATCGGATAGCCCTGCCACAGATATTCGAGCGCTTCGGATAGGGTTTGCTGTTTGACGGCGCGATCGGTGTGGCCGGCATTGCGGGCGAAAAGGAACTGGTAGTGGTAGCCCTTAGCGGCGAGGACGCGCGCCATGTTTTCGTTGGCGAGAACCCAGTCGTGAAGGTTGTCGCGCATGTCGTTGGGATTAAGGAGATCGCGGTCTCCGACTTCAAGCCACAGCCGCAGTGGCTTGCGGGGTGAGTGTGGGATGAGGTGCTGGTGGAACTCCCAAGCGCCGTGAGGGAGCTTTGGGTCGGTAGGCCATTGCTGATTGACGTAGGTGCCGGAGGACGCTGTTAGCGCAGGTCCTTTGCAATTATAAACAAGTTTGTTTATAACTATATTCGTAAAGAGCAGCGAGTTCAAGCGTTGGTTGGCGGATCAGGGAGCAACATTCAAGCCGGGCAAAGGTTCCCACCTCAAGGTCACCCTGAACGGCAAGAATTCTGTTCTGCCGATGCACGGCAAGGAACTCGGTACCGGGTTGGTGGCGGCTATCAAAAAACAACTTGGGCTCAAATAGGAGGGCATCATGCGATACCCAATTGACGTAAAGCCGGATGGAAAGTTCTTCCTCGTAACCTTCCCGGATATCCCCGAAGCTATTACTCAGGGGAAGAGCTTGAAGGAGGCCAAAGAGGTGGCAGCCAGCGCCCTCGCAACCGCACTGGATTTCTATTTCGAGAACTCCCGGGTTGTCCCAAAGCCATCGCGCATAAAGCGCGGTCAGGATTTCGTCGAACTCCCCGCCAGCGTTTCGGCGAAGGTGCTTCTGCTGAATGAAATGATCCGGCAGCGGGTTCGTCCTGCAGAACTGGCGCGCAGGATGAAGACGACACCGCAAGAGGTGAACCGGCTGACGAACATTCGTCACACTTCGAGGATCGATGGGATCGCCGGGGCGATGAAGGCCCTCGGCAAGACGCTGGAGATTCGCGCGGTATAGGCTGAGTGACAAGAGTCGTTAAGACAAATCCTGCGAACAAGGAGCGCATGGTTCATCAGATGCCGCTCGACGGCATGAAAGGATAGCCCTGCCACAGATATTCGA
>PLZN01000111.1 GCA_003152195.1 Acidobacteriaceae bacterium
TCCATCCAGTTGCGCATGTTGGCGGAAGTCATGGGATCGTTGCCGGTATTGGCTGAGGTCTCCGCTTGCAGCACATGGTCGGTGAGCGAAAAGCTGGCCAACAGGTTCGGCTTCATATCCATTTCCGCCGCTGCTTTCGCGGTCATTCCGCCTTCGGAGTCGACGCACTGTTTGTCCATATCGAGCATTCCGCCATTGGAGTAGTAGATCTCTTTCACTCCTCCCGCGGAGTTCGTCATGCGCGACGAATAGATAACCTGGAAGCCCTTGCTCGGGTCATCGAGCGGGCCGTAGTCGAAAACGGCAGTCATAGTATCCCAGTTCTTGCGGCCATCCTTCCAAAGATAGACACCGCCGTTGGCAACCACGCTGCGCGGATGGGGATAGCCGGTGAACCAATGAACCGTGTCGATCTGGTGCACTAGCCATTGATCCGGGATCCCCGAGGAATATGGCCAGAAAAGCCGGAACTCGAGATACTTGCGGGCATCGAATGGCTCATAAGGCCGATCGAGCAGGTAGCGCTTCCAATCCGTATCCTGCTCTTTCAATAGAGGCACAACTCCCGGACGACGCCAGCGGCCTGGCTGATTGACGTTCCAGGTCATCTCCACCATCACGATGTCGCCAAACTTGCCCGACTGAATGTATTCGTAGGCCTTCTGATAGCTGGGCGTGCTGCGGCGCTGCGTACCGACCTGGACGATCTTGCCGGTTTGCTTCACCGCGGCTAAAAATCCCCGCGCGTCCGGCATGGTATGGGCGGTCGGCTTTTCCACGTATGCATCGCGTCCCGCCTGCACCGCCTCGATGCCGTGCTGGGCATGCTGAAAATCGGCAGTGGCCACAATCACCGCATCAATGTCTTTGCGCGCATAGAGCTCGTCATTGTTGCGCACGCTGGCGATCGGACTGCCACACTGCTTCTGGATGTAGGCCGCCCCTTCATCGCGCCGCCGATTCCAGATGTCGGAAACGGCGACGAATTCGAAGTTGAGTTCCTTCGCGTGGTCCTGGAACGCCGGCACCAAGGCGGACTTGGCTCGATCGCCCGCCCCCACGAGACCAACCCGGACCCGGTCGTTGGCGCCCACGATCGCAGCGTAACTCGACGCGTTCCACGAGACCGCGGTGCCCGCCAGCACCGTGCTTCCTATTTTGAGAAAGTCTCTGCGGCTTTTGTCCTCGAATGTCATGGGTAAACCTTCCTCTGGGTGGTCCATCCTCCGGATCGTTGCTCCGCACCAGTTCAGCCGGCACACGGGTAGACACGGAGTTTGTCAGCGGGGCAAGTTTACAGTGGTTGGACCACGATCGTCATCTTGATTAGATGCCTAAGGCGAAAGCAACGGTCGGGCTCCCCCTGATTTCCTGTGGGGCTTGGTGGAATGAAGGAACTCCATGCGGCTTTCCTGACTGAAAGCCGCACGATGTTTCGCTAAGCCGAGGGCTTACGGGTCCGGTCTCCGTCGACCAGACGCATGATTCCCAGTGGATTACTACTCTTGAGCGCATCCGGCAACGCGGATTCGGGAAAGGATTGAAAGCAGACCAGCCGGGTGAAGCGGAAGATCGCCTGCGTCCCCACGGAGGTGGAGCGGCCATCGCTGGTGGCCGGAAAGGGACCCCCATGCACCATGGCGTGGCAAACCTCTACTCCGGTGGGGTAGTCATTCAGGATCAGCCGGCCGACCTTGCGGGTGAGGATGTCGATCAGGTCGGCATAATCCACGAGATCGCTCTCGTCCGCCTGCAGCGTTGCCGTAAGGTGACCCTCCAGTTTCTCGGCGACGGCTAATAACTGCTTGCGGTCCTGGTATCCGGCCACGAGCGTGGTCGGACCAAAGATCTCCTGGGCCAACTCCTCATGTTCAAGCAGGTCTTTGTAATCCGCGACGAAGAGCGAGGCCTGCACCGTCGCGGCGTTGCTCTCTTCAACTTTTGCTCCCTGCGCCAGGACGGTGGCATCCGCGGCGGAGGTCCGGCCCTTGATCGCCGACGCGTAGCGGTCGGCTATGGCCTTGGTCAGCAGAGTCTGCGAGGGAGTGCTGTTGACCCGGTCGCCCAATTCCTTCATGAAGGCAGGCGTTCCGTCCTCCTTTGGTACCAGGACCAGACCCGGCTTGGTGCAAAACTGGCCGGCGCCCAACGTAAAGGAAGTCTGCAGGCCGGCGGCGATCGCGCCGCCACGCTTATTCATGCCCCCAGGCAGGACAAAGACCGGGTTCACGCTCCCCATCTCGGAATAGCAAGGGATGGGCTCAGGCCGCGCGGCAGCCAGCTTCATTAACGCGGTACCGCCAGCGAAAGAGCCGGTAAACGCCACGGCCTTGATTACCGGATGTTGCACCAGCCGAACACCTACCTCCACACCCGCGTCGAAGAGCAGAGAAAACACACTTTCGGGCAGGTGGCACGCGCGCACGCTCTCCCGGATCGCATGGCCGACCAGGGCGCTCGTTTCCCGGATGGGCCGGATGCGCCTTAACGATCACAGGATTACCTGCGGCCAGGACCGAAGC
Organism: Acidobacteriaceae bacterium; assembly: GCA_003152195.1. Lineage (GTDB taxonomy): Bacteria > Acidobacteriota > Terriglobia > Terriglobales > Acidobacteriaceae > PALSA-350. The sequence goes on from PLZN01000111.1 coordinate 2,523, forward strand.
TGTGTCTCCCCCGGCAACGGAGAAAGCCAAGGGAAAATTACTGGCGCCGAAAACGGCAACAGGACCCAGCGGCCTGTGCATGGAGCGGATGGAGGGCTTGGAATCGATGCGCGCATCCACCCAAGAACCTTCTTCCACTACTTCAGAAAAGAGCCGCAACTGATTGCAAGTACGAGCGATCTCACCCTGCAGCCGCGCCCGAGGTAGTGCCGTTTCCAGATTGGCCTGCTGCACGATCTGAGTGGCCGCGGACTCAATCGCAGCCGCAATGTGACGCAGAAAGGCACCTTTATCTTTACCCGAAAGATTGCTGTAAACGGGAAACGCGCTCTCGGCCAGCGAAGCCGCCCAGTCCAGGTCTTCGGCGCTTGCGGAAAAAAATTGCGGCTCCAAAGGCAAGCCGGTAACCGGGTTCATTCCGGCAAACGATACCGCTCGTCCAACGCCATCCCCAAATCCAATCAACGATACGGTCTTCAACCCCAAGGCAAACTCCGTTTCTGTGTTGGTTTGGTTGATGAAACTGGCAACGGAAAGATGCAACTGCAGGACTATCTAGAGCATGACGCCCGTCAGCGGCAGGGGAGCAAGCCGGGGCCGGCTTTGCAGGGACTCCTCGATCACCGCGGTTGCTTCTTCCAACTCCTTGCCGGACAACTCCAAGCGGGGTGGCCGTACTCGCGCGCTTCCCTTCCCCACCTTCTCCTGCACAAGCTTAATCAGTTGCACGAACTTAGGCACCGTATCCATTTGTAACAAAGGGAGAAACCAGCGATAGAGCGTAAAAGTTTCCTGCTGGCGGCCGGCGCTGGCATAGTCGAAGAGCAGCACCGATTCCTCAGGCAGCGCATTGACCAGGCCTGCGATCCAGCCCACTGCCCCGGCGGCAATTCCTTCAACGATGGCGTCATCGACCCCGACGAAGACGGCAAGCCTCTCGCCCAACAAGGCTCGGATGGCGGTCACACGACGGAGATCCGCACTGGATTCCTTCACAGCGTGCAGGTTGTCATAGTTTTCGGCCAGCTCGCGGATATGCTCGGGCTTGAAATCCGTACCGTAGGCGATTGGATTGTTGTACAGCATGCAGGAAAGCCGGGTGGCTCGCAGCACCGCGCCCACGTGTTCCCGCATCTCCCTCCAGTCGCCCTGATAGACATACGGCGGCAGAATCATCAACCCGTCGCAGCCAACGGCTTCCGCCGCCCTGGCCAGGGCCACAGCTTCTTTCGTGGCCAAGGCGGAGATCGCAGCCACCACCGGCGCCTTTGCCGGCAGCGTGGAACGGAGACGGCGCAATATCTCCACTTTTTCGTCGAAGGTCAAGGTTGCTGCCTCGCCGAGGGAGCCCAGGGCGACGAGTCCGGAACACCCGCTTGCGATCATCCACTGCGCATGATGGGCCATCGCTTCGTGGTCCACGGCAAGCTCGCGATCAAACGCGGTGGTCATCGCAGGTATGACGCCCTTCCATTGCATGATCAGCCTCTCTTTTCTCCTATGCTGCGCGAGGGCAGATAGGGCTCGATCGGAATTGCCGTTCGTCTGCCGGCGATTGAATCCGCCAGAAGCCTTGCCGTCGCCAGCGACGTGGTTATGCCCAGCCCCTCATGTCCGGTGGCGGCAAAGACGGTTGCATCCTCCGCCAAAGGCCCGATCAGGGGGAGCTTGTCCGGGGTGGCGGCGCGAAATCCCGTCCACGTGCGCTCGATGGAGACGGATGCCAAACCCGGCAGATACTCCGTTGCGCGCCGCAACATGCGGCCAAGTATGTCCTCGTCCACTTCCCTGCTTTCTACACCATACTGGCGCGAAGATCCGATGAGAAGCTGCCCGTTCGACCTTGGCTGCACATTGAAAGCGACCGAATCGAGAGTTGAGGAATGCGCGCTCTTCAAGTATCCCAGTTCGACCAGCTGGTGGGACACGACGGCTGGAAAGCGGCCGCTCATCGCCAGATGCCCTTTTCGCTTTAGGATGGTGAGTTCAGGGGTAAGTTCCGCCGCCCACTCCCCGGCGGCATTGACGAGGACCGGCGCGTGAAGCTCTTCTCCGCTGCTCAGCAAGACTTTTCCTGAACCCATGGCCGTGACTGTTTCGCGATACAACGTCCCTCTGGCGGTGAGCGCGTGCTGCAGAAAGAACTGGGCTGCCGCCTGCGATAAGACGACTGCATCCTCCACGACTTCTAATGCCCCGGCAAGACCGCCGCGCAAAGCGGGCTCGATGCGGGCGAGCGCTGGGCCTTCCAGCACCTGGCATGGAATGCCATGCTCTCGATAGATCCGATCTTTGCGCCGGACCTCTTGCATCTCCTCATCGTCCGCGGCGATCCAGAGTGTTCCGGGCCGCGCATACTCGGCCTCGCGCGGTAGTCCGCCGGCCATCGTTTGCCATAGCAGCTGCGAGTAGCGAGTCAACGCCAACTGGGCCGGCGAGCCGGCGAGGACGACAACATGGCCCATCGCCGCGGCAGTTGCACCTCCGCCGATCTCATCCTTTTCCACGATGGCCAGGTTCATGCCGTCGCGGGCAAATTCCATGGCACACGCCGCACCTACGATTCCCGCACCAACAATCACTGCATCGAAGGTCTTCGTCATAGGCTGCCGATGCCCCAGCAGAAGGCATCCCGGGGATCGAGAATCAGGGTCGCCTCCGCGGTCACAAAGGCGGCGCCCGAGATGGTTGGAATCAACGCGCCATCCCGCAGCGCCAGCCGCCCTTCGAAGACACTCCCGATGATGCTTTCCTGGCGCCAGACCTGGCCCGGAGCCAGAAGCCCGTCTGCATACAGGCAGGCTAATTTAGCGCTGGTGCCGGTTCCGCATGGCGACCGGTCATACTCCTTGCCGGGACACAAGACAAAATTCCGGCTGTCTATGCCTGGGGATTGGGAAGGGCTATGGAGTTCGATGTGGTCGATCTCCGCACTTTCCGCACCTTGAATATGATTGGCGGCGAGGGCCTGCCGAACCGCCCAGGTAAAGTTTGTGAGCTGTTCCAGGTTTTCGCCGGTGATCGTGTACGGGTGGTTCTTGACCAGGAAAAACCAATTCCCTCCCCAAGCAACGTCTCCGGTCACCTGGCCGAACCCGGGCACCTCCACATTAACGGCGGCGGCCCAGCGGTAGCTGGGCACGTTCTCGACGGTGACGGTGGAATCCTCGTTGAGGGTTGCTCCCACAATGCCTACCGGCGTCTCGATGCGATGGTATCCAGGCTGGATCCTGCCCAAATAAGCAAGCGTCACCACCAGGCCGATCGTTCCGTGCCCGCACATTCCCAGGCATCCGCTGTTGTTGAAAAAAATCACGCCCGTGGTGCATTCTGCATGGTTGGGTTCGCAGAGCAATGCTCCCACGATCGCCGCAGAACCACGCGGCTCCGTGACCAGGGCCCTGCGGAAAGCTTCGTGATCCCGCTGGAAGCGAAGCAGCCTTTCCGGCAGGGCGCCGTCGCCTAAATCGGGACCTCCCTCGATGACGGTCCTGGTCGGCTCGCCCCCCGTATGTGAATCGATAACGCGAACTCTCTGCAGCACATCCTCTCCTTGGGTTCCTGGCAAATTGTATCCAACGAATGCAAAGCGAAACGTGAAGAAGAGAGAACCGCAGATCAAAGGTTAGGGCGGAGCTGCGTCTGGATCGGATGCTGGTTGGGAGATAAGGGGGAGATAAGAGGAGATAAGGGGACGGAGATAAGGATCGCGGTAGGGACGCATATCTCTATGCGCCCCCCGCACAAAGCCGTACGTGCGGCTTTCCCGATACGGCTTCCACCTCGGGTGTTTGNNTGCGCCGCCGAAGCGTGCGCCGCCATAGGCCGGTGACGCGGTGGTGAAACGCCACGAGCGAGCCGAGGTTGCTCGGCACGGCGTGGTAGGCGAAGTAGCCGGTGACGACCTGCCCAAGCCATGTTCCTTGTTCAGGAATGGGTAGGTGCATCTTTCTTCGCAGCGTGTCCTTGATCTCCCGCAACTTGGCCCTCGCAGTCCTCACACCGCCGGGCCGAGAACCCCAACTGCGCCATCGCAAAATGCTCGCTGTAGGTTGCGAAAAGGATGATGCAGCCTGGGCTATAGAGATTTTTCAGTTTTTATGGCTGCCACGCTAAGCTAATCGGTGGTGGCGCGCGCGGAGCCGCCCAGCAGATCGATCTCTCCTGTTATCACGTGCGCATGCAGCGAATACTCGCCGTCTGCGGTTTCTTTCGTAATGCCGCGGAAGAAGCCGCCTTTCTGGGCGCCGTAAACCGGAGCGTTCACTTCTCCAATGCTTACCGACACGTCGACGCTCCGGTAGTCCCACAGGCGAGTCGAAGAAATCGTAATCTGGCCCGCATACAGATTGATATCCATATCGCCCGCAATCTCCTCCACCTTCACCTCTCCTGCGGACATCTCGACCCGCAGGCTCGTCTTTCGCGGCACTTCAATGCGGACCCTGACATTGTTTCCTTCGCGCAAATCGCCCGCGATGGTCAGGGTTTCGTCATCCTGATTTCCCTGGAACCGGACGCGGATACGCTGGGCGTCGCCCTCGTCGCCCGACGTGCACGAAACATGAATCGCCGCCTGATCCGTGCCCACAATCTCGAGACCCGCGGGTCGTGAATGGACCCTCAGCACGGCCCTCGGCCGCAGGGGAGCATCCAGCGTTTGCCCGCAAGGGGCCTCCGCTCGCGCCAAACCCGCCAGGTTCCAGGCCAGCACGACCGCGCCCGCGACGGCAGAAAGCGTCCTCATGCAGGTTCTTACGGAGCTGGCCGAACCGATGTTCCCGCAAAACATCGCCAAAGCTCAAAATGATCGCAGAAACGCCTAAAACGCATGCGACGCATGCGACGCAGGGGTCGCAAGTGAATTGCAGTGAAAATTACCCCTCTCCTACCCTGCCCTGGCGAGTGGCGCGGATAACCAACTTGATAAATCAGGACAGACTGGAGTGCACCCCTAAGCTGAGACACGCCATCGGACAGCTTATTTCGCTGAGGGGCTGTCATCCGCTTTCAGATCGCCCAGTGCGTATTGAATCCCAGCTCGAAGGTGTTCCAGCATCGGCGTCATGGCATATACCCGATCACTGTGGCCGTGCCCTTCGTAGAACACTCGCCCCTTGCCCTCGCGGCGAATATAGCTCAAGGCATAATCGGCATCGCTTCGCGGACGCGCTTCCTTCGCCTTATCTTCAGCGCTCATCTTGTCGTAGTCGATACTCGTCAACACATGCACATTCCTGCGCGAAAACGATTCTTGCTCGAATGTATATGTCTCGTCGTGGATCTCGAACTCCTTGCCATGGAACATGGCCGTCAAAGGACTGTTCGGATCATCGATCTTGACATAAATCAGTTGCGGATCGGGCCAATGAAATTTGAAGTAACCGCCAATCAGAGTGTTGAACTCCGGCCATTGCAGAACAGGCTTCGATTCCAAGCCTAGACGACGCATGTCGGGCGGCGGCAACAACGAATGGAAGTGCGCCACAAAATCGGCGCGGGTGACCTTCCCCGTATTGCCTGTATCCAACTTTTGGAACCAATCGTCGGCAACGGCGGTCCACTCCTGCCGGCTGACGGTGTCGTCACTATCCTTGTCCGCTGCCGTGACCAGCCGGGCGGCTAAAACCAACGCCGCTGTATTCAGCCCGGGACTGCCGCTCTTTGCGGCGGCTTCACTCGCCAGGCAGTCGGTGTGATATGAGTCTGTCGCCGCGTGGATGCCGGCGACACCTTTTCCGCCTCTCACGAAATTCAGAAACGCCGCTCGCCGCGCGGCCGTCACTGAGGGATCCGGATCGTCAAGAAAGCACGCAGTTGTGCTGTCCAGGAAAATGGCGTCATATTTCTTGAGGTTGCTGATGTTGATATCCGCCGCGTCGTAACTGACGGTCGTGGTCCATAAACCACCCTGGTTTCCTAACGCTTCCACCGCCTTCGCAGCCAGCGGGATGGAGGCATGCACGAACCCACCCGCGCCCGTATGCGCCATCACCAGCAGCCTGCGCTGGTGCATCGGCTTCACACCGGGGGTAGTGGGCAAGGCTGCCATCATGGCGTCCACAGCCGTTTGCGGTGCGGTGAACGGCGTCGAATTACCCACAGGGTTGAAAGTGCCGGATTGCCCAGGTTTGACCGCGGGTGGCGCAGGCAGCAATTTGCTGATTCCGGCCAAAATCTGACTCTGGTTCACGGTCCCGCTATGAGTGTTGTCCCAAGCGGTAAACCAGGAGTTGAAGCCAGACTCCAGCTCGGGTCGTGTCAGCGTCCCATCCTTATCGGTATCGAGGGCAGTGAACAGCGCCTGAGCAGTTCGCGCGCCGTCCGGTCCCTGGGCCCGTAAGCGCGCGATACCAGTCGCGAGTAGCACAGCAGCGCCAGCCCAGATACATGTCGTTCCGATGAATCCGGTTTGTCTCATAATCTGTCGGAATGAGTCTATCGCGGATGCGATCTTCGCATCGTGACAAAAAATGGTAGGACGCTCTTCGATTGGGGTTACTCTGTCTGGTCCGTTCGGCATCCAGTGCTATGGACGGTGAAGTTGAGGGAACAGACGGAGCAATCACCAAACCAACGCAGGAATCGCCTGTGGCGCCCCGGGGCGATAGTGTTTGTTCCGTCTGTCCCGCCAAAGTCGTCCCGCCAAAGTCCGCCACAGTCGCGTGGTTCGTTCACGAATTTTGCTGCTTGCAAAAATCTCCTCACGTTATTACATTTGTAATAACAACGTAGAGAGGTGCTGCCATGGTTGAACTTAAGGTCCGAAAGTTCGGGAACTCACTCGGGGTCGTATTGCCCAAGGAAGTGATCAGCCGTCTGCACACCGCGGATGGCGAAGCTTTGTTCCTGATCGAAGCACCGGATGGAGGCTACCAGCTTACGCCCTACGATCCCAGCTTCGAGAAAAGGATGGCGAAAGCGGAGGACATCATGAACCGCTACCGGAACACGCTGCATGTTCTCGCCAAATGAAGAAGCCAGTCTGGATCGACGAGCGCGACGCGCTCGTACTGCACAATCG
>PLZN01000477.1 GCA_003152195.1 Acidobacteriaceae bacterium
GCCCAGCACGCAGTGCTGGGTAGGTTCAAGAAACGCGCTAGTCCTGTAGGGACGGCTGAATCGATCGGCTAACGCACGATATGTGCGAGACGCGTTCAGCCGTCCCTTTCGGGACTGTTTCAATTTTCGTAGGTTCACCCAGGACTGACGTCCTGGGCTATTTTGACGCCGTCCCTCCGGGACTCCCCTGTACCGGCAACGAAGGACCGGGTGCCCCATTCTTCGCCCGCTGTTGGCGAAGAGTGGGATACCACGGCTCTCAAACGACCCACCTCTCACCCTTTGTCATCCCGGGGGAGTGGAGGGACCTGCGGTTCACTCTTCCCCTAGAAAATATCAGTGGTTACCCGCATGCTCAGCTCTACGGCAACGGTGGACTGGGTCAGCGCGCTGACCGAGATGTAGTCGACTCCGGCGAGGGCGTATTTGTGGATGTTTTCCAGCGTGATGCCGCCGGACGCTTCGAGTGGAATCGCAAGACCGCGGCTATGCACGATACCGGCCGCCTTCTTGGTCTCGGCCAGGGTCATGTTGTCCAGCAGCAGCGACTCCGCGCCGCCGGCCAGAGCCTGGTCCAGTTCAGCCAAATTGCGTACTTCACACTGCACTATCTGGCCGGGCGTTCGCTGGGCAAAGGCGCGGGCCAGGACCTTGGGAATGCCGCCGCCGAGCTCGATGTGCGTACTCTTGATCAGAATGCCGTCGGAAAGATCGAGGCGATGGCTCTCACCGCCGCCACAGCGGACGGCGTATTTGTCCAGCAGGCGAAGGCCGGGAACGGTCTTGCGGGTGTCCAGAACCTTGGTCTTGGTGCCGGCAACGGCATTTACGTATGCCCGCGTGGTGGTCGAGATGCCGCTCATCCGCTGCATGAGGTTGAGGATGACGCGTTCACAGGCCAGGATGGCGCGCGCATTGCTGCGGATAACGGCCACCGCCTGGCCCTTCTTGACCCGGACACCGTCGAACATCTCCGGGTGGTTGATGACCTCGAAGCGGGTCGAGTTCTTCTTGTCGAGCCTGATAAAGATCTCCAGATAGCGGGGGATGCAGCCCAGGCCGGAGATCACGCAGTCCTGCCGGGCGAATACCGTGCCCGCCGCCCGCAGGCCCGGTTCGATGGTGATGGCCGTGGTAACGTCGCTGGTCGCCCGATCTTCCACCAGGGCCTGTTCTAAGGTGGCCTCAACCCGCCTGCTCTTCCAATCCATGGGCCTTCCTCAGTGAAGTATTAATTGTCGCAGTTGAGGCCGTCCCGTGCGGCGCGGGTCTTGGGAATCAGCACGCTCAGCTCGGCGGCGCGCCGGCGCAATCCCTCCACCACGTTTGCTGGAGCCTTGGCCAGGAAGCCCTCATTCGCAAGCTGGCGCTCGGCATTGGATACTTCCTTTTCGAAGCGTGCCAGCTCCTTGGCCAGGCGCTCACACTCCACCCCAACATCGATCGTACGCTCATAGATGACGGCCACATCGAATCCCGGAGCGGAGCGCACGCCCGCACCCTCCGGCATCGCATCGACAAACTCAATGGCCGAGACCTTCGCCAGGCGGCCGATGATGTCGCTGTTCTGTTTGAGGCTGGCCCGCGCATCGGGTGCGACACGCAGCAGGATAGGCACCGCAGCCTTTTCTTCCACGCCAAGCTTGCGCCGCATATCGCGCACCGCGACGATGAGCTCCTGCATCTGCTCCATCTGCTGCTCGGCCGCGTCGCCGACAAGATCGGTGCGGGCCTGAGGATAGCGCGTGAGCGCGATGGATCTGGCCGGAGGATGATTTTCGTAAAGCGCATGCCAGATCTCTTCGCTGAGAAAGGGCATAAAAGGAGAGAGCAGGCGCAGAGCCGACTCGAAGACGCCGAGCAGGGTGGCGAGGGCGGAATGGACGCTCGCGGAGGGGGCGCTGAAGTCGAGACGCAGCTTGACGATCTCGAGATACCAGTCGCAGAAGTCGCCCCAGAAGAAGGTGTAGAGCGTGTTGGCCGCCTCGTGGAAGCGATACTCGCCCAATGCCTGGTTGATCTCGCCCGCGGTGCGATGCAGGCGGGAAACGATCCAGCGGGCTTCGAGAGGGCCATCGCCGGCTGTTTCTGCTGCAAGCTGGCCCAAATCGGGGACGATGCCGGCCTCCGCCGCTCTTTCCATTTGCATGAAGATGAAGCGCGCGGCATTCCAGATCTTGTTGGCGAAGGCGCGATAGCCGCCGGTGCGCTCTTCACTAAAGGCGATATCCGTGCCGGGCGAGGCCATCGCGGCCAGCGTAAAACGCACCGCATCGGTGCCGAAGCGCTCCACGATCTCGATGGGGTCGAGGACGTTGCCCTTGGTCTTGGACATCTTCTGCCGATCCGCGTCGCGCACCAGCGCATGGATGTACACCGCGCGAAAGGGCACCGCATCCTTGAGGGTACGTTTGCTACCGTCGGCCAGCGGCTCCTCCAGCATAAAATGGCAGCCCAGCATGATCATGCGCGCGACCCAGAAGAAGAGGATGTCGAAGCCCGTGACCAGCAGCTGGGTGGGATAAAAAGCGTCGAGATCGGGCGTGTGCTCCGGCCAGCCCAGGCTGGAGCAGGGCAGGAGCCCGGAGGAGAACCATGTGTCCAGAACATCCTTCTCCTGCTCGATGCGTCCGCTGCCGCAATGGGCGCAGACCTCGGGCGTGGTGCGGGACACGGTGATCTCACGGCATTGGGCGCAGTGCCAGGCCGGAATGCGATGACCCCACCAGAGCTGCCGTGAAATGCACCAGTCGTGGATGTTGCGCATCCACTCGAAGTAGGTCTTGGCGTACTGGTCGGGCGTAAAGCGGATGTGGCCCTGCTCGACCGCGGCGATGGCCTTGTCCGCCAGTGGCTGAATTCTGATAAACCACTGCGTGGAAAGCAGGGGCTCCACCACGGTCTTGCAGCGGTCGCACTTTCCAATCGAGATGGTGTGGTCGCGCACCGGCCCAAGTAGATGCTGTGCCTCCAGATCGGCCAGAATCTGCTGCCGCGCCTGGTAGCGGTCCATGCCGGCATAAACGCCAGCCGCCGCATTCATGTGCGCCGTCTCGTCCATTACGTTGATCGAGGGCAGGCCATGGCGTTGCCCCAGGGCAAAATCGTTGGCGTCGTGCGCGGGGGTCACCTTGACCGCCCCGGTCCCGAACTCGCGGCTGACCCAGCTGTCGGTCACGATGGGAATCTCGCGGCCGGTGAGGGGCAGGTGAAGCATCTTTCCCTGCAGGCTGGCGTAGCGTTCGTCGCCGGGGTGAACGGCGACCGCGACATCGCCCAGCATGGTCTCGGGACGGGTCGTCGCGATGGTGACGAAGCCGGGCTCTCCCACCACCGGGTAGCGAATCTCCCATAGCTTCCCCGGGTGGTCCTCGTGGACCACTTCGAGGTCGGAGATGGCGGTCTGGCAGCGTGGGCACCAATTGACGATGTAGGCGCCGCGATAGATCAGTCCCTGTTCATAGAGCCGGACAAAGGCCTCGCGCACGGCAGCGGAGCGGGGCGCGTCCATGGTGAAGTATTCGCGCGACCAGTCCACGCTCGTGCCCAGCCGCCGCATCTGGTCGAGGATAGCGGCGCCGTAATGCTGCTTCCATTGCCAGACGCGCTCGATGAAGGCTTCGCGGCCGAGCTCCTGGCGCGTCTTGTGTTCCGCAGCCAGCTGGCGTTCGACCATCAACTGGGTGGCTATGCCGGCGTGATCGGTTCCGGGAATCCACAGCGCCAGGTCCCCGCACATGCGGTGCCAGCGGGTGAGGATGTCCATCTCGGTGTGTTCCAGCATGTGGCCCATGTGCAGCCGGCCGGTGACATTTGGCGGCGGCAGCAACATGGTGAACAGCGTCGCGCCGGCAGCGGGGCTCTCCTCGATCAGATGGCGCGGCTGGGCGAATAGCTCCTCGTTGACCCAGTACGCCGCCCAACGATCTTCGATGGCGGCAGGGTCATAGGCTTTGGGCAGATCACGGGGCATGGGGGGAGTCTTTTTCTTTCAAAACCACGGCGCAGGGAGAGAAGGCCGGTGGGCGTTGAGCCCTCGGCTGGCGGAAGCGAGGCTACACGGCCTCAGAAACCCGGGGGCCTGGAGCATTATCAGAGTTGGTGTGAGCTGACAAATCGCTCTCAACGCAGCCGTTCCATCGAAGAACGGCTGCTCAAAACCGCTATCACCACATCATCGTAACTCTGATAATGCTTAAAACGGGTTGAGCTTGTCGAGCCCCTTCTTTTTCTTGTGTTTGCTGGAAGACTCGTCGCTCGAATCATACTTCGGCGCGGGGGTCTTCTTCTTGGACTTGGCATTGGTGGCGCCGGCATCCGTGCCGGTCTGCACCTGGGCGGCATTCCCGGTATGCACATCGTTGATCTGTGCCGGAGTTTCCGCCGGCTTTTCTATCGCAGGCAATGGTTGATTATTTGTCGGCCCGACCGCCGTCAATCCGCCAGGGTTCTGCGCGCCGGGAACTCCGGCTGCCTGTGCCGCGATGGCTGCGCCGGTATCTGCGGGTACTGCATTTGCCGGTGCGGCTGGGGCGGGTGCGCCCTCTGGAGCGGATCTGGGAGCTGTGCCTGGGCCGGCTCCAGCGGTTCCGCTATCGGAACCGGGAGTGACAATGCTCGCTCCGATGGCAGGTCCGCTGCCGGCCGCTTGGCCACCCTCGGCTGAGGGCAGACTCTCCAATACGAGCGGCGCGCCCGCGTCAGGGCCAGGCGCCGCGGCTCCGGCGGCGACCACGGCCGGGGCCACGCCGGCCGCGGGGGGTGGCGGAAGTGGTTTGTTGTTGAGGGCCGCGGCGAAGAGTGTCTGGTTATATTTATTGACGTCAGGCGCCATGATCGTTGGCGCGTCGGCAAGGGTGGGTTCCCCTATACGCGCGGCGTTGACCGTGACGGGACCGCGCTTTACCAACAGCAGGGCGCGATCCTTGAACGTGATACCAGTACGGCTCTGCTCTTCTGCCTCGCTATCGGCGAGTTGTTCCTTGGTAGGTTCGGGCACGGAGCGGTTGAGCGCGATCAGGCGTTCCCGGGCGTCTTCCACATGCGCAGCCATGGAGTAGCGCGTGACCACGCGGGAGTAGGCGTCCGCCGCCTGATCGTCATAGGCCTTCATGAGTTCCTGCTTGGCCTTGGGATTCATCTGGGCGAGCCCCTGAACAAAGCGGGCTTCGGCAGCGTAAGCGTCTCCCAGCCCAATCAGCGCCAGGTCGCTATGGCTATAGAGCGGGTAGTTGTCGGAGACCGTCTGCAGGCGGGCGATCGTCGCCGGCCAGTTCTCGTGCGAGAAATAGAAACTCCCGACCTGGAACTGGCGCTCGGCCAGCACTTCCTGCACTTCCCGCAGCCGCTGCTTGGCGCGAGGTACAAACGTCGATTCGGGGAACTGCTGGATCATCGTCCGATATTCCGTCGCTGCTCGTTCGGCATTGGTAGCGTCGCGGTCAGGCTTCTCCATCTGCATGTAGTAGATGTCGGCGACCCTCATCTGCGCTTCGGCCGCTTCCGGCTGGTTGGGGAAGAAGGTGATGAAGTCTTTGTATTCGGCCTCGGCCTGGGTCAGCGCGGCGGTGCCGCCTTCCTTGAACCAGCTATCCCCGACGGCCAGCTTGGCGCGCATCTGGTATTCAGATTCCGGGTATGTGTTCAGCAGCGTCTGCAGATCCAGGCGGGCAACGTCAAACTTGCCCTTCTTCATGGCTATCTCGGCCTTGTCGAAGAGCTCCTTGTCCGGCTGCTTGGACGCGTGGCCGGCAAGGGGGTCGTTGGGCGACGGAACTGTGGCCGGTTTGGAAGGCTTGAAGATGCCGAACTGAGCGGACGCGGTAAGCGCGGAAAGCAGGCACAGGGTAGAGAGCCGGAATAGGGAACGCTTCATAGCACCTCGTGGGCAATAGGAAGCCGTGACCGGTAGTGGTCTGCCCTTACCACCACCGACCGTCTTTCCTAGTCAATTATATGGCCGCGGCACGCGCCGAATGCAATTTTTGGCCCGGGCGGCGCCGTTCGGCCTCCCGCGCCAGGCTGAGCAGCACCCGCGCCTCTTTTTCGGGATGCCCCGAAGCGAAGACGGCGCTTCCGGCGACCAGCAAATCCGCTCCGGCCTCGACCACGGAGGCGATGGTGTCGTGGGCAACGCCCCCATCGACCTCGATTCTGAAGTTGAGGTCAAGCTCGGCGCGGAGCTCGGCCAGGCGCCTGATCTTATCCAGCGAAAAACCAATGAACTTTTGGCCCCCAAAACCCGGGTTGACGCTCATCACCAGCACATGGTGAACCATGGGCAGGATGTCGACGAGAAGACCGGCCAGGGTCGCCGGATTGATGACCACGGCGGGCTCCATGCCATGCTGGCTGATAAGTTCCAGGGTGCGGTGCAGGTGGCGGCAGGCCTCGTAGTGCACGCTGATCCAGTTGGCTCCGGCGTCCGCGAACTCAGCGATGAAGTCGTCCGGGTTCTCGATCATCAGGTGACAGTCGAGCGGCAAGCTGGTGACCTTGCGCAGGGACTTGACCACCGGAGGTCCCATGGTGAGGTTGGGAACGAAGTGGCCGTCCATGATGTCGATATGGATGACAGAGCCGCCACCGCGCTCGGCGGCCTCGACTTCCAAGGCCAGCTTCGAGAAGTCGGCAGAGAGGATGGATGGCACTAATTCAACCACGATTACCCCTCGACGTGCCCTCAGTGTAGCAGGAGTTCCCGTCGCGCAGAGGGCGCGGAACTGCAGTTCCCTCCACCCTCAGGCGTGCCACTGGATCGGGGGCTTGGCTAGCTCTTCTGGGTTGGCGCTGTTGGCCCGCGCGGCAACACGGGAGATGGCGCGCAGCAGAGGCTTGCGGGCCACCTCCCCATCGACTCCAGCAAAGACGATTTCTCCGCTGGAGCGCACCGTGGGCCGATAAAACCATTGCGTGAAAAGGGCCAAGTGGTCGGATAAGGTCTGCGAAGAGACCGACACAGACTGCCCGAGCGCCGTCAACGCCTCCTCGAGGCGCGACGCCAACAGGTCTTTCGCAGGCTGGCCGCCTTCCAGGGGAACAGCTTCCAGGGCGAAGGGATGAGCGAACAGGGAGCTGGAACCGGAGCGCTCATTGGCCAGCCTCATACCGAGGATGCAATACAGCGCCGGCCCATTCCACACCCCACGGCGTAGCGAGAAAAGGGCGACATGGCCAGGCTCAGCCGACGGCTGCACCAGGATGCCGGTGAGTTGTGCGAGCGGGCGAACCGCCTCGCTGGCCAGGTGAGCTACGCCCTGAACCTTCTGCATCCGCTGGTGGATGGCGGCTGCGCGTTCGAATTCCATCGCTTCCGACGCAGCGTTGCGTTCGCTTTCCAATCGGGCGAGCATGGAAGCGCCGCGGGTGGAGAGAAAGGCAAAGACCTCTGCCGATTCCTGCTGGTACCGCTCATCGGAGCAGCCCTTGTAGCAGGGAGCGAGACACATCTTCATCTCGGAATAAACACAGCCGGGAAAAGCGGGGTCAGGGCTGAGGTCGTCCGTACACCGGCGCAACAAAAACAGATTGAGCATCTCATCCGCGAACCGCTCGGCCGCCGCTCGCGAGGGGAACGGACCGAAAAGAGCGTTGGCCGCGGTCTTGCTGATCTTTGTCGTCACGTAAACGCGTGGATACGGATTGTCGACCGACATCCGCAGAAAGACAGGAGGGCGAAGACGCAGCCGACGCTGTGCCCGTTCACCGAAGGCGCGCAGGGAGGCTTCGTAGAGGCAGAGGGAGGACTCGAACTCTGAGCCGGTGACGCTGTACTCGATGTGGTCGACCATGTGCGCCAGTTGCAGGCGCCGGGTGGGAGGCGGAACACTTTGACCTGGCGCGCTCGCGGCTTGGGGCCCGCGCAGAAAGCGCATCAGACGGCGGCGAAGGTTGGGCGTTTTGCTGAGGTAGGGCTCGGCCGCGGGATCGGCCGCACAGAGCGCAAAAATGCCCGGCGCCTCAGGCATGCCGGCCAGGCTGGCCCGCGGGTCGGCCGGATCGAAGCGGATAGAATTAGCTAGGCCGGCTCCCATAGAACCCCGAATACTCACTCGCGGCGCGGCAACTCACTCGCCGCCCGACGCAAGTAGATTATTCCCCGGCGATGGTCATTCCGTCGATGCGCAGGGTGGGGGAGGCGACAGATCCACGAAATTCCAGGTCGTCGGCAATGGCGGTGATGTTATTAAGCATCTCCTTCAGATTGCCGGCGATCGTGACCTCCTCCACGGCGTACGTCAGCTCGCCATTCTCGATCCAGAGGCCTGCTGCGCCGCGGGAATAATCGCCGGTGACCATGTTTACGCCGAATCCCATCAGTTCCGTAACGTAGAAACCAGCCTTGACGTCCGCGAGAAGCTGCCGCGGTGCGACGGACCCGTTCTCGAGAAATAGGTTCCCGGCGCCGATGCCGGGAGTGCCGGCCAGCCCGCGCGAAGCGCTCCCGGTGCTCTGCATGTTGAGCTTGCGCGCGGTGTAGGTATTCAGCAGGTAGTGGGTCAGGACGCCGTTTTCGACGATGACAGTGCGCCGCGTGGGCAGGCCTTCCCGTCGAAGGGCGCGGTGCCGAAGAGCCCGATCAGTGTACCGTCGTCAATGACGGTTACGTTCGAGCTGGCGACCTTTTGGCCGAGCTGGTGGGCCCAGAAGGAGGCGCCGCGATAAATGCTGTCTCCATTGGCGGCTTCAAAGATGTTGCCGATGAGCGAGCGGGCGATCTCGGGGGCAAAGACAATGGGCACGCTCTGGGTTGGGACGCGGCGCGCGTTCAGCCGGCGCAGGGTGCGCCGGGCCGCTTCGGCTCCGATACTCTCCGGGGAATCGAGCCGGGCCAGCGTGCGCGCGCTCGAGTACCAATAGTCCCGCTGCATGCCGCCTTGCTCCGTCTGCGCGATGGGCATGGCGGAGAGCGAGCAATAGGAGCGGCGATATTCGCCGGCAAACCCGCGCGAATTGGCCAACACTTTGCGCCCGGTTGCGGCGTCGAAGCTGCCGCCATCGCTCTTCTGCTTCTGGATGCGGGGATCGGCGGAGAGCGCCGCAGCCTCGGCGCGCCGCGCGTATTCGATGCGTTGCGCCGTGGGCAGGGAATAGACGTCGTCGTAGTAAAGGTCGAGGCCGCCCGCTAGCTGGCCCATGGCACTGGCTTCAGGCAAGCCGGCGAAGGGATCCTCGGAGGTGACCTGGGCCAGATCGACGGCGCCGGAGACCAGATGCGCCAGGCCTGCTTCGGAGAAGTCGCTGCTGGAAGTGCTGGCCGTGCGATGCGACCCGCTCGATCCCAGGAAGACGCGGAGACCGATACCGCGGGCGCCTGACTCCTTCAGCGTCTCCACCTGCCCGAGGCGCACCAGGGTTGAGAATTCGTCACCTTCACGGATCACTACTTCGGCGTCAGTCGCTCCAGCACGCAGAGCGCGCTCGACGACATCGGTCGCAAGCTGCTGCAAGTCTGTCTTGTGGGCTGCAGCGGAGATGGGAGTGGCTGTAGACATGATTCTCCGAATGGGCTATCTGCCCGTGCCGCCCACGGTCATGCGGTCGAGTTTGATGGTTGGCATGCCCACGCCGACAGGCACGCTCTGTCCGTCTTTGCCGCAGGTACCGATGCCTTCATCGAGAGCCAGATCGTTGCCTACCATGGACACATACTTGAGCGCCTCCGGGCCGTTGCCGATGAGTGTCGCATCGCGCACCGGCGCGGTGATCTTGCCATCTTCGATGAGGTAGGCTTCGGAGGCGGAGAAGACGAACTTGCCGCTGGTGATATCCACCTGGCC
>PLZN01000011.1:0-162 GCA_003152195.1 Acidobacteriaceae bacterium
CGACGACGCCCTTGCGCTTCGCTATCACTTCACCTCCATCAGGTTGTGAAAAGGACTTTCACCTTCGAGCTGTCGAACATGCTCGGCACACTTGCGGTAGGGACGATCATTGCTGATCGCCCCCCGCACAGATCCGTACGTGCGCGTCTACGCATACGGCTC
>PLZN01000011.1:198-1030 GCA_003152195.1 Acidobacteriaceae bacterium
GCGTGGTATTGGTAATAGCCGGAGGTCACCTTGCGGAGCCATGCACCAACGGATGCGACCGGCTCGTGACGGCGGTGCTTCAGCTCCGTTTTAATTGCTTTGAGCTTCGCTGCCAGCCGCTTCTTGGCGGTCTCACGCCATACAGTAAACGCTCCATCTTTCCGGCGCTTCCCACAATAGTGTGTGAAGCCCAGAAACGTGAAGGTTTCCGGTTTTCCCTTCCCCCGCTGCTCTCGATTTTGGGCGGCGAACCGCCCGAACTCGATCAGCCGCGTCTTCTCCGTGTGCAACTCCAGGCCGAACTTCGCCAGGCGCTCCCGAAATTCCTCCAGGAATCGCTCCGCTTCAGTTCGGTTCTCGAAACCCACCACGAGATCGTCGGCGTAACGGACGAAAATACAATCGCCCTTCGCCACTTTCTTGCGCCAGGCTTCGACCCACAGGTCGAACACGTAATGCAGGTAGATGTTCGCAAGCAGCGGTGAGATCACCGCCCCCTGCGGAGTTCCTACCTTCGTCTCCGACCATTGGCCTTCCTCCGACATTCCCGCCTTCAGCCATTTCTGGATCAAGCGAAGAATGCGATGGTCGGCCACGCGGTGCCGGACAAACTTCATCGTCCATTCGTGGCTCATCTGGTCAAAGAACCCGCGAATGTCCGCATCCAGCACCCAGTTCACGCGCTTCCGGTGGAGACCCACACTCAGCGCATCCAGCGCCTGGTGCGGGCTGCGCCCGGGCCGGAACCCGTACGAAAAGCCTCGGAAGTCCACCTCATAAATCTCATTGAGAATGGCCACCACTGCTTGTTGAACGACTTTGTCCTCCAGCG
>PLZN01000011.1:1065-4260 GCA_003152195.1 Acidobacteriaceae bacterium
GCTTCAACGCGTAGAAGCTGTCCCGAAGTAGATTCACGCTCAGATGGTGGAGCAAAGCCGTGAACCGTTCCTGTCTCCTTTCCTTGGCTACTTGCCGCACACCGCGCAATCCCTGTGACACGTCATCGGGCGTCGTCGCATAGATCAATTGCCGGACCAATTCAGGAAGCAGCGATTGGCTATCGCGCCGATCAGCCCACTGCGCAAGATCCGTACCGTCAATCCATTTCATGATGCGTCACGCTCCAATGGACTATTTTCCAATATCGCTTCTGGTCGGCGTCGCCTCCAATCGCGTCCGACTGTTCTTCCGTTGCCTACGAATTTGAACGGGACCACAGTGAAGGTGAAAGATAGCATGGGTGCAGAGCGCCTAGCGCCTCTGTTCTATGTGGGGCCCGCGCAAGTGAATTACGAGGTGCCGTCCGGCACGGCCACTGGAGAAGCCCTGGTAACGTTCACAAGTGCTGACGGGACGATTTCCACAGGCACAGTGAACGTCACAGCGGTAGCTCCCGCGCTCTTCTCGGCCAACGGAGATGGTTGGTCGGCCCCGGGCATCATCGTTGGGTGGGGAAATTTTCAAACGGTACTATGGGGAATTTTCGACCGGAGTTGACAAAACCAGGGATAACGATCAGGGCTGGCGATCAGGGGCCGCAATCTATGATTGTCTTACAAGAAGCTTCATTTCAGATTTGGCTGTGGAGGTATGTTTCGGGGAAGCGTTCATTTTCCGGATTCGACCTTAGGACATAGCGCACTTCTCGCCTACGAATCTCGTCGCCTAGAATCCTTCCTTGCTGCTTGCACTCAGCCGCATCCTTGCTCGCTTGTCGGCGAAACACACTATACTCTTCGAAACTGATTGCTTTCGCCAATCTACTATTCAGGAGCGCCGTCACCCGCTGTCGAAGTGTCTTGCTCCACGCTCGGTTCTCGGTCTCAGCCCTCAGGACCTGTTCCAAGCTGTTTCCTGATAGGGTACCTGAAGATTTTGGCGTCATAATCTTAACGATCGGCAGAAATGGACCAAACAGGCGTAAGGGAGCGCGATCGCTCAAGCAAAGGCCTACAGGACCGAAACATCAACGATCAGGGCACAATGATAGTGGAAACGCTCATCGCGACGGCACCAACACTCATGGGCAGGTCGAAGCCCCAGCGAACGAAGAGACCTGCGGCGACCGGGATGGCAACTAAGTTATATGCAGTCGCCCAAATCTTTCTGGATCATCTTCCGGTACGTAGCGCGAGATAGCTCGATTGCTCCGACAACGTCGCGCGGATCGTCAGGCAACACATGGCCAGTCTTGCGGATACGAGCGCAGTTTCGTCGCAGCCTTACACTGCCAACAACAGTGCTCTGTGGGTTCGAGGCTGACGTTGTGGCTCCCCAGCGACCATGGATTTGTGAGCGTCTGAAGAGAGTTCCCCTCCGCCGCCAACCGCCGCAGATATTCCATGTAACTCTCGCCCGTGTCGCGCCGCACGATCGACTTCATGGCCGCATTGGCTTCCAGCGTCGTCGAATCCACGCCCATCGTCTTGCCCTTGACCAGCCCCGCTTGCGCTAGCTGCTCCAGAACCCAGTCGAAGATCAGCTTGTGAGTGCTGGCTTCGAGCAATCGCCGCGTGCGGGAAATGGTCCCGTGATCCGGCGTGTTCTCGTCGATTCCGTAGCCAAGAAACTGCCGCAAGCTGAGCGAATCGGCCACCCGCCAGGCAATGCCTCGTTCACTATCGATGCCTTCAAAGAAACCGATCAGCATCAGCCGGAAGTACACGCCGGGAACCAACGATGGCCGGCCCACGCCATCGGCGTAGTACCGTTTGCACTCCTCTTCGCAGAACCTGTCGAAGCCTGCCTCTTTCAACTTTGCCTCTAGCTTGCGGTAGAACGGATGTCCAGGCGCCTCCGCCACCTCGGAGCGGTACCAGATCTCTTCTTGCCGCACCCGGCCTTTCCTCGTCCCCATCGCCATGACTGATTTTATCCTGAAACATTCCTGGGAGGAAGTGATTTTAGACACGGGCTGCTAGGGCAGGTACACGACGAACCCGAGCGGCGAAAAACTGAAGGACACCAGCTACGACTATTGCACCACCTAAAACTAATGCCATCGCCCAGGGATAGAAGGCTTCGGCCCTCGCAGACGGTGACGGGGAAGTAGGTTGCACGGAGTTCTTGCCCGCACTTGCCTGTGTGGAGATGTTTGACGGGACGGTTTTCTTCGGTAGCAAGGGCCAGACCATCATTAGTGCCATCGCCACTGTCAGACAAAAAGTCCCGATGTTGGCGAAGTGACTCGTCTTCTCTAGATCCATACAATTGACCCGGCTTTCGATTCTACCAAGGAACAATCACACGGCAAACCCACCAATTGTTCCGAAACTGAAGCGCGAGAACTCCCGCTACTTCGCTTCACCCGCTCGAATAACGGTGACTTATCCGCTTGCGGCCCCTCCCTACCTCCTCGACAACAACGACAGTTTGTTGTGGACGCTTGGAGCCGCCTAAGAATCAGTGGATCGAAGCTTAGTCCGTCTTTACCCAAATGGTTGTCAGTTTTGCTGCTTCCTTGATCTCCTCATCCTGATTTGCAAGGGGGATACTGAGTGCATACTGATTGCAGGCATCCTGTTTATCTTTGGGTAGGTCTGGCAGCTTGCAACTGTTGTCATATTTCTTCATCTGCGCAACTTCCAGCGGCTTCGATGAGGTCCATCCCATAAAGTGAAATTCCCACTCAACCTCTCCATCACTCTGCTTGACTTGTTGACATTCCGCCCAATCTCCCGTGAATCTTTTATTGACCGGTGCTACGTAAAGATGAAAGCTTGGACCTGTGATGGGACTGACAAGACTGTCAAACCACTCTTGTTTCGCTTCTTTTTTTGCTTGCCCAGGAGCGTACTTCACGACGCCGGAACAGGGATGCGGTCCTCCTAGGCTGAACGAAGCTGATTCTAGTTCGTAGGTCGCACCCGCCGGACCAGCGACCTTGCTGGTTACATACTGGAAGGCTCCCCATCTTTCTCCTTTTCCGCTAGGCCGTAGACCCGAACTGACCGTACATGTAAGTTTTTGTTTTCCGTTTTCTTCAAACGGAGTGCAGGCCGCCCCCCATGCGCTAGCGCTCGCCAAGTTCACAATGAATACGAGAATAACGAGCCTCATAAACGTTCCCTTCG
>PLZN01000591.1 GCA_003152195.1 Acidobacteriaceae bacterium
TGATCTTCTGGCATCCCAAAGGCGCCATGGTCCGCAAGATCATGGAAGACTGGATGCGCGACGAGTGCCTGAAGCGCGGCTACTCCCTCGTCTACACGCCGCACGTAGCGCGCGTGAATCTCTGGCAGACGAGCGGCCATGAAGGTTTTTACGCGCAGAACATGTTCACCCCCATGGAGCTGGACGACGCAGATTACCGGATAAAGCCGATGAACTGCCCGTTCCACATTCTCATTTACAAGAATTCGCCCAAGAGCTACCGCGATCTGCCTGTGCGCTTCGCCGAATTGGGCAATGTTTACCGCTACGAGCGCTCCGGCACTATGCATGGCCTGTTGCGCGTCCGCGGCTTCACCCAGGATGACGCCCACATCTTCTGCGCCCCGTCGCAGATCGAAGATGAGATTGTGGGCTGCATCGACTTTGCCCAGCTCGTGCTCAGCACCTTTGGATTCACGGATTTTAAGGTGGAACTTTCCACCTGGGATCCCAAAGACCGCAAGAGCTATGCCGGCTCTGACGAAAACTGGCGCCTGGCGATCACCTCACTCGAAAACGCGTTGGCGCGGAAGGCCATTCCCTACAAGACCATCCGCGGCGAAGCTGCCTTCTATGGGCCCAAGATCGATATCAAGCTGGTGGATGTGCTGGGGCGCTTATGGCAGCTGTCGACGGTTCAGTTCGACTTCAACATGCCGGAACGCTTTGCGATGGAGTACGTGGGCGAAGACGGGGAGCGCCACCAACCGGTCATGGTCCACCGGGCTCTCTTTGGCTCGGTAGAACGCTTTTTCGGCGTGCTGGTGGAGCAGTATGCCGGCGCGTTCCCGCTCTGGCTAGCGCCGGTGCAGGCCGGTATCGTGCCTATCAGCGAGCGCCATTTGCCTTACGCGGAAAAGATACAAACAACATTACAGAACGTTGGCCTGCGCGTGGAAGTCGATCACCGCAACGAGAAAATGGGGGCCAAAATCCGTGATTTCACGTTACAGAAGGTGCCTTACATCCTGATTGTGGGTGACAAGGAAGCGGAAGCGGGCGCGATCGCCCTGCGGGTCCGCGGGCAGGGCGATCAGGGCGGAATGCCGCTGGAAGAGTTTGTTGCCCGGGCGCGGTCGCTCGTCGACAGTAAGTCAACCACACTGTAACGGATAACGAATCCGTCACTGTTTCGTAACGACTTGGAAATAGCGGCCGCTTCCATCGACCACGCGATCGCGGGGAGCCGTCTGTAGAATATTTTGGGAAGCTCACGCGTCTACTGCTGCCGGGCGTCCGACCCGTGACGCTGCGTCGTATGATGTTCGGGAAGCCAGGCGGACGAGGGCGCCTGCATGGGACTGGGATCAGAAAAGCACATCGACAGCCTGGACGGCCTTCGCGGCATTGCGATTCTGCTCGTCTTCTTTTTTCACTATATACCCCGCAATCCCCACAACCCTCTTTCCTGGATTGCAAGCGTTGGCTGGTCCGGTGTCGATCTGTTTTTCGTGCTTTCCGGATTTCTGATTACCGGGATTCTCTACGACACGCGGAAAGCAACCAATTTCTTCAAGGTTTTTTATGTCCGGCGGGCGCTGCGCCTGTTCCCGTTATATTTCCTGGCGGTCGGGAGTGTGCTCTTTGTTGCGGTCCTGCTTCACACCCCCATGAGCTGGAAGGCAATCCCCTTCTACATTTACGGTGCCAACGTGATGCTGGTTGTGCCGGGCGGGGTTCCTAACTTTACTCCCTATTTCCAGTGCATCCACTTTTGGTCTCTTGCCGTCGAAGAGCAGTTTTATTCTCTATGGCCCTTGGCGGTTTTCTTTATCTCGAAGAGAAGTACTCTGATGCGGATTTGCGCGGGAGGCATCCTAGGCGCGCTGCTGTTTCGGGTCATTATGGGGCATCTGGGGGCTTCCACCTGGATGCTCTATACGGAGCTTCCGTCACGGATGGATGCATTACTGGCTGGCGCTTTGCTGGCCTTAGCGCTTCGAGGTCCCAGGCCGGATGCGTGGCTCAGACGCGGCAGGCTTTATCCCCTTATGGGCGCTTGCTGTCTCCTACTGGTAATTCTCTTCATCAGCGCCAGATCTCTCTTCCTTGATTCGGGTGAGATGACTTCTTTTGGCTACTCTATGTTTGCGGGCTTATATGTCTGCGTTCTCTCGCTTGCACTGGTGCCCGGTACAGTGGCGAATCGGGTAGGCCGGGTTTCAGTGCTGCGTTTTTTTGGACGATACAGCTACGGACTTTACGTCTGGCACGATTTGCCATCACCGGTCTGTATTACCTGGAGTGCGTGGTTTCTTCGCAACATTCACCCGCTGATCGTCGGGCAGTTGGTCTATACATTTGCCATGCTGGCGCTCTTCACCGTGGTGGCAGTGGCGAGTTACCACTTATTGGAACTTCGATTCCTTAAGTTGAAGTCGCATTTTCGGTATGTCAACCCCAAAGAAGACCCCGCGCAACTCCCCGTGCCGAACCTGCAAACTGCGGACGACCTCGGCTCTCTCTGAAGGTTGTTAGCCGGACATAATCCCAAGTCGTTACCACTGGGTTGCAACATATCGCGACGTAAGCCCTAATTTTGGGCTACCCATTTTTGACACAACTGGTTCCCCTGGAAACCCACGCACATCTTAATCACACAATCGAGCGAGGGAAAATGCGCGAAAAGCGCGAAAACCACGGTAAATTACCTTGGTACCTTGATTGCGCCGGCTTCCCAGCCTGCCGGTCATACTGGGATGCGTTACTTCCGCCTGAATGGAAGGGAGCGGATAGTCTGGGATCTGCCTGTCGTTTGCCTACGGCTGACCAGCTTCACCCGCAACAGGAGGTACGGGGTGTACGTCGAAGTTACGGGTTGCCGCAAAAGGTTACGGACGCTCTCCGATGCACAGCGATCAGTTTCCTCGTCACCTCAGGCGATCGAAAGAATCGAGACCTTCCATTCGAGTTGGGGCCGCGCGCTCCGAGCCTACAGGCTCGGTCGAGCGCGTCATAGTCATCAGCTTTGGCCGCACCCAACAAGTGGGCTCGCTTTGTGTACGGCGATAAGCTCTCTGTCCTTATCGATGACAGCGAAGATCTCTGCTTTAAAACCTGGAAGATTCTTGTACGCGGCATCGAACCAGCTCCTTGTTTGATTGTCCAGGAGAAGGAAGTACGGATGCGCGCAGAGGAAGTCGGATTGGTCCTCGATATAGCGAGAGTAATATCCCACTTGCCGGTAATTCTTCATGAGGTGAAAGTCGGTGACGAATTCCGCGTTGCCATTCAGAGCACTTGGCCAGTCGAGGAGGAATACATAAGGAGCGTCAGCGCGCCGCGAGTAGCGCATGAGCTTGAAAAAGTCGTGTTGCCACCCCACGACCACCGGAACGCCGGACGGGATAAGAGCGTCAATCCGAGGGACGTCAAGATATTCGACGTTCACATATTCGGGCACCAAGATGAGTGCCGAAATAATCGGCATGGCTACCAAGACGATGACCAAGACTGCCCAAGTGACAGCCGGGACAGAGGGGAGTTTCCTGATGCGATCGAGTCCAAGCACGTCTGCAAATGCAGCGAGGATAATCGCCATGCCGATTGCACTCGGGACAGCATAACGCGGAACGAATAGGGGCGTGACTAAGTGCGACAGGATCAGAAGGATGAGCGGAGTTGCGAGGATCGAGAACCCGACGATCAGCAGCGGGGTTCTCTTGTTGGATTCCAGTTTGCTCGGTTCGCCGGTAAGATTGCGCCATAATTTTACCAGTACGGACAGAAAGACGACGGCCACCAGGAGCAGCAGCAAGTGCCGGACAGCATGAACCATAAAATCTTCGTAATGTCGTTGCGTAAGTTCGTAGTCTCTGTGCAACAGCAGAATGGGATTCATCCACATCTGGAAGGTATAAGAGACCAGGACATCAAGCTTGACTGGCATGGGAATCCAGCCATGCGGTTTGCCGACGGCGATGGAGGCTAGAATCGCCGGAGACCAGACAAGAAGTGCCAGCCAACCGGCTGCGTGGAAGACGTAGACTCTTGTCCTGAAGCGGCGCTTTGTGGCATCGAAGATAACAAGGGCCACGAGGATGAGCCCTCCGTAAATTACCCCTAGAACATGCGAAAGCACCAAGGCCGCTTGCGCCAGCATTGCCCCGGTCAGCAGATTCAGTTTTGGGCTTTCCTGTTCAGCCAGTCGCGCGTAGAACAGCGGCATCCCGCCGTCCGCACCGTGCTGGATCGCGTGATAGAGATGCCACAGCAAGGGGTCATTGACCTCCGTCCACGTATAGATTTCGTCGACCCACTCTTGCTTGCGGGACGACCAGAGGATACAGGAGACAAGGAGGGACACAAAAGAGCAGCAGAGCAAGAGGATTTCGCCTGCCGACATCTTCTCCCAGGCGGGGCCATCCACATCGCTGAGAGCCTTGCTGGAAGAACTCACGTGGGCCGCAGTTCCTCCCTAGGCCTGCGTTTCGTGGATTTGGGCTGAAAAGCCATGAAATACCATTTCAGATAGTGCGGTAACCACTTCCAGAGCTTGAAGCGGGATGTCCCCGCGGTCCGATCCCGCCACGTAGAAGGCGTTTCAGAGATGGTATAGCCCGCAAGGAAGGCCTTCACCGTGATCTCCAGGCTCAATTCAAATCCGCCCTTGCTCTCAATATGGATGGCATCCAGCATGGCGCGGTCATAGATTTTGAAGGCATTGGTGGCATCATGGGTCGGCATGCCGCGCAGCCAACACAACGAAAGGCCGGACAGACGTGAAAGCAGCTGCTTGAACCACGGGCCGCCGATCAGCCTACCACCCTTCATGTACCGGCTGCCGACAACAATGTGGCTGCCGCGCCGGTAAAGTTCAAGCATCCTGGAAACCTGGCCCAAGTCATCCGACAAATCTGCCATGACCACGAGCACAGGGCCGGCAGGGGCCGCATCGAACCCGCTTCGGATCGCGCCCACAACCCCACGGCCGTAGGTGTTCTTAACCAACTTCAATCGAGCCTCACCCTGGGCGATGATCTGCTGAACTACCGGAAGGGTGTCATCTCCATCAAAATCGTAGGCAACGAACGCCGTGAAGGGAAAATTGAGGTGCTCGGTCATCTCCGACCAGAGCGCGGGGAAATTCGCCCCTTCGTTGTATATGGGAATAACAATCGTGAGCGGCCTGTCCATTTACATCTCCTGTCGAAACTCATTACCGGGGGCGAGTTCGGTTACATTTGACCGATTTCGACCTGCTCCGCCACCCAAGGAATTACCTCGTCCAGAATCTCCGATAGGGGGGTAGACGCCTCGAAGCCGAGCAGGTCCTTCGCCTTCCCGGTTGCCGGAGACCTCTCCTGAACGTCGTACTCGTAAGCAGGATCACTCACGTAGCGAAACGGTTTGCTCGAGCCATGAATCTTTTGCCAGATCAGCTCCGCCAATTCCAGCACCGTGGTGCTTACCGGCGTAGATAGGTTGAAATCCTGGTTGAGAGCAGCTGGGTGCTCGGTGCAAACCCTAATCCCGCGCGCAAGATCTCCCCCATAGGTATAGTGCCGAACCTGTTTACCGTCACCCAAAATGTGCAAGGGATCCTGACCCTTGACCAGCTTCTGTACCAAGTCAGGAACGACATGCGACATAGCCAAGCGCACATTGCCGCTCATGATGTCGCGGTCAGACAAGGCTCGCTTCTCACCGATGCCGACGCAATTGAAGGGCCGCACAATGGTATAGGGAAGCTTGTACTGTTCGTAGGCGCCCTGAACAAAATACTCGGTTGCGAGCTTTTGAAAGCCATAGGTTGAGCGAGGCGGCGGGCTGCGTCGTTCCGCTCCTTCCGGGGTTGGATATTCGTTCGTGCTCTCGAAGACCATGCTCGAAGAGAGCACGACGATCTTCTTCAACTTGCGCTCCCTGTGGGCCCAGATCGCTGCATCGAACGAAGAGGCGATGATGCGTTCGTTCTCTGCCAGCAGGTCGTAAGCGAACTCGTGGAAGTACGAGATGCCTCCAATCATGGCTGCCGCAGCAATGAAGTGATCGCAGTCTGAAAGTAGTTCTTTCATCAACGCGACGTCTTTTGCGTTTCCCTCTACCAGCCGGTAGCCAGGCAGCGTGTCGTAAGACTTCTGCACCCGCCCGTACTTGCTGAAGTTGTCAAGGCCGACGACTTCGTAGCCGTGCTCCAGGAGTTCCTGGATCAGATATCCACAGATAAAACCGGAAGCGCCAGTTACCAGTACTTTCACGATGCGAAAGGTCCTCCTGTTACGGGTTGCTCCCGATTTGGCCAAAATCCCCATACATCCACAACTACCTTATCGTTAGGAAACTGAAGGTCGCGGTAAACGGCGTGGGGGGCCCCCAAAACGATAACGTCCGCCCGATTTACGGCCTCCTCGAGGGGAAACAACTTCTCATCGACGACGTAGGGATCAGTACAAAGCACTTCTTTGGCTTCGACCATAAGCAATTTGCGCAGCTTGTAGGAGAGGCTCTCACGCTTGTCATCCGACTCAGATTTGAAGGCCATGCCCAGCACCGCGACCACTTTATCGCCAAGTTTTTGCTCCTGTCGCAATTGACCCACGATGAAGTTTGGTAAGCCTTCGTTGACCAGCATCGCTGCATGTCCCAGGAAAAAATGATTGCCGGAAAACGCCGAGAGCTGCAAAGTATCCTTCAAAAGGCAAGGACCGGCCGCAAAACCCGCCTTGGCGAAGCTCTTCATGCGCGGATAGCGATGGGTTACAGCGCCATAGATGCGCTGGAAGTCAAGGCCGTAGGTCTCGGCCAGCATGTAGAACTGATTGGAGATGGCAAAGTTCATGTAGCGCCAGCTGTTGGTGAAAAGCTTGGCCAGCTCGGCCTCGAGTGGGGTCAGCTCGATCAGATCCTCATTGATGATGGAGAACAGCTCGCGCACGCGCGCCAAAGAATCAGGGTCGAACGCGGAGATAATCTGCGGCAGAGTTCGAATCTCTTCCATGGCTTTGCCCTCCGCGATTCTTTCCGGGCAAAAGGCCAAGTGAATTCTCCTTCCAGAGGCTTGCAGGCGGTCGTGCACCAGCTTCGTCACGCCTGGAAAGACGGTGCTGCGCAAGACCAGAAGGGCATTCTCCGGCATGCTGGCGATTGCTTCGTCGATGCTGCGATAAAGATCCGTGACGGTTGGGTTCAGATGCTCATCGACCGGAGTCCCAAGAACCGCTATCGCAGCATCCGCATCGCGCAGGCAAGAAGGATCGGCGGTGGCAATCAACTGCTTACCGACAACGCGCCCCAGTAACTCCAGGGCATTGCTCTCCATAAAGGGCATTTGCCCCCGGTTGACCGTATCTATTTTGCCTTGATCGCGATCGAGAAGAACGACATCCAGACCGCAATTGGCAAAGACAATTCCCAGGGGAAGACCCACGTGGCCGCACCCGCCGATGATGACAATCTTTTTCAACTTCCGCATGAATTTTGGATCGCCTCATTCCTGGATCGCTCATTCTTTGGATGAGCGCTGTGCTCGAATTGTAAACTGCGACGGATCTGCGTCAGCTTATCCCCGCGCGCCTGGATGGGCGCGTACTCTTGGGGCGCGACGCCAAAACTAAGAACCGCGATACCTCTGCGAGCACGATCCTCCGTGAATCCCCCTCCCAGGATTACCCCTTCACCGAGGCGATCAAGCGGCGGACCACCTTATTGTCGTCGGGCAGGCCAATCAGCGCGAGGCATCCGCCTGGGTGCGCGGTACGAATTCCAGGACCTTGATTCCGTCGAAAACACCTAATTCGCGAACGTCGTACGTCCCCGAAGCGTTGCTTGCGATCCAATCGAGAGTTTCGTAGGACGGTTCCCATGCAAGGGCCAGAAAGCGTTCATGGCGCTGTGCTGCCTCTCGCATGAACTGCAAACCGATCCGAATAGCCTCGTGATTGAGGGCTCGCGGGAGCGCCACAACCGGTACGCTGAGCTTGTAGTAAGTGATCGGTGCCAAAATGCCGCTGTCTTTTGCTGCTGAACCGACGGGCATGGGCATGTGGTCGGCCTCCGGGAGATCGCTACATATCAACACTGGAGCATTGTCGGCAGTAGCGTTCGTTTCAACAAATTCCAGGGCGTGTTTCCATGTAATACCGTGGAGCTTGAAAAGTGGGGAGTCAAAGTACTGGTAAGCGGTAGCCGCAACGATGGCCATGCAGAATAACAATCGTAGAGCACGGGAGTCGATCCGGCTGACGATTAAAGCCCAGCAGAGCGCAATTCCTGGAACTGCGACCAGCCGGTAGCGGAACTCAAAAACGCGGATCGATGTTCCCACGCTTACGCCATAGAGGATCAGAATCGGGACGAGCGCCAAGGATGCGCTAAGCAAGATCGGCCAGCCCTCAAAATGGCTTTGCAGATCAAGCCGCCGTGTTGCAGCGGCAACAAGAACGGTACCGACGAGGATAAACGCCAGCCACCTGAGCGCGAGCGTCGAGCCTAGCTCTAATAGCGTCGGAGCGCCGGCGAAACTGTGGGCGCCGCTGGTGTGGAACATGTATTGCAACCCGGGAATAACCGGCAGGAAGGCTACGGCAAACGCAAGGGGCGCAACAACGAGCTGCCGCCCTGAGCTCTTGCGGTCGCCAATTTTGAGGGCGAAAAAGCAAATGGCAAGGGCCGGAAGGATAACCACGAAGAGGAAATGGAAGTAAACGATGCATGCTGCCGAGAGGCCGAACAGGGCCGCCAGCCAGTTTGCGTTGCTGCGCCGTAAATGAACCAGGGTAAGAATAGACAAGGTGATTGCCAGGGCTCCAAGTGCATAGGGCCGAACGTCAATGGACTCGAAAATGACAATCGGATGAAGGCAGAAGACGACTGCGGCGATGATGGCAACATCCCAGTCGAACAGTTCCCGTGCAGCGCGGTACAGCAGATAGGCTGCCCCCAGCATGGCCAGAATCGAAGGAATTCTGAGCGTGATCTCGGCCGTCCCCATCGCTTTGGTCCACAGCCAAAGAATGTATGAATATGCCGGGACGCCGGGCCACCCCTGGCGAGACATGATCTCTGAAAAGCCCCCTTTGATCACGAAGAAGGAGATTGTCTCGTCCAGCCAAAGTGGTGCACGGATGGCAATGAACCAGGTGGAGATGGACACAGCAAGAGCCAGGGCGTAAAGCGCGTATCGTGCCCCATCTCGAAATGACCGAGAACCCTCAGGCTTGGCCTGGCGCGCAGGGGATGCCCCGGCTCGCGTCTCTGAAAGAACTCTGGAAGCTTCCAAGAGAGTGCTCCTAGCGGGCGGAGTCTTGCGGGCGTGCAAGCATCGTGACCACATCTCCATGGCGCGGAACATTGAAGGCGTACAAATGATATAGAAGATTTGCAATCGTCTTCTGCATCGTTCCAAAATTCCCTTCCGGGGGGCCACCCGGCAGCCATTCGATCATTGTGCGGTACAGGGGTGAGAAAAAGGGGAATCCCCATCCGAA
>PLZN01000194.1 GCA_003152195.1 Acidobacteriaceae bacterium
CCGGATTTCCTGCCGAGGTTGGTGGCGTTGTCGAACTCCATGCGGCTTTCCTTAAAGAAAGCCGCTCACGCGGTCCTGTCTGGTGCTGCGTAACAGGAAATCCGGGTACGCTGGGGCGAACGTGGGGCACCCAGCGCCTCGAGCAGATTTGGACAATGGCCGTGAATACCCGCTCCTGGTAAGAAATTCGGACCAGGCTGCGCGCAAACAAGCAGGCTGCGGGAGAAACATTCCATGCTAGGTCGGACAAATAGGATTGCGATGGCGGCGACCGCGTTGGCATTTTGCAGTTGGTCCGCGCTAGCCCAGCAGGACACCGGCCCTTTCACCGCAGGACAGGCCGCGCAAGGCCATGCCGACTACTCCACCGCTTGCGCTGCCTGTCATCAGGAAAATCTATCCGGCGGGGGCGAAGCGCCGTCAGTTGCCGGTGGCAATTTTGTGAAGTCCTGGGGTGGGCGTTCGACCCGGGAACTCTATGACTATCTCCGTTCGACCATGCCGCTGGGCAAGGGCGGCAGCCTGAGTGACCAAACCTATCAGAACATCCTGGCTTTCCTGCTTGAGGCCAATGGCGCAACGGCAGGCGGTAAACCCTTCACGGCGGAGACGGATGTGAAGATCGGCAATGTCGCGAACGGCCAGATGCCCGGTGGACTCGCCCGACGGGGAGAGCCAACGCAACTCGCTCGCAGCGGCCTCACGGTCGCGGGGCAGGTACCGCATTACACGCCCGTCACCGATGCCATGCTCAATCATCCCGCGGAGGACGACTGGCTTATGTTCCGCCGCAATTATCAGGGTTGGAGCTTCAGCCCGCTCAAGCAGATCGACGCGGGCAACGTAAGAAACCTGCAGCTCAAATCGGCCTGGGCGATGAACGAGGGTGGCGCCAATGAAGTGACGCCGATCGTGCACGAAGGCATCATCTTCCTTTCCAACACCGACAACATCGTGCAGGCGCTCGATGCCAAAACCGGGAAGCTGATCTGGGAGAACCGCATCGGCCCNNTGGTGATCCACGGCAAGGTGCTGGTCGGCCTTACCGGCTGCAGTGCTTACACGACGGAAAAATGCGCCATCTCCGCCTATGACGCCGATACCGGCGCGCAGGATTGGCGCTTCTCTACCATCGCCCTCAAGGGGACACCGGGGGGCGAAACGTGGAACGGACTTGACGATCTCTATCGTGCCGGCGGCGAGGCCTGGATCGCGGGCACCTACGATCCTGACCTTAATCTCACTTACTGGGGCGTGGCCCAAGCCAAGCCCTGGATGCGGGCGAGCCGCGGCACCGGGAACGGCACTGCGCTCTATACCAGCACCACGCTCGCGCTCGATCCCGACACCGGCAAGCTGAAATGGTATTACAGCCACTCGCCAGGCGAGTCGCTTGATCTGGACGAGGTGTTCGAGCGCGTGCTGATCGATCACGGTGCGCAGAAGACCGTCATGACGATTGGCAAGGCCGGCATCCTGTGGAAGCTGGACCGGAGCAACGGCAAGTTTCTCGATTACAAAGAAACCGTGTTGCAAAACGTGTTCGTGCACATCGATCCCAAGACCGGAGTGCCGACCTATCGCGACGACATCGCCAACGGCAAGACCAATGAGTGGATTCAGTCGTGTCCCAGCGAGGAGGGCGGCCACAACTGGACGGCCACGAGCTATTACCCGCCCAGCGACCTGCTCATCATCCCGCTCTCCCAGAGCTGCGACGAACTGAACGGACATGATGTCGAGCTGAAGGCGGGCTCGGGCGGCATCGCCGCCGCGGTGCGGGTCTATGAGATGCCCGGCACCAACGGGAATATGGGCAAGCTCGCCGCCTATGACACCAAGACCATGAAGGAGGTCTGGTCCTTCCAGCAGCGCGCGCCGTTCCTCACCGCGGTGCTTTCCACCGCCGGTGGAATCGCCTTTGTCGGAGATTACGACCGCTCCTTCAAAGCGGTGGATGTCAAAAGCGGCAAGACGCTGTGGGAGACTCAGCTCGGCACCACGGTGCAAGGCTATCCCGTCTCGTTCAGCATCGACGGCAAGCAATATATCGCGGTCACCACAGGCCTGGGTGGCGGCAGCCCGGAAAATATGCCCAACGTGATACTCACCGAAGTGCATCGCCCGGACAACGGCCAGGCGCTCTATGTCTTCGCTTTGCCTGATGGCAAATAACAGGTAGGCGGCTCAACAGGCTGCGAGTTTTGGGAGGACCGATATGGATATAAGCAAAAGGAATTTCCTGACCGCGGGTCTCGGCCTGGGGGCCGGGCTGATGGCGAACATGGCTTTGGCCCAAATTCTGGACGCCGCACCGCCGCCGCCGAAACGAGAGGTGCCGCATCGCAAAGTGACGACCAGGAATCTGTTCAAGGCGCCGCCAGGCTTTCCCAATGCGGTCGCCATCGCGCCAGAAGGCCTGTGGGTGGCGGAACAGAAGGCGCAGAATTATGGCAAAGACGCCAAGCGCTCGCCGGAAGCCTGCTGGCTGCTCGACTGGAGCGGAAAGCTGCTCAAGACGGTGCTCACCGAATCCTGCAACACCAGCGGCATGGCCTATGGGGATGGCTATGTGTGGATGGGCGCCAATGGCGGCCCGGAAGGCATCTACCAGACCGACATGAACTCCAAGACCGTCTCCCACCGCCAAATCCCACTGGGGCCAGTGGACGATGGCGGCGGCTGCCACGGCCTGCTGTGGCATGAGGGGAAGTTATGGATCGTGGCCAATCGCCTGCGAGGCATCCTGCGGGTCGATCCCAAGACCTGGGAGCCGGAATTCATGATTCCGATCACGACCGGGCGATGGCATGGCACTGCCTGGGATAATGGGGCGATCTGGATGGTGACGGGCAGCTCCGACGTGGACCGCTATATCGAGAAGGACGGCAAGCTCGTCCACACCACCACGTCGGGCCTGGTCAAATACGACGCAGCGACGGGGCAACTGCTGGAAACAGCGGAATTTGTGGAAGGGTCGGCTGATCCGCATGGCCTGGCAATGCACGATGGCGTGCTCATCAGTTGCGACGCAGGCGTCGGGCCGCCGGGCTTCGAGCTCACGCATAGCCCGAACAGCGGCTATATCTTCCAGATCGACTTCATCTAGAAAGGAGCTGCCAGCACCGCCGTCGACCGGAATACCGTTCCGGACCAATACAACGCTTGTGCCAGCTCAGCTTAGCCATCGAAAGAAACTGCAGATCCCTCCACCCTGAAATGCCGGACTAACCGGTCTAGCCGATCTTGGTCAGCTCACCCTGATTCAGTTCTTTCCAGTTCCGTCCGTTGTCTTCGCTGAACTCCGTGCGGAAATGCATAACCTTGTCGGAAAGGAACTCATCATTGGTCAGGAACATGATGGTCTTGTCCTGGTTCTGGACTTCGGTGCCGAAGCTCCAGACATTGCCCTTAACCTGCATCGGCACTTCCCTCGGATAGTCATCCTTGTTGACGCCGAAGAACTTATAGGTTTTGCCCGCTTCGTCGTAGGTATACACGGACAGGCTGTTGCTGGTCCCGTCGAGCCCGTGCATCAGGTGGTCGCACAGAATAAAGCCATGGTTAGGGGACCAGGTGCATGTCATCTCAGAGGTTACCGAGGCGGCCTGACTGTATGGCGTAGTCATTACCTGGGTTTGGGACTCCCACTTTCCTACCCAGACGTCCATTTTCGCCAGCTCTGGAGCAACCTTGGGTACTTGCAAGTTATCACTGGCAAGTGCCAGGGTGCTTGCGGCAGCGACGGCTAAGTAGATACCGCGAAGGAAATTCTTACGCATACGATCCCCTTGCTCGAATCAAAGCGACGAGCCGATAATACAACTTTCAGGGGATAGTTGAACAAAATTCGGTGCTTCTCGTTGGTACCCACAGTTTCGAAATTACACTCCCCAAGTAACATACGGAGTAATTTACCCGGTCCCTCGTCGGGACCTACTGAAGCTTCTGCATAATCTGCTCCAGAACCTGGCGCGAAGGACGAACGCGCGACTGCGGAAGCGTAGCCAGCGGTTCGGCGACCAAATTCAGCATGTCAGTAAAGCTCGGCCTGGTGGTATCGACGTAAAAGACTCCGGTCAGGACCTCGCCTTTTTCATGAGCCTCCATCAGCGCCGTCACGGCGGCGATGCGGTTGGTCGGGTTGTAGTCCTGGTGGAGCTTGCGCAGCCTCATGTGGGATCCGTCGTGCATCTCCACGTCGTAGATCGACCCGTGGTCGTAATCGACAGTGATTTCTTCGAAACTGGGCACGAAGCCAACCTCATTCACTGCCTCTTCGTGTTCCTGCACATATTTATAGCTCTTGGTGGATCCCTCATGGTCGTTGAAGGTAACGCAGGGGGATATGACATCGAGCATCACCGTACCCCGGTGGGCGATCGCCGCCTTCAGCATGGCCAGCAGTTGCTTCTTATCCCCGGAGAAGGAGCGGCCTACAAACGTGGCCCCCAGCTCAACCGCCATCACACAGGTGTCGATGGGGGGCAGATCGTTGATCACCCCGGTCTTGAGGGTTGAGCCGAGATCTGCGGTAGCCGAGAACTGGCCCTTGGTCAGCCCATAAACCCCGTTGTCTTCAATGATATAGATGAGGGGAAGGTTGCGCCGCATGAGGTGGGCGAATTGTCCAAAACCAATGGAGGCCGAATCTCCGTCGCCGCTTATGCCCAGACCCATCATGGTGTGGTTGGCCATCAGCGCGCCGGTGGCTATGGAAGGCATGCGTCCATGCACGCCATTAAAACCGTGTCCGCGGCTCATGAAATAGGCCGGGGTTTTCGAGGAGCATCCGATGCCGGAGAGCTTCATCACCCGCTCGGGCGCAATCCCCATCTCATACATGGCATCGATAATGCGCTCGGAAATGGCGTTGTGCCCGCACCCGGCGCAGAGCGTGGTCTTGCCCCCGCGATAGTCCAGCACCTGAAGTCCCAGGCGGTTTCTCTTGGGACCGGGCGCGGCCGGTGGGTTGGGTAGGGTCGTGGTCGCCATTTAGATCTCCTCCTGAAGAACCAGCTTGTCGGTTACGGATCGCGCATCGAGGGGCAAGCCGTCAAAGTGGATCACGCTTCTCAGCTTGGTGATCTCGGCAGCAGGAAGGTCCAGTTTCAGCAGGCTGAGCATCTGCGCGTCGCGGTTCTGCTCGATCACGTAGACCCGCGCGTGGGCGGCCACAAAAGCATGCACTTCTCGGGAAAAAGGAAAGGCCCGCAAGCGCATGTAGTCGGTTTCGAGGCCGTACTCCTTCTTCAGTTGATCGCGGCTCTCGCGCACGGCGAAATCGGAGCTGCCAAAGGCAATGAGGCCGATCTTGGACTTGCCCGTCTGCACCACTTCAGGCCCGGGCACCAGGGTGCGCGCAGTGTCGAATTTGCGCGCCAGGCGTTCCATCAGGTTCTGATAATCGTCCGGCCGCTCGGTGTAAAGAGCGTTCTCGTTGTGGCCGCTGCCGCGGGTAAAGTAGGCAGCCTTGGGATGGTCGGTCCCGGGCAAGGTCCGGTATGGGATGGCGTCGCCGTCGACGTCTTTATAGCGTTCGAATCCACCCAACCGTTCCAGATCCTCGCGGGAGAGAACCTTGCCACGGTTGATGGGCTTCTCGGGATAGGCGAAGGGCTCCGACATCCAGTTATTCATGCCCAGATCAAGGTCAGAGAGCATAAAGACGGGAGTCTGCAGTTGTTCGGCAAGGTCGAAGGCTTCCATGGAGAACTTGTAACATTCGTTGACCGAGGCGGGCAGCAACATGACGTGCTTGGTGTCGCCGTGCGAAAGGTAGGCGATGGCCAGCAGATCACCCTGCATGGTGCGCGTGGGCATACCGGTGGAAGGACCAACCCGCTGAATATCGAAGATGACCCCGGGCACTTCAGCAAAATAGCCCAGGCCGGCAAACTCCGCCATCAGCGAAATGCCTGGACCCGAAGTGGACGTCATGGAACGCGCGCCGGCCCATCCGGCGCCGAGCACCATGCCGATCGCGGCCAGTTCGTCTTCCGCCTGTACGATGGCAAAGTTCGCTTTGCCATCCTCTTCAATGCGGTACTTCTTCATGTAGTCAATCAGGCTTTCGACCACGGAAGACGATGGCGTAATGGGATACCAGGTCACCACCGTAACGCCGGCGAACATCGCGCCCAGCGCGGCCGCAGCGTTTCCGTCGATGATGATCTTGCCCTCGGTAGCGTGCATGGGCTCGAGCACCAGGGGATCTTGCTTGGTTAGCGAAGTAGCCGCGTAGTCGTAGCCAGCCTTCACTGCGGTCCAGTTGAGGTCGGCGGCCTTTTGCTTGCGGGCGAACTGGCGTCGCACTGCATTCTCGACCGCCACCAGATCCATCGCGAGCAACTGCGCCACCACGCCCACGTAGATCATGTTGCGCACCAGCTTGCGCAGCTTGGCTTCGGGACACACCGCAGCCGTCAGCTTGTCGAAGGGAACCGGATAGCAGACCACATCGTCGCGATACTGTTTGAGGTCCAACCCCACATCGTAGATGGCGGCGCCGCCGCTGGGCAGCGAAAGTATGTCTTCGCGCGCGGTCTCGGAATTCATCGCGACCAAAAATTCAATTTCCCTTTTGCGCGCAACGTATCCCTGCTTGCTCGCGCGAATGGTATACCAGGTCGGCAACCCCGCGATGTTGGATGGGAAGAGGTTCTTTCCGCTTACCGGAATACCCATTCCGAATATGCTCTTGAGCAGCACTAGGTTGGCTGACTGCGATCCGGACCCGTTTACGGTCGCTACCTGGATGCTGAAGTCATTGACGATCCGCTTGGACGCGGACGATAGAGCCGCTGAACTACCCGTTTTGGGTACGCCCAGGGCAACGTCTCCTGTTGCCATCTGGCAGGATTCCTTCCCCCACAAATTGAGCGGTGCCATCGTCGACCAGACTCAGAGTGCGTCCTGGTCTGAACCAGAAAGGACCCTAATTTCCGCTCAGCTCATTATAGGTCAACGGTTTCGCTACTCCTTATCTCGGCGGCTCAAATGGCACTAATTGGCCACTAGGCGGGGGGAAGGCTTCCGTGAACGGTAAGGATGCGGAAGGGGATTTAGGGTTAACCGTTCGATTCCCGATCTGGCACGGCACTTCGCCATATGTGGGAAATGACGCATGTCCTTCCTGCCTCTGTGCCGGCCACAGGCTAACGGGCAGGGTTCCGGACGTACAATTATGGAATGCTGCTCGAAGGTATTTTTGCTGCCGTAACTACATGTTTCTATCCGGACGGCCAGCCCTACTGGCGCAAACTGGAGCAAAACATTGATCGCTACTCCCGCACCCCTCTGAGTGGAATAGTGCTGCTTGGCTCCACTGGGGAGGCGGTCATGCTGAGCGAGGAAGAGACGCGGGAGGCGCTGCGGGTGGCCCAAGCCGCGACGGCACCGGAAAAGGTTCTGCTGGCGGGTGTGGGCCGCGAAAGTGTATTTGAGACCCTGCGCCTGGCTGACTATGCAGCGCAGCTCGATTACGATGCGATCCTGGTGCGCACACCGCACTTCTACAGGAAGCAGATGCGGAACCGGGAGATGCTGACCTACTACCAGGCGGTTGCCGACCGGTCCCCGTTACCAGTCCTTCTTTACAGCGTGCCAAGCTGCACGGCGTACGACCTGCCCGTCGAGGTGGTCGCCGAGCTGGCGATGCATCCGAATATCGTGGGCATGAAGGATTCCAGCGGTAATGTGGAGCGCATCGCCCAGCTTGTCCACGCCACGAGCTCCATCAGGAAGCGCAGCGTCCCGGTAACCACCGTCTTCGCCGCAGTCACATCGAGAATGCTGGAACCTCCCGTTCGGGCCAATGGACACGGGAGCCATGCGGAGGCGACTTTTGTAGCTGCTGACAGGCTTGGTTCCGGCATGGCGGCGCTCGCTGTGAGTCCGCCTCGGCCCGCGCTAAAGACGCGTATGCGGGAAGTAGGATTTCAGTTGCTCTGCGGCTCTGCGCAAACGCTCTATCCCTCGCTCGAAGCCGGAGCCACCGGTGGTGTGCTGGCGCTGGCAACCTTTGCCCCTCAAGCCTGCCAGGAGGTCTACACCGCGTGGAAGGAGAAGGACGCAGTGCTGGCGGCGGACAAGCAGCGGCGGATTTTCCGGGCGGGAGTCGAGGTTTGCGGCCAAATGGGCATTCCCGGCATAAAGTATGCGCTGGACTTGAACGGATACTACGGCGGGCGGCCAAGAATGCCTTTGCTGCCCTTGATCGCCGAAGAGCAGCGGCTGGTCGAAGAGCTGACTTACGATATTCGCAACTAGGAGATCATTTTTAGAGTAACTAGCCCTGTCCACGGCGATGATGTATCATGCTAGATGATTGATGCTGTGATGCGTGATGCGGACAACACTGGCTATCGATGATGATGTGCTTGCGGCGGCGAAAGGTCTGGCTGCTAGTCAGCGGAAAAGCGTAGGAGAGGTGATCTCGTCGCTGGCGAGGCAGGCCTTACGCCCCCCCCAGCCCGGGATCTCCACGCGCAACGGCGTGCCTCTGTTGCCGATCCGTTCTGGCACGACGCCGGTGACCCCGGAGTTGGTGAATCAGTTGCTCAACGAACTGCCATGACGGCATTCTTGCTCGATGTAAACGTACTGATCGCACTGATCGATCCGGCGCACATCCAGCATGACTTGGCGCATGAATGGTTCGCTGCCGTTGGAAAGACTGCCTGGACGACCTGTCCGCTCACCGAGAATGGTGTTCTGCGCATCGTGGGAGATACTCGCTATCCCAATTCACCAAATACCCCAGCAGCCGTGGCGGAGTTGCTATCGGGCTTGTTTGCGCTGCCAGGTCACCTCTTTTGGGCAGACGATGTCAGTCTGCTTGATCCCCAAAAGCTGGATACAACACGCCTGTTGAATTCCGGCCAGGTGACCGATAGTTACCTATTAGCGTTGGCCTGCACTCACGGTGGTCAATTGGCGACCTTTGACCGCCGTCTAGTTACGGATGCAGTGCGCGGTGGCCCGCAGGCACTGCATCTCATCCACGGTTGAATTCGTATCAGCAACGGTTTCCCAACTCTACCGGATCAACCGTCATCCGCTCTAGTGCGCAGCGACCGTCTCCCGGCGCAATTCCTGTAGGGCGTTGACGGTGATCTGGCGCCGCTGGGTCGCGGCAATTCCCTCCGCCGCTGCCCGTGCCGCCGCGATGGTCGTGATGGTGGAGATTCTCTGCATTACCGCGGCCCGGCGAATCGCTTTTTCATCGAAGAACGTGTCCTGGCCGTGCGGCGTATTCACGATGAGCTGAATTCGGTCACCCTTGATCAGGTCCACCACGTTGGGACGGCCCTCCTTCACCTTGTGGACACGTTCGACAATCATGCCGGCCCGCTCCAGCACATCCGCCGTACCGTGCGTAGCCACCAGGTGAAAACCCAGCTCCACATACTGCCGGGCAAGGTCGACCACTACTGCCTTGTCGCGGTCATTCACGCTGAAGAAAACAGTGCCCTTCACCGGCAGCACTTGTCCGGCCGCGAGCTGTGCCTTGGCGAAGGCTTCGCCAAAATTATCAGCCACGCCCATCACTTCGCCGGTTGACTTCATCTCTGGTCCCAGTACTGTATCTACGCCAGGAAACTTGTTCCAGGGAAAGACCGGCGATT
>PLZN01000480.1 GCA_003152195.1 Acidobacteriaceae bacterium
TGCTATCTACGGGTCATCGTCCTAACGGATGATGCCCGAAAAAGCTCTGCAGCGGCTGCTCGCTGCGGGCCTCTTGCAAGACGCTTGAAAATTCATTTATCAGCTCCGGGTTCGGGACGTTCCACGTTACAGGCGGCAACCCCGCGATAGTGTCCGGGCACCAAGAGACCAACGTCTCGCTCACGAGGTGGGCGCGTATCCACGATTTGATAATCGGCATCGAGCATTTGGTATCTCCTGGAGAATGCTTCCTAGCCCAGCCTCTGGTTGTGAGAAACAGACTGCGATTTGCTCGGCGGAAGGCGTCCTCTGCTTAATGGTCAAAGCGCGATGAACCCCGTGTTCTACTTCTTCAAGGTCCACTGTCCCCGATCAACCCCCCTGCGATATTTGAAGCTGTAGTCACCAACGAAGGTACCATTTCTGAATACCCCTGAAGCCGATAGTGGACTATTCTCGGCCTTCATCTCCACGGTCAACACACCGGCCCCGAAATCTTTAACTGTAACCATCAGCGAGTCCCCTCTATAACCCACTGGGCTCCCCGTTATTGCTACATCCGCTTTCAGACTGCCGCTACTCCTTCTGACGTTTAGGACCGCGATGCCTGAACCGTATCGCGACTGCCACACCCCGGAGTACGTTCCAATGAATTGGTCAAATGAGTTCTCTTGGCGCTCTTGTTCACTCTTTGTAGGCTCCGTTGATGCCAAAGGCTTCAGAGTTTCGGTCGACGACATTGATGTCACATACTTGGCGGGAACTGCAAAGTTCAAGTTTTGCCCCTCACCCATCACCATTGTAGTGATGCCAAGAACCTGTCCTTGCATATCTAACAACGCGCCCCCACTGCTGCCATGTGAGACGGGAGCAGTCGTTTGAAGGACGGTAATTCCATGTCCCTCCCAGTCTCGCTTCCCGCTAATGATGCCGTCAGAGACGGTGGATTCAGTACAAATTTCGGCATTTCCGGTCAACTCCAGCAACGCGAGCGGGCTTCCTATTGCAACCACGTGCTCTCCCACTTGCACTTGGTCTGAGTCCGCCATAACAAGGAATGGAAACTCCTTCGCTGATGCAGCAATCTTCAAAATAGCAATGTCCTTTGTCGGGTCGGTAGCTAGCACTCCTGCGACTTGGTAGAAGGAACCATCTGCAAATTTCACGGTAGCCGACGAACATCCCCTGATTACGTGGAAATTGGTTGCAACCCTGCCGTCTGAACTGATGATGAACCCACTTCCCTGTGTAACCTGGTTGTCAGAACAGTTCGAAGCGACCACGAGAACAATGGCTTTGCCTGCGTCCCGAGCTATGACGGGAATAGTCTTCTCAGCAGCTTGCCCTGCGTTCATCCTGGTGCCCGCAGCTTGGGTCCGAACGAGCAATGGCAATAGCAAAATGAGGAAAATGAACGGCAGCCGATTTAGGGACGTACTTTGAACCATGCGAGGACCCCGCGCGCGGATTCTACCACGCGCTAAATGCCGCCACCGAGGATCTAGCGCAAGCCAGCGGGCCGCAGAGTACACGCGTCATCGGGCTAAGCGGAAGCGCTGTCACCACTGCCGGTACCCAACGCCTGCTCTTTGACCAGTCGTGCGACCCGTCGTGGGGCTCAACCTCAGTTCACCGGCGATCCGCCGGATCGAAGCACCGCTCCGCCGCAGAGCGGCGAGATTCGCCATCGTACGAGGATCTCCATCCTCAGTACGCGGGCGTCCGCCTACTCGGCCATGCGCTTTGACACGCTGCAGCCCGGCGATCGTTCTCTCGCTTAAGCGGACGCGGTCCGTGAGGGCAGTCCGGTTCTCCGGTCCGTTTTCCCCGAATAGTAAAAATCCGGGACTGGGTGTAACGAAATCCAAAAAGGCGCCGAAGTAACCCATAAGGGTTTCCAAACGGTCGATCCCTGCTGGAATGGCAGAGGTTCTGCCTCTTGTTTTGTCCTGGAGTATTCGGCGGCGGAGCACGAGCAAGGGTGGAGATTCCCTGTGTCTGAAATTCGAGGGGGAGTTTTCCATCATGCCATCAGCTACACCTCCGGTTCGCGACTCCTTGGTCCTGCTTGCGGATCACGGAGACTCTTCATCCAGTTCGACGAATGGGCGAGGTCCCGAAGCATGGCTGAGGCCATTGTTCTGGATGTCCATGTTGCTCACATTTGGATCGTCCATATTGGCCCAATCGCCACCCCCCGTCAGGTTCCTTGGCGTACCGGCACCGGTGTTCACCACCGGAATCGAATTTCCCATCGGCATGGCAGTGGACACCAGCGGCAACGTCTACATCGCGGAGTACTCGGGGAACGCCGTCTACAAGGAGACCCTCCAGGGGAGCGGAAGCTACGTCCGGTCGACGGTCGCCAGTGGCTTCGCCATTGGGCCCGTCGGCCTCGCAGTCGATGGCGCGGGAAATGTTTATGTTGGCTTGGATATCGGCTCTGGGGCAAGTTTGCTCAAGGAGACTCTGCAGGGCAACGGCAGCTATGTCCAGTCACAGAT
The DNA here is from genome assembly GCA_003152195.1 of Acidobacteriaceae bacterium. Taxonomy (GTDB): domain Bacteria; phylum Acidobacteriota; class Terriglobia; order Terriglobales; family Acidobacteriaceae; genus PALSA-350. Next base: position 2,505 of record PLZN01000480.1, read on the forward strand.
CGGGAGCGGGTTGGACAGTGTCTATGGGGTCGCTGTGGACTCCGGCGGCAATGTCTATGCGGTCAACAATGCTGGCCCTGAAACGGTGCTCAAGTTTATTCCCTCCGGAAGCACTTACACTTCCTCGGTCATCTTCACATCCCCAGGTGGCACCTTGGCGGGTTTGGCATTGGATAACAGCGGCAACCTTTTCGTCGCCAAGGAATATACAAGTACCGTTTACAAGTTGACTCCCACGGGAGATCCTGCCACCACGACTGCTTATACTTCCTCCGTCATCACCACCACAGCGCAATCCGCATTCGATGTGGCCGTGGACTCTGCGGGCGACCTCTACATTGCCGACACCGCCGGGTATTTACGCTTGGAGACACCGAACGGAAGCAGCAGTTACACGGAGACAGTTCTGGCCAGTGGACTCAGTAGCTCCTATGGCGTAACTATCAGTCCCGCCGGGACCATTTACTTTGGTCAAGCCGGCGCCGTCGATGATTTTTCACCTGCCGCAGTCAACTTCGGCACCCACGTGGTGAAAACCACGACCAGCGCATACACGCTCAACTACACCATCCAGTCCGGGACGGTGGTCAGTGCCATCGATGTGGTGACGCAAGGTGTAATCAACGCCCAGAGCGGCTCGCCGGAGTTTGTAAAGGCCAGCGGCGGCACCTGCATCGTGCAGACATACGGCGGTCTGACCACCTGTTCGGTGAAGGTGACCTTTACCCCGCAGTTTCCCGGTCTGCGCACCGGCGCGGTGCAATTCCTGGACGGCTCCGGGGATGTGCAGAGCACCGCCTATCTGTACGGCATCGGCACGGCGCCCGTGGCAGCATTCTCTCCGGGGACAACGAGTCTGCTGAGCGTCAGCGGGCTAGGCTCGACGCCGTTGAACGGACCGCGCGGACCGGTCTCGGACGCGGCAGGCAATCTGTTTGTGGCCGATTCCCTCAACAACCGCATCGTTAAGATCGCTCCTGGAGGCGCGGCGACAGTTATCAGTACGCCTGGTATCACGCTCAGCGCCCCGACCGGGGTGGCTATCGACGGCGCCGGCAACCTCTACATCGCGGATAGCGGCAATGGCCGTGTGGTCAAGTTGAGCGCGCAAGGCCTTACCAGCGTTATGGATACAAACTCGCTCGCCTTGTCCGCTAACTACAGCGTGGCGGTGGATGGATTAGGCAATGTTTATACCAGCGATGCCACTAACAACCGCGTACTCATATTTCCCAATATTGGAACTGCTCACGTCCTCGCGACTACAGGCGTAACCCTCGGCACCGCCTATGGTGTAGCGGCAGACGGCAACGGCAACGTCTTCATTGCAGATGACTCGAATTCGCGGATTGTGAAGGTCAACAACGGAACGGGCACGGTCTTCAGCACCGGCTCCCTCTCTCCGGCCCTGCTGAATCCGGAGTCTGTGGCCGTGGATACGGTGGGCAATGTGTATGTCTCTGACACCGGAAACAACCGCATGGTCGAGGTTTCCGCCGGCACTACTAACGGCATCGAGCTTGGCACCGGTTCCTATTCCTTGAGTCTTCCCAACGGCGCGGCGGTTGGCAACATGGGCGATCTCTACATGTGCGATGGAAGTAACGACCGGATTGTGACCAGCGGCCAGGACGTACCGGCAGCGCTTGCCTTTGCTGCTCCGAGCACTACAAAGACGGTTACGATGCTGAATCTGGGCAACTCAACACTGACTCTCTCCGTGCCCAGTTCCGGGCACAATCCAGGCTTCGGCACCGGCAACTTCATCCTTGTGAACGCGGGTAATGCTGGGTACTGCCCACAGCTATCGACGACGAGTACAAGCGCGAGTATCGGTGCTGGAGCGAATTGTACGTTGAGCGTGGAATTTTCGCCACCCGCCCAGAGCACTGGAACTCTGACCGATTCGCTCACCGTCACGGACAACAATTTGGCCGTAGCCGCTTCAACGCAGTTGATCTCGCTCTCCGGCACGGCCCTGCTGACGCCCACAGTCGCTTTGACACCGTCGCCGGCATCGCCCATCGCTTATGGACAGGCGGCCACGTCGCTGGGCGTAGCGCTGGGCTACACCTCAGGTACGCCGACCGGCACAGTGAGTTTTTATGACAACAATGCTTCACTGGGTTCGCCCGTAGCACTGACTGGAGGCGCGGCATCGTTCACCGCGCAGTATTACTTGCCGGGGTCTCATAGCTTCCAGGCAGATTATAGCGGCGATGAAAACTTCAATCCCGCTGACTCAACCACGGTGTCCTACGTGGTGAACAAGGCCGGCTCGGCCATAAACCCGCCATCGAGCGCCGTGCAGGTGGTTTACGGGAACGTCGGATCGATTCCAGTTACGATTTCAGGGCGGTACAGTGGTGCCGGAATCGCTGCCCCAACTGGGTTGGTCAGCTACTCCATCATCAACAGCGCCAGCACCGTCGTCGCTTCGGGTACGGTTTCGATGTCCTCCGGCGCTGCTTTGGTCCCAGTGGCGAATACATTGGCTGCCGGAGTGTACACGGTGTCTTTGAACTACACGGGCGATACCAACTACAACGGCGCGACCGCAACCACCGCCGCACTGCATGTTGGCGCCATCACCCCGGTAATCAGTTGGACACAACCTTCCCCGATTACGTATGGCACCTCGCTGAGCGGCGTTCTGCATGCCACTGCGGCCAACGGATCGACAGCGATTGCCGGCAGCTTTAGCTACGCCGCTACACCCACTGGCGGGGTTGCATCCCCGGTCACCGCCGCAACCCTGCTGAGCGCCGGGACCTACGTCCTGACGGCTTCCTTTACCCCGGCCAACACCGCGCTCTACGCCCCGGCCAGCACAACCACCACGGCGATCGTCAACCAGGCTACCTCCGTCCTAAAGATTTCCAGCGGTGTGAACCCTGTGCTGTTGCTCAACCCCACCACCTTGACTGGTACTGTATCTTCGACTGCGGGCCCCCCTTCGGGGACAATTACTTTCTTGGACGGTGCTGCGCCGATCGGTTCGGCATCGCTGTCAAATGGGGTGGCTGCCTTAACTCTGACCAACCTGGCGGTCGGGTCGCACTCCCTATCCGGGGTCTATAGCGGCGACACAAACTTCTTCGCATCTACCAGCGCCACGCTCACACAGGCAGTGATCGATTTTACGATGACATCTGGCGGGAGCGGCCCGGCGCAGACTGTTACTCCCGGCAGTGCGGCGACTTTTACTCTCGCTATAGTCCCCACCAGCGGCCTGTCCTTTCCAACACCAACGGCCTTCACCATCACGGGAATGCCCGCAGGAGCCACGGCCACCGTGTCGCCGGCTTCATGGACTCAGACATCCAGCACGTTCTGGACCTTCCCCGCTAATGCGGAACTCAGCAATGTCGCCTTGACAATCCAGTTGCCTTCAGCCAACGGGCGCATGGACGGGACCAATCCCCTTGGACGAGTTCATTCTCTGCTTTGGTGCCTGTTGCTGTTTCCCTTTACTGTGAGCTTGCGCCGGAGGTTCAGTCGATTGAGTCAGGCGCTGTCGCTGCTGCTTCTCCTTGCCATAGGTGTCTTTGTTTTAGAGGGCTGCGGTTCCAGCAACGGCTTCTTCAATCAACGCTCACAAACCTCCACCATCCACGCAACGGTTACCTCGGGCGCGTTATCGCACTCCACCACGATCACCCTGACGGTCGAATGACTAGGAGAACTTGAGATGCGTATTTCAATCTGCGGAACGGTTCTCCTTGCAGGCGCTTTCATGATGAGCGGAGTTGTCGCTTGGGGACAGAGGACCACTTCAGAACAACCAGCAATCACTTCCTTTGAAATTGCCATCACCTATAATGCGTCACGTGCTGACGTCATCAGCGGCAACAGCTTCTGGATGCAGGGCGGCAGCGTGCAAATGCATGGTCAGTTTTGGCACGGGCTAGGCGTAGTAGCCGACGTGGCGGGTCTGCATACGAACAGCATTAACGATTCAGGCGTTGGACTGGAGATCGTGACCGCAACCTTCGGGCCGCGCTACACCTGGTCGCCGCGCGGTGCTCGTTACTCCCTCTTCGGGCAAGCTCTGGCTGGCGAAGCGAATGGAATAAACAGCACCTTCCCTGGCATTTCCCAAGCTGTTAGCGCCGCCGACAGCTTGGCAGTGCAGTTGGGAGGAGGCGTAAATCTCACCATGAAGCCCCACATTGCGATACGGGTGTTCGAGGCCGACTGGCTGCGCACACAGCTTCCAAACTCTACGACAAGCGTGCAGAACAATTTGCGGCTGGGAGCCGGCATCGTTCTTCGCCTCAGATAAAACCGGCGGCTCTCTATTGTCTGCGTTACCTGCTGCCGCCCACCGGTCGCTTCGCTGATGTCATCGTCATCGCCGCAGGGTCGCCGGATCAACCCTCTACCTCACCGGCTCGGGTGTTCCTCGTCAGCTACGGGCCCTCTTCCTACCTTAGGAAGAGAGTCGACCTCACGCAAGCGCCCGCCCCCATCGTCGGCGAACGCCTGCTCTTTGACCAGTCGTGCGACCCGTCGTGGGGCTCAACCTCAGTTCACCGGCGATCCGCCGGATCCAAGCACCGCTCCGCCGCAGAGCGGCGAGATTCGCCATCGTACGAGGATCTCCATCCTCAGTACGCGGGCGTCCGCCTACCCGGCCATGCGCTTTGGCACGCTGTAGCCCGGCGATCGTCCTCTCGCTCTGAGGCATCGCTTGCAGGAACCCGGATCGGCGGCCTATGACTCTGGTCTCGCGGGTCGAGGCAAGACCACCCTGGCGCTTGAGTACGCGCACGCTATCAGGGCTGCTCGAAGAACTTTCCCGTCACACTCCGCTATTGGCTGTCGAGATTGGCCACGCTGACCGAAAACTCATGCCGGGCTACACAGCCGCCGATAGACATGAGGGCTTCAGTGATTCCCCGTCTTGGAGTGGTAGGCCGCAATCGCTGCAGGAGGCACATGGCGACCGAGTTGGAGTTGGATCATTTCTTCTGGGACGCAATATGCACCAACTTGGCGTTTCGGTCCTGGTTTATCCAGCGAACGAAGTTCTCTGAGTGCGCCCTTGATCTTGTCAGTGACGAAAAGTGGCATCAGCGATGGTATCGGGATCCTATGACCAGGAAAGACTCGGAGACGGACATTCTTCTCATCTTTAAAGATTTAGGGAACCACGAGCGCTATTCCATCCATATCGAAAATAAGCCCCCACACCGGAGATGGGAGCCGCTTCAGCCTGAGAACTATCGAAAGCGGGCGGAGGCCCGCATGCTCAAGTGGAAGTACATCATTCCAGACAGCCCTCATCGCTCCATTCTCGTTTATTGCAAGATCGGCTCACGAGGTTGAGCATTTCGACATCGCGATTGCATATGAAGACATCAGCAGGTTCGTACCGGGGTTTGGACAATGCCTCCAGAACACGGTACCCGAGTGACACGATCGGTGAATGTCGAACGCAATCTTCAAACCAGGAGCCACCGGGTTTGTGGTAGCGGCGAGCAGGCCCGATTTCCTCTACTGCGGCGCGTCACGAAACTCACCCGGCAGTAACCATGAAACGACTTCTCCCCGCGCGGCGACTCCCCGCATCAGCCGCTCACGGAATGCGTCACCGGCAGCAAGGTCCGCGCGCGGTTGTACCCGAAAGTCGTCTGGTGGGTCGTGCGTCAGTACGGCAAGAAAGCCGCCATCGATAAGGTTGCTCCGCATGACCTGCGCCGCCCAACGGAATGACGCCGGAGAATACCCGTTTCGACGGCAGGGTAATCGATCTGGCGATAGAGAAGGAGTTCGCGGAGCTTTTCAAGAATTATCTTCCGTTCCGCACCGATTTTGGCTGGTATCGGCCCGGACCCTCGACTGGACATCTACCGAAGAGTGTCTTCGGCGTCCGTGGCAGCAGTATCACGAGGTTGAGCTGCCGACCGCGCTGGTGAAGAGGAAGGTTGGGTTCGCGGCCTTTGAGGCCGGGGTGAGCGGGCTCAGCATCCTGGACGAGTATGAGATGACCTGGCCATGGGCGACTGGCTCGGTTGGGCCAGAGTATCGATGTGGCGTCAATCGGCTACGCGGTCATGCACAACTACAAAATGGATCGGACCCGGTGGTGATGGGGGTTGAGGCCGATGACGCCAAACCGGTGCGGGTAGTCGGCTCTGCTGAAGCCGTGCACAAGTTCATGGCCCCCGGTACCGTAGACGGCCTCCGATGACCGGGCTAGCCTCTCCGTCAAGGTTAACCAAGCGCGGACCTCCGTTCATCCTCGTACCCGCCTTCCTCAGCGTGCGGGTATTCGCTGGCGCGCACACTGTGTTGGGCATGATCGACCAAACCTACCTTGTGGCGTTAAAGCCACCGAGCCACGCCGTTCAGCATGTGATCGCGGCGAGCTTAGAAATTCACGGGGAACATCTGGTCTTCCTCAACGCGGAGGGGAAACTAGCGGCGCTGTTCCTGATGGAGATCGTCCGGAGTTGGAACGTACTGCCGCGTGGATCTGCGTGACCATGGTAGCGTGGCATTTCGCAACACACCCAGCGCGCGTAAAGCACATCGCCCGAAAACCATCCTGGTCCTCACCCGCCACGTCAAGTTTCCCTAACCACCTTCAAGGGATCTTTGTCGTCTCTTAGTCCAATGAACTTGGTATGTCTCAAGTGATCGGCCCCGGTCCACTCCAAGAACTGGATCTGTGCGACCGTCTCCGGGCGAACCCAGACACATTCCTTCATTTTCTCGGCGGTCAGTCCCTGACCCCATCGACCGGCGGCCAACTCCGGAAGGTTGGCGAAGGGGCAGTTGGGCGTCTTCAGGTGCTTAATCCGCTCGAAAACCTCACGTCGGGTTGCAGGCACCAGGCCCGCCCTCACCCGGGCTGCGTAAATGAGCTCCTTCCCACGGTGGAACCCCACTACGAGGGAATCGACGCCCAAATGGCTGGGAACGTACCCACCGACCACAAATTCCTGTCCAAGGTTGATCCGATACTTGCTCCAGAGCCCCGTTCGCTGGCCAGGCTGGTAGACGCTGTCTGAGCGCTTCGCAACAGCCCCCTCCAGCCCGTGGCTCTTGACGAACTGCAGCATTTCCGCTGCCGATCGGTCCGAAACCTCTGAGAGGGCAACGTGCTCTCCAGGTTCGATGACGCTGCTCAAGATAGCTCGTCGTTCCGATAGCGGAAGCTCGGTGAGATTGCGCTGCTTGTGGATCAGAATGTCGAAAGCGTAATAAAGAATGCGCGATTCTGCGGAGCGAAAGTTCTGCAGAAGATTGAAGTCAGGCCGTCCATCGGGGCCAAGGGCTACCAGCTCTCCGTCGATGACCGTGCCATCCGGGAGATCCTTCAGCGCTGTCGCGATGTAGTGGAATCTTTGGTTCAAGACGTTCTGCCGCCGGGAATAGAGGGTCGTTCGACCAGCACTCCGTACGGCCTCTAGCCGATAGCCGTCCAGCTTAATTTCGTAGGTCCATTCCGGTCCCTCGGGCAGCCTGGAGACGGGAAGGCAATCCATAGTCTCGATGAAACCAGCGGGCCTTCGTGAAAAGGAACTTTTCTTTGGCATGATTTCGAGCCGAACAGTCTCTCATAGGATAGCGGCGCGACACGGAGACGCGATCGACACCGGGGTGTTAGCCGGAAGTTCTTTTGAGATGGCCGTCGCCGAGCAGAAATCCAAGGTCGCCGTACTTCAGATAATTCTGGTGATCTTTCTTGATTGCATTGCTCACAAAGGAGACGCCGATTTTGTCGGAAGGACGCTTCCATCGGGCTCCGGAGTAGTCGAAGCCGAGAAGCCCGGTCTGGCCGACCTCCGTATAGGCAAAAGATTCCTCCTGGTCGTCGTTCCAGCCGAAGCGGCTTGCGATACGGAGGTTGTCGGTGATCTCCTGCTCGTTGTGCCCTTCGCGAGGGACCGACGATAGACCCGTGACATTTCCTTGATCGCGTGTTCGCAAAGGGTCCGCGCTTTTGCAGAGGTCAGCCTGTCGCAAGCTGGCAAATAAACGATGGTTCCTGACCTCCCGAGCTGATCTCTCAACTCGTCGACATTTGGCGCCAAAAACATCTGTTCATCTCTATTGGGGAACGAGAGTGGTTTTGTCAAGATGTCCGAGATTTCGCTGGGCAGCAGGTCCATGAGGGTGGGGTCTGGTAACTGGATGAGGTTTGATTTTTCCTTTCCGATCGCCTCGACATCGAGGGTCATGTTGTAATAGGCCCCCGGCTCCTGCCAGGAATAAAGGCCCATCACTGGGCACATGCTGAGCGCCGCAGTTTTCATCCCCATGCCATAGCGCCCGATACCGGAGCGATTATCAAACACCATGGAGCCGCCGAATGACGTTGCAAACTTAAGGATATTGGGCGCCATGCCGCTGCCATTATCGAGGACCAACACATCGGTTTTGAGGTTGCCTACTTTCCCGGTCTGGCGAAAATAGACGCGAACCTCGGTCGCGCCCCACTGGATGGCGTTGTCAACGTGCTCGCAGAGCGCCGACGTTGTGCTGTTATAGCCTACGTCGCGCAAAGAGCTGATGAGCGTTTGCCCGAAAAAGAGCGGGACAGTCGCCTTTTCCTGGATAATCCGGTTCAGTACGGCTTTACCGCCGCGCGGGGCATCGTCGCCCCATACAGGGGTTTGAATATCAACTTCCGGGGTACTTTGTTCTAGCATCTCGTTCTCCTTGTTTTGTGACACCGGCTGTTCGGGGTCAGAGTCGCGAGCATAATGACTCTCACCAGATCAGGAGTCGAAGACGCCCAAACGTTACACCGTGTCGGGGGATACACCTCAGAAAGGGAAATTTACGTACGCTAAGGACTCCTGAGTCGGCCATGTTTCAGTGTGGGTCACGTTCGGCGCTGCTGTGTACCAAATCAAACTAGAGCTTGTGGCAGTCAAGTGCCTCCGGAGCCCGATTTACAGGCCTGAAGCGCTCTAGTTTATAAAACTCGCACAGCGTGTGCGAGTTTTATAACTTATAGCGGTTCTCTTTCGCCGTCTATGCCAGCAAGCAGGGCTGCAATCTGGTCCGGATCTGGCAACTGACCTTGCAAGTCCTCCGGAACGGAGGAGGTGATCCGGTAGGCGGCGACTCCGATTGGCATGGTGGCTTGCCTCAGGGCATACTCTACGATCATCCGGTCCTTTGATTTGCAGAGAATGATGCCGATGGAAGATTGTTCGTCGGGCAAGCGCACTTTTTCGTCGAGAACCGTGAGGTAGAACTGCATCTTGCCGATGTACTCCGGTTCAAACTCTCCGATTTTTAGTTCCAGCGCCACCAAGCAGTGAAGCCGGCGGTGATAGAGCAAGAGATCGATATAGAACTCGCGCTCCCCGACCTGAACCTTATATTGGCTGCCTAGGAAAGCGAACATGTCGCCCATCTCGCGCAGGAACGCCTCAACTCTGCCCGTGAGCGCTCGCTCCAGCTCTCGTTCGCGGTGCGCCTCACGTACGCGGTCATCCCGCCTACCAAAGCCGTCAAAGACACAGATTTCGGAGCGGAGAAAGTTGCGTCCCACCCGGCGCGATGCTCCATCGTCTTGATGGTCTTGCCGTCCGCATCCTGGTATTCGTACGACGCTCGCTGGCGAACAAGCTGTTCGCCTGTCTCCGGGTGCTGGCCCTGACTGAGCTTGGCAAAATCCTCAGCCGAAACCGCACCGGTTAGCCCTAGGTGTGGTGCGAGACGGCCTTGCCACTCTCCGGCAACGACGCCGCGCTGCGACCAATAATTCTGCTCCCTCGCAGTGAACTCCTTCTGATGGTAGCTCTGCGCCTGACCGGCGGACAGCGGCTTTGAGATGGTCAGCATGGGCTGTTACTCCATCTGGTGTCCGGAAGATTGGACGACATGCTCCGGGGCCAAAAGATTGCCCTGCAGTCCCCCCGGCTCGGGCGGAAGAGGAGTGCTTGGGACAAGGAGGTCGTCCATCGTGCGCTCGTCAAATCCGGGATTCTTTTCCTTCAGTGCGATGAACGGGAACGAGAATCGCGCTACGTGGTTGCCGTACTTGAGGAAACCGCGTAGATCATCAAGGCCCGATACCTCAGAGGGCAGGACGAGAGGCTCTGTCTGGCGATCGAGCGCGAAGTTCTTGCCTGCGCGTGAACCATCGTAGTGCGTTTCCCGCAGGCGTTCTATTTCAACTTCACCGATGGCTTCGCTCACCCATTTGGCAGCTCGCGGTTCCGTGGTTCGCAAGAAGATTTTGGTGGCTGGCTGGGAGAGCATGGCTTCGGCATCCTGCCCGTAGCGAGCCTCCATCTGGCCCAAGTGACCCAACACCGGCTGGTGCGGACGAATGTGACAGCTGGTCGAAACCAGCACCGTTCCGATCCCTAAAGTAGCCCCAGCAGCTCGTGCGGCCGGCGTTGTTTCGGCCCCTAGGACCAGAACTTCATCAAAAATCGCAACGCAGGAGAAATTCGACTTCCGGATCCCTCGAACAGAGAGACGGATTCGAGCTGTAGTCCAGGTCGAGGCCTCCCCTCTCACTATTTCGCGCCTAAAAAGGACACGATGACCGAATTGTTCCAGAACAGCCAGCTGACAGCCGAGGAAGACCTACAGCCAACCCTTGCCCCCGATGAAGCTGCTCATGATGCTCCAGCTTTTCCCGCCGGCCCTGGCATGCAGCCGACCCTAGAATCCTCCGATTCCTCGGAAACTCAAGTGTCAATCCGCACGGCGACCGAGAGCACCGACACGTCCCCCTTGACGGTTAACATCAAATCTGGGCCAGTGGAGAAAGTCGATGGTCAGCCCAATGAAGAATGCACACCGAGGCAACCCCTTCCAGCACCTCCAGAAAACGGGAGCGTAACGGGTGAACTCCACACCCAAATCAAGCGGATTATCGCCGGACGTACCGGCCTCCCGGACAATGTCAGCGGCCTCGTTGCGTTCTGGGCCATCTCGACTTGGTTTCGAGACCTTTTTCCAGTCATTCCCGGTCTCACGATCACAGGCCCTGCTCATGAGGCAATGGTTGTTCTGAGCGTCCTTTACGACCTTTGCACCACACCAATTCTTCTGGCTGGATTTAGGAGAGCTGATCTTAAAGGCCTCCGCTACGGGACATTATTAATCTCGGAGCCGAACCTTGACAAACGTACAGCGGCCCTGTTGGGGAACCTCACGAACCGCGGATTCATTGCCGTGGAGCAAGGTTACCGCCAGTATTCATGGGCTGTTTACATTGGGGAGGATTCATCAATCAAAAGGATCCAGCATTCCCTTTGTATAGATGCGGGCGCCCGGCCACATGCCAAACCTCCAGACGCTGGTCAGTCGCTGCCAGGAACGATTGAAACTCTCAGGAAGCGCCTACTTGAGTACCGCAAAGGGAACCTAGAGGAGGTACGCCGCCTGAAGTTCAATCCGTGTGGGCTGTCGCTCGAGGCCCATTCCATAGCAAATGCCCTCGGAAGTTGCCTCGTCGACGCACCTCAAGTCCAGACGGAGCTTGCTGCACTGCTCAGACCGCAGGATCAGGAGCGGATAGCCGATCGCTCCAATAGTATCGACGCGCTCGTTGCCGGCGCCGCGCTCACACTCTGCCATCAAGGTAAGGACCAGGTCTTTGTCAAGGCGATCGCAGCCGAGGTCAATCGTCTCCTCGAGGCTCGCGGTGAGACCTTGCAGTATAGTCCCGAGAAGGTGGGACATCGCCTTAGTAAGGTCGGTCTGCACACCTGCAGACTGAGCCACGCCGGGAATGGTCTATTCCTGGATCAGCCGACCAGGATTCGTATCCACGAGGTCGCTGCGGCCTACTTGGGGGAGGATTCGATAGAGAAGGATGAAAACCTCCATTGCCCATTATGCACACAGAATCAATGTCTTAAGGAGGCCATGTAGGATCGGGAAGATTCTGTGGGCATCGCGAATTCTCCGTGATGGGTATCTCAATCCGCTGCGCTCCGGCTGCTTTATCGACCGGTCAAGGTTTCGATCAATTCCACCCTGGCCCTGGCCCAGACCCAAGGCATGCTCTTCAAGTGGCGATCTACGCGCATTCGATGCTCTTTGCGGGTGTGATCAAGTCTGACCGGAAGACGGGGCTGGCGGCCAAGCTGGTCCTATGGGCATTCCAGTGCCAACTCTGGGCATGGAAATTTGCTCCAGGCGGTCGCAGCGACGTTGAAGCAGACAGGAGAGTTGAGTAGAGACTAGGTCAGGCCAGGGTGGGCGGAATAATAAAGCGACGGATAGGAAGTAACAAAATGGCCCGTGGCAAATCGAGTTGTTACGCGAACAAAGTCTGGGCGGTTGCGCTGATCGCTTGGATGAACGCAACTGTAGCGATTTTTGTAGTGAGTCTACGCAAGAAATGAGGGTATTTAGGGGCGTTCAGGGGTGGTGAAGACTACTGGACCTTAGGGGATAAAGTGCTCATTCTGATTGATTTTATTGGCTCCTCAGGTAGGACTCGAACCTACAACNNGACTTACGCGGAACGGCTGGCAGCCTAAAGTATTGATAAGAAACGATGGGGAATAATTACTGTGGGGCCATTGTGGGGTTAAGTTCTACCCAAATCGTGAGCTCTATGCGAACCGCATCTTGTCCTGGGGCTGGCTGAGGCGGCACAGTTGTGAGATGAGACGGGGCATGACGGAAGCGTGGACGAAGTGGGGTGGGTTGGTTTCCGAACAGAGTCAGAGTGGCCAGAGTGTGGCTGCGTTTTGCCGTGAACGCGGTCTGCGCGCTTGGCATTTCTACGAGTGGAAGAAGCGGCTGCGGGAGTCGGAAGGGGCGAAGTTTGTGGAAGTGCAGATAGCCGTACCCGCAGAGCCGGTGCGGCCGACGGGGGCACGGAGCGGTGCGATCGAGATCCGTCTGAGAGAAGGCCGGAGCCTTGTGGTTGAGCCTGGATTCGACGCGAATCACTTACGCGCGTTTCGTGCCCACCTGCTGCTCAATTCCCCTTGACGCAGCTCGGACAAGGATTACCAACCGGTCATCAATAGGACGTAAGCGTGCGAGGAACACACCTGTTGGAAGGGGAGAGATTGTGATGGACTCTGGTCATGAACGGAGAGACTGGAGTGGTGGTTCGTCGTCACTTGAGCTGGGAGGCGGGTCCGTTGGCGACAGAAGCGATCGAGACTGCGTCTTGGCCAAAGAAGCTCATCCTGATTTGCGTCTCCACTTCCACCGGCCTGCCAAGCACTTGATAGGGACTGTAGTGCCATTGGCGGACCGCGCGTATTCCGGCTTCTGCCAATTTGGGGCTGCCGCGTAATACGGTCACCTCCTTGACCGAGCCGTCTGCGCCAATCAGTGCTTTCAGTTGCAACTCTCCAACCAGATCGTGTTCAACCTCAGGATGAGCAAAGTGACCCTGCGGGAGTTCCGCGACAAACACTCGTTCCGGAGTAGCGGAAGCCACAACCGGAGCCGGCTCAGGAATCGTATCAGTAACCGTATCAAAAGTCGGAACAGGGGAGGGGCTACCACTCCTCGCGCTTATGGATTGGCCCGATCCGCCTGCCAGTGGTGCAGGCTCTTGCTGAGCTAGCGTGGGCTCAGGCGGCGGAGGTGCGGCCCGGCGCTTTGGTTTTTCGGCATTCGGTAAGGAAGCGGTTGCCGGTGAAACCGGAAGCGGACTGGTTGCCGCTGGATGGAGATCGGGTGGTTTGATGTCGTTCGCAGCATGCTTGATGGGCGTTGATAGCGCTCGAGGATACCTCATCTGTCCCATACCTGAAAACAGAGGGGTTCCGTAAACCGATGCCACGATCACTGTGACACAAACGGCAGCCAGTGAGTCCAAAGCTCCCCATTGCCACAGGCGCACGTCCCACGCCTTTGGGCCGCCGGACGCCTCCCTCGTCTCTCTTTGCTTCACACCCACTGACAAATCCGGAATTGGCAACTCTGGAATCTCAGCCTTTGCCAGGAATGCTTGCGCCGCTGCCGGTTCCGTTCTCAGCGTGACCACTTGATGGGCAGATGCCGGCGGCTTCGAACGCACCTTCTCGACCACTCCAAAGACAGTTTTGCTGGCCACCGGGAGAGCCGGTGTTACCACGGCCGACTGGGATAGTTTCTCAATCAGACGCTGATCGCGGCGGCTTAGAACCTGTGGAGGAAGGACATGAAAGTGGCGGAATGCCCACTGAAGACGAATGCGTTGCCAGCGTGACGGGCAAACGTATATGGCTCCGGCCTCCGTGCGCAATTCCAGAAGTTGCGGGCCCGTCTCTTCGGAATTCCTCAACCGGTTGGTGACGGTGGAAGCCGATTGCGGCTCTTCTGGGGATTGGAGGAGCGACCCCGTCTTCGTCATCATGGCCTCCGCTTTTGAAATCACACAGGGGCCCCGTCTGACGGATGAGTCCCAGGAAGTGAACCGTGGGGTTGTCCTTGACCATCTGGTGCAGGCGGGCTATGCGCGGACCTACCTTGGCGAAGTCGTTCATATCTTCGACCTGTATCACCTTCTGGAGCGTGTCAGCGATGATGAGCTTCAGATTCGGGTTGGCTGACGGGCGACAATTAGAACTCC
>PLZN01000550.1 GCA_003152195.1 Acidobacteriaceae bacterium
CTCGTTTCCAACACGAACGTGAACTTCCAGACCGAAGGCACCTGGGGCAGTCTCGCCAGTTGGGATGGGCAGGATGGAACGCGATGGGTACTGGCGCCCATTGGCGGACCGGTAGCGGTGGAATTTCCAATCAAATACGGCCCCACGCCGAATGGCGGTGTGATCGCGTTCAAATTGACGGACGCGGGTGGAAAGATGGAGCTGACGCCCGCTTGGTTGTCACGTGACATGATGACCGCCGAGCCTCCCGTAGTTGCCAACGGTGTCGTCTTTGTGCTCGCCGCCGGTGAGTTTACCGGTCAGACGAATGATGTTGACGGCGGACTGTACAGTTCGGAAGAGAGGATAAAACGTTCGATTCCCGCCAAGCTGTATGCGCTCGATGCAGTCACCGGGAAGGAGCTGTATTCCAGTGGGGAACAGGTTAGTTCGTTTTTACACCAAGCCGGCATCGCTGTTGCCGGGGGCCGCGTGATTTTTGGCACCTTCGACGGAACAATTTACTGCTTCGGCCTGGAGTGAAAACTCCATGAGAACTCGGACTCAAGCTTGAAATTCGGAAAACAACTCATGTGGGAAAGTTCATTGATGCGAAGATTTCTTGCCCGTCCGGTGGCGCTTTGTTTCGCCGGCGCATTTCTAGTGTCGGGCGTAGCGCGAGCTCAAGGCCCTCCCCGTGGGTTCTGGACCGTAGCCGACGGTGACGCGGCACATAACAGCTGGCAGAAGGCCGAAACGGATATCACAAGAGAAACGGTAGCCAAAGATTTCAAATTTCTGTGGAAGATCAAGCTGGGAAACCAGCCCGCGAAATCATCGTCTTTCAGCGAACCACTTCTCTTTCCCGGCCTGATTACCGGCCGTGGGTTCAAAGATATGGCACTCTGGGGCGACGCAAACACTTTGTACGCCGTGGATTCTGAACTAGGAACACTGGTTTGGCAGAAGGATTTCGAGCTCCAGTCCCCAGGCGCAGACCAAGCATGTGGCGGGTCGAACATTCAGATTGTTGTGGAAGCGCCGCAAGTCATTCACTTCGGTGCTCGCCGGCCGGTCGGCGCTCACCCCGCTCCATCTGCCCCTCCTGCCGAACCGCCCCCTCCTGCCCAGCGTCGCGTAGGCGCTGTTGCTGGAGGCGGATATTTTGGTTTGAAGGGAGTCTACGTTTTAACCAGCGATGGCTACATGCATGAACAGATCATGGCCACTGGGCTGGATTATGCTCCGCCGGTAAAGTTTTTTCCGGCGCCGAGCGGAGATTCCTTCGGGCTGAACATGGACGGCAAGGTTGTGTACACGAAAACGGGTCCCGGTTGTCGAAATGCTCCGAATGCGGCCTGGTCCATCGACCTAAACACTCCGGATTACACCGTGAACAGCTTTCAAACTCACAGCCTAAGCCTGGCTGGCTTAACCGGGCCGACGATCGGACGAGATGGCACAGCGTATGTCGTTACCGGAAGCGGACCGGCCGATCCAGCGGCGGGCGTGTATGCCAATAGCGTTTTGGCCCTCACAGGAAAAGGCCTGAAGGTGAAGGACTGGTATACACCCCTCGGCAGCGGGAAAGACAAAGGTCTGAATGCCGGTCCAGTGGCCTTTACCTACAAGGAAAAGGAAGTGGTCGCAGCTCCCGGCAACGACGGCAGCATTGTCTTATTGGACAGCGGATCTCTAGGCGGACCCGATCACCATACTCCGTTGGCGCAGACGGAAAAGATCTCCAAGAGCGCTAAGCGCGGCGATTGGGAGAGCCTGGCCAGTTGGCAAGATAAAGACGGCGCATTCTGGGTGTTGGCTTCTATCTCCGGGCCGGTAGAACGGGATCTGAAGTTTGCCCACGCGAACGGGCCCGCGCCGCACGGTAGCGTGGTTGCATTCAAGGTCGAAGAGAAAGATGGGCACACGGTGCTGACCCCAAGTTGGATCTCTCGCGATCTCATCAATCCTGCGCCACCTGCAATCGCCAACGGGGTCGTATTCGCTCTTGCCGGAGGCAACGCTTCGAGGCACGCCACGCTGTACGCTCTCGATGCTGCTACCGGCAACTCACTGTATACAAGCGGGGACGCAATCGAGACTTATACACACCTGGCTGGCATGTCCGTCGGTGATGGCCATGTGTTCTTTACCACTCACGACAACACGCTTTACTCCTTCGGGATTCCGATGGAGCACTAGCAGGAAAGCCAATTCGGCAGAAGGTAAGCAGGCAATGCGGAACAGATCCCAAATAAAAGAAGCAATCGACGCAGGCGCAGGCATTTTAAGATTGGAACCTTGCTGGGTGCCACGATCCTTCTTGATCCCGGGAAGAAGATTAAAGTTACACCCGGATGATCTCTACGCGTTCGGTGGGCACCGCGGCGGCATCGACGAGCGCTGGTTTTCCTCGACGACCAAGGCTGCGAACGGACCAGAGACTCTGCCCGATGAGGGGCTGAGCTATGTGCGGCCAACGGGCGGGGGTAAATTTCTGCTGAAAGAGGCGGTCGAAACTGCCGGGGACCTGTTGCTTGGCGCCGACGTGATGCAGCGCGAAGGCGGATGGAATCTGCTGTGCAAGTTTTTTGACAACCTGGGCCCCATTCCGCACCACATGCACCAGAGCGATGCTTTCGCCAAGCTCGTGGGACAGAAGGGGAAGCCGGAGGCCTATTATTTCCCGCCGCAATACAATTCGGTACGCAATAATTTTCCGCACACGTACATGGGCCTCGAGCCCGGCACCACGAAAGAAGACATCCGTCGATGCCTGGAAAAATGGAACCAGGGCGACAACGGAATTCTCTTTCACGCGCGTGCCTATCGTCTGGAACCCGGTGCAGGGTGGCAGATCAACCCGGGAGTTCTCCACGCTCCCGGGTCACTCGTGACCTATGAGCCGCAGGTGAATAGCGATGTATTCGCGATGTTTCAGTCGGAGGTGGAAGGGCGCATCGTCGATTGGAGCTTGCTGACCAAGGACGTTCCCCCTGAATTCAACAAGGACCTCGACTTTCTGATCAGCATGCTCGATTGGGATGCCAACGTTAACCCCGAATTTGCGAAGACAAACAAGACCTTTCCGCGCCCGGTGAACCCAGTGCAAGAAATGGCGGCGGATGGTTACGGCGAGAAATGGATTACGTACGGCACGCCGTACTACTCGGCGAAGGAGCTGACGGTGCTGCCCAAGCGGAGCGTTACTGTCAAGGACAGCGCGGCGTACGGTGTGATCCTTACCCAGGGCTATGGAACGCTCGGCAAGCTGCCGGTGTCGACGCCGTCCTTGATCCGGTTCGGGGAGATGACGGAGGATGAAGTATTCGTCACCGCGGACGTTGCGAAGGAAGGGGTACGCATCGAGAATCTAAGCGCAACCGATCCGCTCGTTCTGCTGAAGCATTTCGGGCCTGGTAATCCGGATGCGCAACCACTGTGCCGGAAATAAGCTGAGGATCGTGAGCATGGCAAATCAGCACAAGCACCCGGCGATCCACAACGCGATGTGGCCCGGGCTGGTAGGCAAGGGACCAGGTTCGGAACCGTTCATCGATCTGGAGACAATGCTGGATCTTACGGCGGTGGCCGAGGTGGACGGCATCCGGTTCGATGGCGTCGATTTGTTCTTGGCTTCACCGCACACAGACATCAATTCGACCGATGATGATCTGAAACGCCTTGCAGATGACATCGCCAGGCGCCAACTTGTGGTGGGCTCCCTGGTCGCCCCTATCTGGCCGCCCACAGGCGGCGGCTCAGCCATGGGTTCTGCACAGGAACGGAGGAATTTTCTGACCCAGGTGCGAAAGGCCTGTGCCATCGGCAAGAAGCTGCGTGATCTTGGCATTCGCCGATATGGTGTAGTGCGCATTGATTCCGCGGGGTCTCCTTCGGATTGGGCCAAAGATCCGGCCGGCAATACAAAGCGAATCGCAAAGACATTTCGCGACGCCTGCCTCATCGCCGAAGACAACGGTGAGCGCCTGGCCGCGGAGGGAGAGATCTGCTGGGGAGGAATGCATAGCTGGAAGCGAATGGTCGAATTGCTTGAAATGGTTAACCGGCCTAAGACTCTGGGCTTTCAGGCGGACATGGCACACTCTCTTCTGTACACACTTGGGTACAACGCTCCGGAAGACCGGCTTCTGCCGGAGAACTTCGATTGGTCGCAGCAGGAGGTCTTGATGGAGGCGCTTAGAAAAGTGACTCATGCGCTGCGGCCATGGACGATCGACTTTCATGTGGCCCAGAACGATGGGACAGTCAGAGGCTCGGGGTCGCACGATAAGACGGGACGCCACTGCGTTGCCAACGATCCGAATGGCAAGATGGATATTGTCGCCGTCGCCGGTCTCTGGATGCGCGGCGAGAATGGGGCGCCCACCCGCGCCTATGAGCATATCTGCTGGGATGGTTGCATGTTTCCCAACGCGACGATGCTCGCCGCGAAGACATGGAACGATGTGCTGGGGACGTTGATCGCAGTGCGAAATGCCCACGGGTGGGACTAGAGGATTCTCAGGATTACGGACTGCTATGGCGCGGACGAAACTGAATGTTGGCCTGGTTGGATACGGCTTCATGGGCCGTACGCACTCGAACGCGTTCCTGCAGGCGCCTCGCTTTTTCGACGTACCTTACCAGCCGGTGCTCAAGGCGGTTTGTGCGCGCAATCCGGAGCGCGCTAAGGGATTCGCTGAAACCTGGGGCTACCAATCCGTGGAAACAGATTGGCGTGTTCTAGTGCAGCGGAGCGATATCGACCTGATCGATATTGCAAGCCCGAACGATACCCATGCGGAGATTGCGATTGCTGCCGCTAAGGCCGGAAAAATGGTGCTTTGTGAGAAGCCGCTCGGACGCAACGGGGCTGAAGCCAAGGCGATGGTGCAAGCGGTCGAATCCGCCAACGTTCCGAATATGGTTTGGTACATCTATCGCCGCGTACCGGCGGTCGCCCTGCTGAAACAACTGCTTGACGAAGGACGCTTTGGCCGCATCTTCCACTACCGCTCGAATTTTCTACAAGANNCTCGCGCACAACATCGATATGGCACTGTGGCTGAACGGCCCCATCACTGAAGTAACGGCCATGACGGAGACGTTTGTCAAAGAGCGCAAGCATAATCTCACGGGCAAAGTTGAGCCGGTTGGGATCGACGATGCGTGCGCATTCCTGTGCCGCTTCGCAAACGGATCGATGGCTACCTTTGAGGCCACGCGCTACGCGCGCGGCCACAAGGCGCTCTTTACCCTTGAGGTGAACGGTGAGCACGCTTCCGCCGGTTGGGACCTCCACGACCTGCACCGTCTCGAGTATTTCGACCACCGCGACGAAGGGCGGCTGCGGGGTTGGAAGAGCGTTCACATCACGGACAGCGATCATCCTTATATGAAGAACTGGTGGGTGCCCGGGCTGCAGATTGGTTATGAGCACACGTTCATTCATCAGGTAGTTGATTTTCTTCAGGCTACTGGGGAAAACAAACCGGTATCACCCACGTTCGCGGATGGCGCGGCCACGGATTATGTAACTGATGCGGTATTAAAGTCAGCAAGGACCAGGCAGTGGGAGAAGGTTCCGGCCGTGCGATGAAGTCAGCCACGCGCGGATGGCGAGGAGAAAGCATGTTACCCAAATTTATGAGGCGGCCTGTTGTTGTCGTTGGCAGCTGTCTGGCGTCCGTGGCCTTCAGCTTCGCGTTGATCTATCCATTCGCTGGACTCCGTGCCGCTGCTCAGCAGGCTTTCCATGGCTTCTCTCAACCTGAGCCTATCGATTTCGACAATCACGAGGGATGGACGCAGATCTTTGACGGGAAGACTCTGAAAGGCTGGGATGGGTCCCCTGAGGTTTGGCACGTGGAAGATGGCGCGCTGGTTGGGGAATCCAGCCCCGAGCATCCTTCGGGCACGACAAACATTATTTGGCGAGGCGGCCAGCCGGGCAACTTCGAGCTGAAAGCGGAGATGAAGCTGGAGGGCGCCGGCGCGAATGGTGGCATCCAATATCGAAGCCTCAACGTTCCTCTTCCGCCCATGCAGATCCCGGCGGACCGGCTCGCGAAGATGACGGACGAGCAAAAGCAGCAGATGCAACAGCGCCAGGCGCTGGCCCAGAAGTATGCCAAGTGGAATATGAGGGGTTATCAGGCCGACTTCGATTACGCCAACAAGTACACAGGCCAGCTCTATGAACAAGGGACGAGTCGCGGGATTGTCGCATGGCGAGGCCAGGTGGTGGAAACCGATCAGGGCAAAAAGCCGCGGCTGCTGGCCACCTTGGGAAGCTCCGACGAACTCAAGTCCTTTATCAAGCTTGGCGATTGGAATCAGTACGAGGTGATCGCGGACGGAAACACGCTGATCCATATTATTAATGGACATGTGATGGCGGTCCTGGTCGATACCGATCCGACATTCAGCCAGTCGAAGGGGCTGATCGCCTTCGAGATTGAAGGCGGTGGCGTGTTGAAAATATCGCACCGAAATGTGTGGTTGAAACAATTGCCGTAGGCAGTTTCACTCCTGGTGTCTCCTGTGCCTGCAACCATCTTTAGAGGCNNCATCGCCGAGATCTTCGACAAGGTGAGCGGTGTAAGCCCTCTCTGGATCCCCCCTTGGCCTTCGATCGAACCATCCCGCTATGACTCGAGCAAGCATCCGGAGTTTGGAGCGGACTCGGAGGCTAAGCTTCTGGCGGGGATTATGGGCCATAACTTGTGCCTCGACATTTTCGGCGGACCGTCCGCTGAAGAAGCTGCGGCTGGGTTAACTGTGCACGGCGAAGGCTCCATCGCTCCGTATGAGATTAATGAAGGCAATGGCACCCTCGTACTAAAGGCTCACTTCCAGCTGGCGCAGCTTCGTTTCGAACGATCCATTGAGCTCCGCGATCGATCTTTGAGAATCCGGGAATGGGTGGAGAATCTTGCGCCTTGGGATCGGCCTATCGGATGGACGCAACATGTAACCTTAGGTCCGCCATTTATCGAGAAGGGAACAACGCAGCTGCGGGCTTCCGTCACTAAGTCCAAGGTCCATGAGGCTGATTTTGGCCCCGATATGCATCTTAAAAGCGGCGCGGAGTTCGAGTGGCCGATGGCCCCTCTTTCCACGGGAGGAGTGGCCGACCTTCGCACGGTGAGCGGCGCCCCGGCTTCGAGCGAGTACACCGCACATCTCGGGGATGTGCGACGCCAGCACCTATTCTTCGTCGCCTTTGCACCGGGATTTCGTCTTGCGTTCGCGTACATCTGGAAGCGCGCGGATTTTCCCTGGCTAGGAATGTGGCAGGAAAACTGTAGCCGCAAGAACCCTCCCTGGGGCGGCCGCACTACCACCCTGGGCCTGGAATTTGGGGTTTCTCCCATGCCGGAATCGCGCCGCGAAATGGTTGATCGCGGCCGCTTGTTTGATGTTCCTACTTACCGCTGGATTCCTGCCAAAGGACGGCTAGAGGCGGAATACTGGATTTTAGCGCAAAGTGTGGACCATATTCCGGAATCCATCGTCTGGCCGGAATGAACGAATGCCTTAGAAAGCCAGGCGAGCCTTCTTGGCATCCAGTTTCTTGGCGTCCAGATCCGGAACCTTTTTAAGGTCGTCGATGGACTTAAAATCTCCGTTCTTCTCTCGATACTGGATGACCCCCTCTGCTTCCGCAGTGGAAAGACCCAATCCGCTTTCGAGTTGCGCGGCGGCCGCCTTGTTCACGTTGATCGTGGCGGGGAAGTTCTTCACCAGGTAGTCCAGGATCGCAGTAAACTCATCGTCGGTGCCGACTGCGCCGAATCCCGCCATCTTGGTTATGGTATTTTCCCAGCCTTCGCGGTCTTGCCCATTTGCTATCACGTTGTCTGGAGAATGGCATTTGCTGCACACCCGAATCAGGGTGTCTTTTCCCTCGCCTGCAGGGAGCTCGGAGTACTGTTGCTGCTGCACAGGCTGTTGCGCGTAGACTGGCACCACGGATGCGCTCCACAGGGTTGCTCCCAAGACCGCAATCTTGGCCAGGTGCATCCAAGTGACGGAAGCCAACGCCGTTGCATCGTGTTTCACGAGTACTCCTCGAGATGCGATTTTCCGTCCAGTATATTCCGTTTCCGAAACCGCCTGCGTGGTTGCCTCAGCACATGGGAAGGAAAAATGCTTTAGGCCGTTCTCCAAATCTCAACGGACACACGCTGGAAACTCGCATTGAGGTTTGCCCTCGCCCGGCGCCCGATACCGAATTGCGCGGATGCGTGAGTTGATATGCTGCGGTGTCGTAGTTGTTGACGTTGATTGGACGAGCGGTGATTGCTTCGACATCTAACGGAGGTCGACATCGAGATCGTAAGAGTCCCGGCATTGCCGGGACGGCTGAAAGTAGCCCGCACGAAAGTGCGGGTAAGTTTTAGCAAGGTGGGCGAAGTCCCGTTCGGGACTGATTCGAATTGTGTCCAACTGTACCCAGGACTGCGTCCTGGGCCTGGAGTTTCTACAT
>PLZN01000535.1 GCA_003152195.1 Acidobacteriaceae bacterium
CCGATGCCAGCGATGAAGCACAGTTCTCAGAGTTGAAGACATTGGGCGAGTTAACCAGGACGGCATGGAAGAGCGACGTCCAGGTAATGATTGAAGGACCCGGCCACGTGCCTTTGGACAAGATCAAGGAGCAGGTGGACAAGGAGGTAGAGCTCTGCGATGGTGCTCCGTTCTACACCTTGGGACCGCTGGTGACCGATATCGCGCCCGNNCTGCCCAATGAAAAAGATGTGAAGGACGGCATGATCGCGTACCGGATTGCCGCGCACGCGGCCGATATCGCCAGGCATCGGCCCGGGGCGCAGGACCGGGACGACGCCATCAGTTACGCGCGGTACACCTTCGACTGGAATAAACAATTCGCGCTATCACTTGATCCGGAGACAGCGCGCTCCATGCACGACGAGACGCTGCCCGACGACTATTACAAGGAAGCAGCGTTCTGTTCGATGTGCGGGCCTAAGTTCTGCTCGATGAACTGGTCGAGCAAGGTGGATGCCTTCAACAAGGAAGTCCATGGCCTGGAAAAGAAGGATCTGACCGAACTGGTGACTCTGCAGGCAGAGACCCTCGCGAGTCGCAATTAAGGCAGGTACCTAGACCCGATTTCTGACTCTACACAGATCCCCGGGTGCCCCACGTTCGCCCCAGCGTACCCGGATTTCCTGTTACGCAGTACCAGACAAGACCGCGTGTGCGGCTTTCATTAAGGAAAGCCGCATGGAGTTCGACAACGCCACCAACCTTGACAGGAAATCCGGGGTACGTGGGACGAGGAAGAGGGGCGAAGCCCCTTCCATTGCTTTTGCTGCTCTATCACAGCACCCAAATTAACGGAGAGCAACCACCCTAACCTTGTCATCCCGTCGATGCGTAGTGGAGGGACCTGCGGTTTGGGTTCTACATGAGTCACTTGGGCTGTGCCGTAGGATGCTGGTACTACGGCACTGCTTGCAGAGTGGCGGCGGCGCGGCTTAGCGCGGCCGTAAGACTCGCCATCTGCAATTGGGCGCGAGCCGGATCGCGGGCGTCAATGGCCTCATTCACTCCCGGGATGACCACCGCGGCATAGCCGGTGTACTCCCCCGGGGCAAAGATGGTGTGCCGGAACCACGGCCGGCCAGGAAGCCCTTCCGGTGAAAGAAGATCTTCTTCCACCGCGCGCAGGGAAGCATTGAGCGTAGTGGAGTTCTCATGGGCGGAGAGCTCTTTGGCGAAGACTGCCGTAGCCGCGGCAGCAAAACGGCTTGCCGCCTCCAGGGCGGGGTTGAACTCAACGCTCGCGAGGCCAGCGTCTTTGGCCCGCGTCTGGGCGGCGGACAGGTAAGCCTGGATCTGTTTGGCGTAAGTAACGTAATCGTAGGGCAGCACATCGGCATCCGCCATATGTAACACTTCGAGGCCGAAGACCCGAGCCATCTGCTGCTCGTAGACGAAGGTCGGGTCGGCGTTCATGAGGAACCAGGCATAGTTGTCGAAGGCCGAGTGATACACGCCGTAGGGACCTGTGGAGCCGATGTCCGTAGCGGGAACGCCGAGGTGCTGGATAAAAGGCGTGTAATCCGAACCGCTGCCCAGATCTCCGACGCGGACATCTCCGCCAATTTGTGTGAGCGTCTGTGTGTCATTGAAAACGTTGCCGGTGTGGCGTCGCGCAGCGGTATTCGCCTGATCCTTTTTCCATTCGTCATAGACGGAACCGCCCTTCGGGCTGGCCACTTCCATGGTCACTTCGCGAACGAACTGTTTGAGAGAAGGCACCGCGGAGGCTTCAAAGTGGGGACCGGAAACGCCGACGTCGGTATTGATGTAGGCGACTGCATGAGCCAACTGTCTGGCATGATCCTCCGCCCATTCGGTAGAACCGATCAGGCCCTCTTCTTCGGCGTCCCAGCTGCAAAAGAACAAGGTGCGCCGCGGTTTCCATCCTTGCGCCAGCAGGGAACCGATGCCATGCACGGCCTCCAGCATGGCCGTGGTCCCGCTGCTGGGATCGACGGCGCCGAAGACCCACGCATCGCGGTGATTGCCGGCGACGACCCACTCATCAGGGAATTCGGTGCCGGGAATTTTTCCAATAACGTCCCAAATGGTGCGTTCGGCATAGTCCATCTTCAGGCGCATGTGAACTTTGATTAGGCCAGCGCCGCCAACGTGATAGCTGAACGGTAGAGCTCCCTGCCACTCCCTCGGCGCGACCGGGCCGCCCAGGTTTTCCAGAATGGGCGAGGCATCGTGATAGGAAAGCGGCATCGATGGGATTGTGGGTAGGCTGCTGATCTGAGCGAGCGGCAGCCGTTGCGACGCCGCCAGCCCCGGCGTCGAGGCGACGTCCGGCGTAGTGGCATCGCCCGGATACTTGAACATATATTGCACTGAGCCGCGCTGCACGCCCGTATCCGGGCGCCACGGGCCATGGGGATATTTGTCGCCCTGGAAGTAGCCGTCGTCGGCGGGATCGGAATAGATGATAACGCCGGCAGCTCCCCGCTGCTGAGCCAGGTAGACTTTGACCCCGCGGAAGTTCGCTCCATAGCGAACAAGGACGATTTTGCCGGCGACACTGATGTGCATCTCTTCCAGCCACTTGAAATCCTCGGGGCGCCCGTAGTTGGCGTAGACCGCATCGGCGGTCACGTCACAAGACGGAGAAGAGCCATTGAAGGCGGTCAATATGCGGGGATCATCCTGGTACGGATCGTTGTCGACGTGCTCGCGGGTGGGTCCTTGCGTCAGCAGTTTGCCCTCGGCGCTTGTGGCCTGCAGAAAGACTTCCTGGGGCAGATTCAGCCACGCCTTGTAAGGAACGATCTGCGTATCGAGGCCGGCAGCCTTGAACTTGTCCGCGACGTACAGAGCCGTATCGTAGTCTTCCTTGCTGGCCGCCACGTGGGGAGCGGCAGTGAGCGTCTTGAGCTCCTCCTGAGCCAGCTTCGCATCGGGAACCGCCAGGAAATCCTGGTCGATTTTTGCCTGGCGGCTGAAGTCGCGGTACCCCAGGACTCGATCAGGAAATGGAGAGACCTGGGCCAGGAGAGACGCGTCGGCGATCAGCAGCAGGCAACAGAAGACGAGTCGTCTGGGCAATGAGTATCTCTCCGTCCGGGGGAGCGGATGGTGTGGAGAACTAAATGTTATACGAAGCAGCCCTTTACTGATCGCTTACGCCACTAGTTGCGCACAGTGCGAACAGCGCTTGGCGGCAATTGGGATATCGCTCAGGCACTCCGGGCAGGGCTTGGTGGTAGGCGCGGCAACGACTTTGGGGCGGAACTTGTTCAGCAAAGCATTGACCGGTAGCACGACCAGGAAATAAATCGTCGCAGCAATGATCAGAAACGAGATCAGCGCATTGAGAAAGTCACCGTACTTGATGATGCCGCCATTGACGTTGAGCAGTAGGGCGGAAAAGTCCGGCTTGTGGACGATGGCCGCAATCAGCGGGTTGATGATATCGGCAACCAGAGCGTTGACGATTGCCCCGAATGCGACGCCGATGACGACGGCAACGGCAAGATCGACCACATTGCCGCGCAGGATAAAGTCGCGAAATCCTTTAATCATTGGTTCTCCTGAATGTGGGGAATTCCTTTGGCCGGCCTGCCCGAAGATTCTACTTCAGCACGAGAAGCACTGACAGCTTAATGTCATCAAGCTTGCGCGCGATAAAGCGTATCCGATACACAGGCCGCTGAAGCGGATGGCCAAAGGAGGAGATCCGCTCTACAACAGCCACTTGCCGTAGGGGTATAGGAGTAGGAAGAGAATCATGAAAAGGGCCATGATATCCATGTAGATCAGCAGGACCACCGCACCGTGATAGAAGCTCCAGCGATGCTGCAGGCAGCGCATGGTGTCCCAGGTTCCCAGTGCTGCGACAAGAGCCGGAATGACCAGCTTGAGCGAGGGACGATCGTCGGGAAAGCCCGCCATCAGGAAGGCGAGAATCAGGCTGCCAAGAACCAGCGCCGTGCCTCGGGGCAGCGAGCGGTTGCGGGGATTGAGAGCGCTGAAAACCATGGGACGAGAAGCCATAAGCCGCCGCCTTTACTTTACCCCCTGCAGGCAAAGCCAGGTTTAAGCGAAGCGCTGCCACGATGAAGATCCTGCCTAGTGCGCGGCCTCGACTTCGAGGCCGCGCAGCGCCTCCGTGTAAGGCGGTCGAAGAATGCCGTGCTCGGTAATGATAGCGGTGATATAGCGGGCCGGGGTCACGTCGAAAGCCGGGTTCTCAATGCCCACGCCGTGCGGAGTGAGCTGCTTGCCCCCATGGTGCGTCACTTCGATCGCGGGGCGTTGTTCGATAGGGATCGCGTCGCCGTTTGCGGTCGCCAGATCGATGGTGGACCAGGGGCAGGCGACGTAGAAGGGGATGCCGTGCTCCTTAGCCAGGATCGCTACGCCGTAGGTGCCAATTTTGTTGGCGGCATCCCCATTGGCAGCGACCCGGTCAGAGCCGACGATGACCGCCTGGATCTTGCCCTGGCGCATAAGGCTGGCAGCCATGTTGTCGCACAATACGGTGGTAGGAATGCCGTCATGCATCATTTCCCAGGCGGTGAGGCGCGCGCCCTGCAGGAACGGGCGTGTCTCGTCGGCGTAGACGTGAAGCTGGTGGCCGCGCTCGACGGCGGCACGGATCACTCCCAGGGCCATGCCGTAACCGCAGGAGGCAAGGGCCCCAGCGTTGCAGTGGGTCAGCACTCCGCCCGAAGCGGGCATGAGAGCCGCGCCGTGTGCGCCCATGCTGCGGCAGGCAGCGATGTCCTCGTCGTACATGGCGCGTGCCTCAGCGATCAGCCCCGCCTTGATGGCGTCGAGGGTTATGCCGGGCTGGGCCGCGAGCGCGAAGAAACGGCCGCGCATGCGTTCGATGGCCCAGAAGAGATTGACTGCCGTAGGGCGCGTGGACGCGAGAGTCTTGGCTATGGCTTCCAGCTCGCTCGTCAGCGCCGGAAGCGTCGTGGCAGAGCTGTTTTTGACGCCCAATGCGACGCCCATCGCGGCTGCGACCCCGATCGCTGGAGCCCCGCGCACCACCATGGTGGTGATGACGTCAGCCACCTGATCGCTGGTGGTGGCAAGCACGTAAGTCTCTTCCAGGGGCAAGCGGGTCTGATCGAGGAAGCGTACGCCTTCGGCGGTCCATTCCAGGGTAGGTATCATGACAATGTTTATTCTAAAGCACCGTCCGCCTCATCAGAATTTCTCCATTTCGACCGGTCGATCCGTTAGGCCGCTACTTCCCGAAAAACGGTGAGGGAACTCTCTCTCCATACGCAGGATCGGAGACCATGAGAGTCCCGGCATTGCCGGGACGGCTGAAAGTAGCCCCGCACGCCCAGCACGCAGTGCTGGGTCTGGAGTTTCTACATTTTTCCGGG
>PLZN01000304.1 GCA_003152195.1 Acidobacteriaceae bacterium
TCACTGGACATGCCGCGGCTCTATAGCTCACCCCACACAATCGCTGTGTACGCTTCGCAATGGTCGTCACCTTCCACCACGCAACACTCGCTACCAGGCGGCTGCTAAGCCTTACCTGGACCGGTCTTCCACCGGCTGGAACTCGCCAGCTTACTTGGCGCACCGACATGTTACCTATTCCCCATTGTTTTGGTCCATGTTCGATTTGCGCTCATGACACGCTTAGCCTGCATGGTCGTATCCGGTCTTCCCCACCTTGTGACACAACGTGGGAGCCGTCGCGAGGCGATTTTCTTCGAGGATGCAAGACAGACGGGGGGCATCCATGACCAATGCTCAGTTTTCTACCTCACCTATAATGGTTGGTCGAGTAAGGAATGAAAATGATGGCGGACGGGCTCGGAGCGGCGTGGAAGTGACACACGCCAGCCGGTTTTGATGCAATACATCTTCTAAGACGAGGGACTCATGGCTCATTGGACGCGAAGAGGATTTATCGGATCGCTCTCGGCGGCAGCGGCCGCAACGGCGTTTGCCGCTCAGCAGAATCTGCCGGCCCCTGAAAAGCGGACGGGGCATGGATCGATCAAGATCACCGACCTCCGCTGCGCCATCATCGGCCGGAACCCGGTGGTGCGCATCGTCACCGATCAAGGCGTCTCCGGGTATGGTCAAGCCGAGTCCTACAAGCCGTATCTCAAGCCGATGGTGCNNGAGCGCGATCGAGATAGCGCTCTGGGACATCGCGGGGCAGGTGGCCGGAGTGCCGGTATATAAACTGCTCGGCGGCAAGATCCGGGACCGCGTCCGTATCTACAACGGAGGCGTCCGCTTCCCCATGACCGGCCATATGCCGCAAGACTACGCCGAGACCATGGCGAAGATGAAGGAAGCCAAAGAGGGTTTCACCCTGATTAAGCAAGCCGTCGGATTTCACGATCCGGCGATGATGCCCGCCGTGCCCAATGCGTGGTACGACGAACCGCCGCGGACGGGAGCATCGCATCCCGATCGCGGCATGATGACCGAGCGTGGCCTCGAACATGTCATCGCCTGCGTCGAAGCCATGAAGAAGGTCCTCGGTAATGAGATCGGGCTCGCCCTCGACTGTGGACCAGGCTGGACCGTCAAGGATGCGATCACCTTTGCGCGGGCGCTGGAACCGCTCCACATCGCATGGCTCGAAGACCTGATCACCGGCGACTACANNGAGAGGAGATCTACCTCAGGGAGAATTTCAAAGACCTGATCGAGAAACAGGCTGTGAATATTGTGGGCCCCGACCCGGAAGACGTGGGTGGGATCGCGGAAATGAAGTGGATCGCGGAATACGCCGACATTCACGGCATCCAGATTGCTCCCCACGGAATTTTCGACGGACTTTTCGGCCTGGCCGCGCATGTCCAGGTGGCGGCCGCCTTACCGCAAAACTACATCGCCTTCGAGTATCCGTTGGGCCAGCCTGACTGGTGGTACGACATTGTCGAAGGGCTGCCGAGCCCGATCGTCGAACATGGTTTTATCAACGTTTGGGACCGGCCGGGTCTCGGTGTCACCTTCAATGTCCAGGCAGCTAAATCACACCTGGCGGACGAGGATCGCCACTTCTTCGACTAAGCGTGCGTGGGTGGCCCAGGTCTCGCTTCTGAGACCTGGGGTTCCGGTTTTGATTGCCGCGGGATCATGGGGTGGAGGATAGTAACAGAAAGGTGTCCTATGGACGTGCAACTGCAAATCCCGGACGATATCGCACGCGTTATCCAGAGCACGCACCCGGACCTCTCTCGCGCCGCTCTTGAAGCCCTGGCGCTGGAAGGATACCGCAGTGAACGCCTCTCCGAAGCGCAAGTGCGCCGTATGCTGGGTTTCAGAACACGGATGCAGGTTCACGCTTTCCTGAAGGCTCACAATGTCTATCTCAATTACTCAATTCGTGAACTTGAGAATGATCTTGAATCACTCAAGCATTTTGAAGAGACACTGACAACAACATAGGTGAGCGCGGAGCTGCATGATCGTCGTCGCAGACACCTCCCCCATCAACTAACTTTCATGCGGCCCCGGCGCTCATAAAGGTATTGCTCGCGAACGAGACCAACCGGCGTCGGTAGCAGGCGCCCAAGCAAATAACCCTACAGGTATTTGGATTCCGATCCGAATTTCACGCTGTGTTGCCGCCGTTCAGCCTTCCCTGCCCGGAGTGTCAGCAGTACGGAGACGAAAGAATTTCCAACGCGATACCAGTAGCACGGTATCGAAGCAGTTATGGGATTGCCAAGCCCGGGCTTACGATCGCAAAGCCCGCTTGGGCGGCGGCTTCGCACAAGCGGAGATCGCTGCAGACAAACCTCCGTCGGGCGGGCCGTTGCTGACACCAAATCATGGCAGATGCAAGTTGCAAACTGTCCGCAGCGCGTAAGGAATACGTGTCAAGTAAAACCCCTGCCTGGTCACGCAGCTTATCGCTGGGAAGGACTTCACGCCAGCCTCGGCTTAAGACGGAAAGCCGGTTGAGTGCAGCTTGCCGGCCGGCATCGTCTAACTTACCGGAACGATGCAGTCGCGCAATCGCGCTGTGTATCTCCACCGTCGTGGCCCACCAAACCACCGGAGCAAACTGCTTTGCCAGCGTCTTAACCTTATTACTTGCCCGCTCCTGAACGCAGAGTGGGATCAGAGCGCTGGAATCCCAGAAAGCGGTGCCGCGGATCACCGGCCTTCGTCCCTCTCATCCAGAACTGCTCGCATCGCGGCATTTCCGCTGACGGTCGCCCGCGGCATCTTCCAGAGCTGGTCAAGGTCCAACGGTTTTTCAGGCAAGCGCATGGCTCCCGCGGCAACGAGGGCCAACTCCTCTTCACTCGCATCCTCGGCGGTGAAAGGGATCAACTTGGCGACGGGCAGATTTCGATCCCGGATGACGACGACTTCGCCGCTCTTTGCATAGGTCAGGTAGGTGCTGAGCCGATTCTTAAGTTCCGCTACATTGACGCTGCGCATGGCATACCTCGTTATGGCTATTATAGCCATGAATGTACCACCCCATCCATTTTTCCTCGAAACTTGACCTCCGTCTTTCGAGTCGTTGTTCTTCTTCGGCCAACGCTCGCGATAACCATGCGCCATTTCCAAGCAGTGGACTGAGGGACAGGACTGAGGGACCTTTACCACTCCCTTGACAACGGCAGCGAGGGGAACACGATCCCTCGCATGGCAAACATACCAGCGCCCATGCAAATAACCCTACAAATATTTGAGCAAATGCAGGCTGAAATACGCAGCCTGCCTGGCGGCGATAGGACTCAGTCGCAGGTAGTCATCGTTGGGTGCTTCCTGCGCGACATTGCTGCCGGCGCGTACCACCAGATAGGGTACCCCAAATGTCTGGCAGACCCTGCCCAGAGGTGCCGACTCCATTTCGACGATATCTGTGTGAAAGTGCGTACGCAGCGAGTCGATGCGTTGCTGGGGCATGCCGAACAGGTCGGCGGACGACACCACCCCACGCCGCACCTTTACCTCATAGGTTGCGCCATTGGCCGTAACCTGCGGGCTTCGATAGGTTGCCATGGCCTGGTCGGCGAGTTTGAGCAGCCCGCTCGGCGGTGACAACGCGTTTTCGACCTCGGCGCCATTGACCGGGCTATTAAATGGCCGGTAGACCATGTCATTGCGTGTCAAGCTGCCGTAGTCATGCTCGTACAAGGTGCTGGCAACGATCACGTCCCCTGTTCGAAGTTGCTGGTTAATCCGTGCGCCGGTTCCGCTCATCAGCACCAGCCGCGGTTTCAGTTCGGTGAGGAACAGCGTTGTCGTCATGCCCGCGTAGACCTTGCCAATACCCGTGATGGCGACGATGACTGGCTTCCCTTCGATCTCCCCCTGCCAGTAGGGGATCCCCCACAGCTCCTTTTTCGCAGCGTCTCTCATCGCTGAGACGAAGACTGTGATCTCCTGTGACCCGCGCCTCGGAGCAGAATGAGCAATATATTGAAGCGATGTACACGCCGT
>PLZN01000050.1 GCA_003152195.1 Acidobacteriaceae bacterium
CCATGGCGTGCAGCTCATCTCCCGTGTCGCCCTGCTGGTGTGCCGCTTCCCTTGAGGCAAGGTTTGAAGTGATGGAGTCTTCCCATAGGCCGAGTCGCGTGAATATATGCGATGGCATGTGCAATGCGTGCGGCGCTGAGGGTGCAACCTCAGAGTAGGCTCTTGCCGCTCGGAGGCCTTTTGGTGCGAGTTCCGCATTGTCGTAGGCATGGATGAGGTAATGAGGGATTCCCGGGTGCTCCGGGTAGGTGCGATCAAGCGGCTCAAGCAGATCGGCCGCCTGTTTCTGCCTCGCATGCGTCTTGTCGGCAGGAGATGCGCTCGCCAGGAGTGCAAGCGCGTAAAACACCTGTGCTTCGACATCTTTCCTGTTCTCTGAAGCGAGACCGCTCATCGCGTGCTCGTACTTCAACGCCCGCGTGCTGTACGGAACGGTGGCAGCGTCCTGATATATCAAGCCCAGCGCACTGATGAACTGGCGCTCGCGTTCGGAGCCTGCTCCGATCTGCTGCGCCCGCTGGATTTCCTTTTGCGCAATCGAAATTGTCGCGGACTCGATGGGCGGCTCCCAAAGCTGGTGAAAGTACGTCATAGCCATTCCCCAATGTGCCATTGCACACCGCGGATCCAATTCGGCGACGTCCTTAAATGTATTTTCTGCGGCGGTGTATGCGAAGGAGTGAAGCAGAGCCACGCCTCGGTCGAACTGCCCCTGCACAGCCGGTGTGCAAGAAATTGGAAACGATACTTTTCCCAGTTTCTCAGGTGCGGGGTGGTTGTGTGTTTCTTGTGCTGACGAGAAGGGAAAGATGACCATCAAGATGAGCAATACTCGCCAAAGACCGGGCATTTAGCTTCCCCCCTAGGCGGGTGGCGCTTCGAGACTTCCGAATTCTACTCTGAATCCGCCGGCAATGCCTTCCGTCGTTGAAAACCCAGAAAACCTAGAAAACCTAGGGACAGACGAAAAGTACCCCAATGGAAGGCGCACACTGCATTGCGGTACGGCCCTTCTTGATGGGTTACGTTTCGTCTGTCCCTAGGTTTCCTAGGTTTCGCATGTGGCCGCCGGGATCACCATCTTGCAGACGTCGTGCCAGAATCTGATCCAGTGCCGTTCCTGACACTACTCCAAGCTGACCGAGCCGCGAGACAGCCTGGGCCAGCCGCCAATTCGATACGCCAGCCCCCATGCCGCCCTGAATAATTACCGGATACTCACTCATAACAACTTCAATGTTTCATCCCATAGCGCCACTGAACGTTTTAGTTTGTAAATTGGCGAGTCGAGTATTGCCGCGATTTGCAGCGATCCGTCTGATGTTCTTGTAAGTACGATTCTTGCGCCGCGTCTTTAAGAGTCTTATGTGACACAGGTCACTGCGGAGCACCTNNTAACTCTGGAAAGTGCTATGGCTCATGATGGTGCGATGAAAAAGATAGTGATCATTGGCGGTGGAATCACGGGGCTGGCAACTGCGTTCTACTTGCAGGAATACGCGCGCGGTGCGGTCGACTATACGCTCATCGAGAGCACGCCCCGGTTGGGAGGAAAAATCGCCTCTGCGCACGAGAACGGTTTCATCATCGAAGGCGGACCCGATTCGTTCCTGGCCCAGAAGACAGCCATGTTGGACTTGTGCCGCACGCTGAGACTGGACGATCAGTTGATCGGCTCGAACAGCGCGGAACGCACCACCTATGTTTGGAGCCGGGGACGCCTGCATCCGATACCCGAAGGCATGATGCTGATGGCCCCTACCATGGTCCTTCCATTCTTGCGGTCACGGCTGATCTCATGGCACGGCAAGGTACGCATGGGGATGGAAATGTTTATTCCAAAACGCGTCAAGGATGAGGATGAAAGTCTGGCCAGCTTTGTGCGCAGACGGTTGGGCGCAGAGGCGCTGGATAAAATTGCCGCGCCCTTGATGGCAGGCATCTTCGCCGCGGATCCGGAAAAACTAAGCCTGCAAAGCACGTTCCCTAGGATTCCAGAGATGGAGAAGAAGCATGGCAGCCTTCTTCGCGGGATGATGGAGAAAAAGCGGGCGCAAGCGAGGCATGGCTCGCAACACAAATGCCCCCCCATGTTTATGTCCTTGTACGGCGGCTTGCAGGATCTTACAGATGCAATCTTCGCCCAATTACATCCCAAATCTTTCCGGCTAAACTGCCGTGTCTTGACTGTGAGGCCCCATGCAGATCAGTACAGGATTGCTTTGAGCGATGGATCATGCATCCTGGCGGACGACGTGATCTTCGCCACCCCGGCCTATGTGACTGCCGATTTAATCCAACAAATAGATCCCGCGCTGGCGTCCAAATTGCGCGCGATCCGGTATGTCTCGACCGCGACGGTTTCGCTGGGATTCAAGCGTAGCGACATCATACATCCTTTGAATGGGTTTGGCTTCGTCGTACCTCACAGCGAGAAACGAAAAATCACCGCCTGTTCATGGTCTTCGGTAAAGTTCAATCATCGCGCGCCCGACGATTGCGCTCTCATTCGCGTCTTTGTGGGCGGTGCACGCGCCGAAAGCCTTGCGGAACAGGATGAGGCGGCCCTGGTACATCTGGCTAGACAGGAATTACACGCAATCATGGGGATTACTGCGACGCCGGTATTGACCAAAGCCTATCGCTGGCACAGGGGGAACCCGCAGTATGAGCTGGGGCACCGGGCGCGGATCACTGAAATCGAGCAGATCGCCGCATGGCATCCCGGTTTGCATCTGGCAGGTGCCGCCTACCATGGTGCTGGCATTCCGGACTGCATTCAAAGCGGGATGAAAACAGCGCTGGAAATTGTGAAGAAACTAGCCCACGCAAATAGCACTTACAGAGATGTACCATTGCCAGTTTCCATTCAGGCCTAGGAGGACAGGGGATGACTTCCATCAACATCAGAGCTATTGCCGCCACAGAACCCACACATGCTCATCGCGCCGTTGCCCACGACTATGCCAGAAACCCTATGCTGGTTTACTGGGAGATGACACAGGCCTGTGCTTTGGCTTGCCGCCACTGCCGCGCCGAAGCAGTATCCACGGCACACCCAGGCGAACTGACGCACACGGAAAGTAAGAACCTACTACGCGAAATTGCAGCCTTCGATAAGCCACTACCGCACTTGATCCTGACAGGCGGCGATCCGCTGAAGCGCGCGGATTTGTATGATCTGATTGACGAAGCACACGTTCTGGGACTAACCGTTTCGATTACGCCCAGTGCGACCGGCGATTTGACCTTCGATGTCCTCGCAAAATTGAAGGCACACGGAATTGAGAGCCTCGGTCTCAGTCTCGACGGCTCCAGTGCCGCCCGACATGAAGCGGTGCGCGGCGTAGAAGGCTGCTTCGATTGGACCATCCGCGCGGTTAATGACGCGGCTAAGCTAGCAATGCCCATTCAGGTCAATACCCTGGTGTCCCAGGAAACAGCGGCCGATCTACCAACCATCTATGCACTCCTGAAGGCGCTGAAGGTAATGCGCTGGAGTCTCTTCTTTTTGATTGCGGTAGGCCGTGGCAGGATGCTTCAGCCTGTTTCTCCGGAGCGCGGCGAAGAATGGATGCACTGGGTTTACGATCTCGCACAGGTAGCACCGTTTGCTATCAAGACTACGGAGGCACCATCCTATCGCCGCGTGGCTTTGAACCGTATGCGCGAGGATGGAAGGACGGCCAGTGAGATCGAGCGGACTCCTGTGTATCGTGGATTCGGAATCCGCGATGGACACGGGATCATGTTCGTCTCGAACCAGGGAGATATCTATCCTGCAGGGTTTCTGCCGCTCGCGATTGGCAATGTGCGCGAGAACCATCTCGTAGATGTATACCGCGACTCACCGATGTTCCGGGCACTGCACACTCCCAGTCAGTTCAAAGGCAAATGCGGACAATGCGAATATCGCGCACTCTGCGGCGGCTCCCGGGCACGTGCATTTGCGTATACCGGCGACCCGTTGGCGAGCGACCCATTCTGTTCCTACGAACCCAAGGCTGGCGCTGTATCTCATATGGCGAGTTAAGCTGTGCAAGATGTTTTTGTTGTACTTGATCTACATAAGCGGTAACAACATGACCGCGAGGTCCCCATGTCCTATTTATTCTCTTCCGAGAACTCTCTTCCTACAGATTCCCTCGACTCCTTCAATCCGAACATCGTCCGCAAAGAACCCCTGGTCTTCCCGTCCAGTGCAAAGCGCGCAAACAAGCTGGATCTGTTTGCCAGCCTGCCGCCGGAGCCCGAGGATGCGCATCTCACCGGCGCGACGCGTTCCCTGTATCGCCGTCTGCTCGCCCTCAATCTGTATGCGCGCATCGCACCGGCGGCTGCCGCCGTGCATGCCGACGCCAAAATCGCCTGAAACCGTTTCTGAACGATTTACCTCAAGACCAAAGCGATGTAAATCGTTGAATTGAATGGTGGGCCCGGTAGGATTCGAACCTACAGCCAAGGGATTATGAGTTATTTGGGGATTCTGCTTCAAAACGGACCTAACCATTTGAAAACAATAGCAAAATGCAACCAACCGCCCACACGGAGGAGAAATGCACCACCATTGATTCTGTTGGATTTAGCAGGAACAGATTGAGCCTGTACGTCACAAAAACCTAGGGGTCGGGATCAAGTGATTTTACGACCTTTGGCGGCCTCTTTCGTTGGCAAGCGACCTCTACCGTGTCAAGGGCCCATTTCGGTGGCCACCGTCTTGTTCGCGCACTCTGCTGTGACCACCACTGCGATGAGCATATCCATAGTGCAGCCTGGAACACGCATAGGCACCTCTTTATACCGGGTGAAGGCTCCGATATCGCTTCACTTCGTCTGTGGCATTCTTCCAGGCCGACTCATGCTTGAGCACAAGGACCGGGCAAGGAGATTCGCATAAAACGCGGTATGCCGTGCCGGGAAGAAAACGCTCATTGAAAGCTGTGTGCGCGGAAGCCCCCATAATGATGATGTTGGCGGAGTGTTGCCTGGCATATGCAACAATTGCCTCAACCGGTTGCCCTTGCACCACTTCACACATAGGCGCGCATTTCCTGAACTTCTTTCTGCCAAGCAGCCTCTTGAGCATCTTCTCGGAATACTCAGTTATCTGTGCCGCGGATGGATGCGCCTGCGCGATTTCAGGGATGACGTGGACAAGCGATATTGCCGCTGAATGCTCCTCCGCAACCTCCAGCGCGAACTCGGCAACGCGCTTGGCAGTGTGGTCCAAAGACGCCGCCAATACAATCCGCATACGGTCCCCGGCTGGCTCATTTCCAGAAGCCGCATACGGTCCAATGGCCAGGATTGGAATTCCAACGCGATGGAAGAGCGTAGCAGCCACGGACCCGAGAATATGCAGAAGAACCTTCTTCTTTCCATGAGAGCCGGCCACCAGACGGTCCGCTTTCCATTCAGCCGCCGCCTTTGCTATCTCCTCCACGACATCTCCGCGCGCCAGATGGGATGAGCACCGGACGCCGCCAGCGGATGCGGCAGCGACGGCTTGATCCAATGTGGTTTGCGCCTTCTCCCGCATCCGGTCAGGCTCGCGATGCACCATCAGCACAGGATCGATCAATGGCTGGCCGGAA
>PLZN01000588.1 GCA_003152195.1 Acidobacteriaceae bacterium
CGAACGCTACAACGAAACCCTGCAGCTCTTCGAATACCAGGCGGCCCATGCCATTGTCTGGCGCGACGCCGTCACCGAATGGTTTCAGCACATCTCCGGCATTCGCGACGAGCTGGGCCGCGTCGGCCACTACCCAGGCCGCATCGAGGCCGAGTCCATGCAAGCCGACGGCTACACTGCCGTTGACGGCACGCCATGGGAGACCGCCTCCGGCGGCAAGGCCGTAGTGTGCAACCGCACCGCCCCCTGCACCCTCACCGCAAAACTCGGCCAGCCTCGCGGCTCCTACACCATCGCGGTGCAGTATTTCGACCTCCGTACCGGCGCCGCACAATACGAGCTCCTGCTCAATGCGAAGCCCATCGCACATTGGACCGCGGACGCAACACTCCCTCCCGCCACCATCGACAAGCGTCTCGACGGCAGCACCAGCACCCGCTTCACCGTCCCCAACATCAGCCTCAAACCAGGCGATACCCTTACTCTGCGCGGAACCCCCAACGGAGACGAACCCGCTCCGGCCGATTACATCGAAGTCGAAAAATAATAATTGAAGGTCGCCGCTGCGAGTCTCTCATTCACGATTAGCAAGACAAACCATAAGGTTCTGAACCAACCTACGATTTGTCATCCCGGCCGGAGCGCAGCGAAGTGGAGGGATCTGCGGTTTCCTTTCCTAGCCCGGATAAGACGCACTCCACTCGGGTGGTTGTAACCTGCACAACGATATCTGGTGCGATCAAATCTCGACTGGATGGGTGGGGCTCCAAAAAGGCTCCTTCGTCGGAATGAACTCAATCGGAACCTCAGTCACGAAGGATTTTAACCAGTCAGCACAGTAGATCATTCCGCCTTGCTCCGAGAGCACATGACCCAGGAGGATAAGCGCCTTCTGGTTTCCCGCTGTAATGCTGTCTCGTACATACTCCACCAGCTCCCACTCACGAGTCTCCCCAGCGATAAGCACATCGACATCCGGCCGAGCGAATAGAGAGATGCCTGGCATCCTGCTTACAAAACCCCAGCTGGTGAGAACCCGCTTGACCGGCATCCGAGGGTCGCCCACAACTCTCATCGTGCGATCTTTTAGCCGTGACTGAATCTCCCGGCAGAAGTGTCCCAGTGGCTCCCCAGAGAAAGTGAATTGCTTCGGATTATCTGGATCGACATTCTTTTCCCAACCAAGCTGGTGCATCATCCCAGTGGCGATGCCGTCGGGTTTGCGGGCATGCCAATGATCGTGGAAATGGAAAATGGCCATGTTGTGCTTGCGGATGAAGTCCAATTTGTACTGCAATGTGGGATCGTCCTTGATGTCCTCTGTATGATCCTGGTGGAGGTAATAGGGCGTCTCATGGGTGACAATCATGTTCTTACCCTCGGCCGCGGACCGTTCCACGACATCAAGTGTTGCCATCATGGTAGTGGCGATTCCATGCACAGGCGTGCTCTGATCTCCGGCAACGATCTGATCAACTGTCTGCGTCCGCCAGGGAACTCCTACTTGCTTGCGGATACGGTCCACTACTTCCCCAACAGTCAAGGGTGCTTGTGCTCCTTGCCCCTTTGCCAAATAAGCCGTCAGTAAAGCGCTTCCAGTGACCATGAAATTGCGGCGAGAGAGATCGCTCAAAGTGTTCATAACCTCCGCTCCGGCCCTGACCGTGAAGTTGATCTGATACTATGCTTTCGACTTGGTCCAGACCGATTTGGCGAGGATCCGGCCCGCGTGACTAATTCAGAGAGAGAGACAACCGTCCGTCATGGCTAGAAAACACCACATTGTTACAGCGATTCAACTGTGCGCTCTTCTTTGGCTGACTAACCTGGCCGGTTTTAGCGCCATGGCACAAACCCAAACCTGGTATCTCGACCCTCCGCATTCGGCAGCGCAGTTTTCCGTTCGCCACATGGGGATCTCGACTATCCGGGGAACCTTCACCAAAGTCGGCGGCGTGGTCGTTGATGATCCCTCCGATCGCAGCAAAGCTTCTGTCGACGTGACCATCGACGCCAGTTCCGTGGATACCCGAGTGGAAATGAGGGATAAAGATCTGCGGAGTGACCACTTCTTCGATGTCGCCAAGTATCCGACGATTACCTTTAAGTCGAAACGGGTGGAGGCTGCTGGTGCGGGTAAGTTGAAGGTGACAGGCGATCTGACCATGCATGGAGTCACCAAGGAAGTTGTTCTCGACGTCGATGGCCCCACTCCTCCAATGAAAGACCCGAGGGGCAACTCTCATCGTGGCGTTTCTGCCACGGCCACGATCAGCCGAGCCGACTATGGAATGACCTTTGATGCGCCCATGGTTGGAGATGAGATTGGGATCCAACTGGATGTGGAACTCGTCGACAAAGCGCCGGGAGCGCCGCGGCCAGCGCAAGGTACGCCGCCGCCTCCTGCGGCAAAGTAGTAATGCGCCTTCGTAAAAAATGATGATCGCACCGAAAGAAAGCCCCCGGCCGCGCGCGAGCGGTTCGGGGATTTTCGCGCTTTTGGTAGGATCCAGGCTCTTCTTTACGGTTTCCGTCCTCGCGTCAAAACTAACTTGAATAGAGAGCCGCCACTTCGTAATCGTCAATGGAGGGAATGGTAAACTCGACCGATCCCCCTGCGGGTCGAAAGGGAATGTCACTTCCGGCGCGCAGCAGTTCTACGCGTGCAACCTGCCGGCCGGGCGGCAGCTGCATACGCACCTTCTGCTCGCCGATCGGGTAAGACTCCCGCACCCAGCCGCGGTGCACGTTGGGGTTGGTGTAATTCAGTACATGCACGGCAAAGCCGGCTTCTGTCTCCCAGGCGAAGACCTCGATCAAGCCCCGGCCTTCGATCGATACCGGCGCGCCGGAACCGGCTACCCAGCGGATCGAGTTTTGCAGAAGGCGGCTGAGGTCGGTATGTCCGGAAAGCCACATGGTGCGCTCGATATCTCCTGGGAAATAGATGAGCCGTCCCTTCTCCGTCTGCCTCAACACCACCGCTGGTTCGTTCGTATGCGGTTGCGTCGGGTATGAGAGCTCCGGCGGATACGCTGGAAAGCCTGGCACCACGGTGAGCACTGGACTTTCGACTGGCGCCAGAGGTACCCGGTACTCTGCGCCCGGCAATATGCTTGTGTCGGTGAAACCATCCAGAATCGGATGCTGCTTCTCGNNATGCCGAAGACATCCGCAAGGCCGAAGTCGGCTCGCCGCTCGTGCTGATCGGTATACATGCTGGTCTCGAAAGTGGCTAGCAGCGAGCCGCCCTGATGCACGTAGTCGCGCAACTGCTGGCACTGTTCCTCGCTTAACAATGCCGTGTTCGGCAAGATCAGCGCGGAGTATTTTTTCAGCCGCTCGGGCTGCAATCTGTCCTCGTGCACGAAGTCGAACAGG
>PLZN01000240.1 GCA_003152195.1 Acidobacteriaceae bacterium
CAGCGCAGCGGTTCGCCTTGCATCCAGGGGCAGACCTGGGGCTATGACCGTCAACGTATTTGGGTTGACCGAGGGTGTCGAGCGGACTTTTTCGTCCAGCGATAAGACCGGACATAAGGGTGGTCAGGAACGGAGGCGAATTGTCGCGCCTCCGTTCCTGCTTGTGCGAAGTTGAGTGTCTAGGCTTTACTCCCGAAAATCTTGCTCGCCAAGCCGGCCAGCCCCCCTGCTTCGGCGGTCTGACCGCTAGCGCCAGAGAAGTGTGAGACAACGAGGGGAAGAACTACGGCGATGACTCCACTTGCGACTGCTGGAGAGATGCCCGCGCGCTGCGCAATGTTTTCTATAGTCGAGGTCCCGAGGCCCTGTTGCACCTGTTCGGGGCTGACGCTTTTGTTCTCTCCTGGAGTGATCCAGGACTGAACCTGGTCGGCGAGGCCGTTTTGCTTTAGTTGACTAAGAATGCCGTCCATCCCACCTGGATGCTCCTGCATCACTTGGCTTAGTGCATCGGCTACACCGTGGTGTTCGGGAGAAGCTCCGCCGGCGATAGAGGTCAAGGCGTCGAGTAAGCCCATAGTTGCTCCTTTGTGTGTTTTCGGTTTGAGATGTGTTTGCGGCGGTGGGATTAAGACGTCGCCAGCTTGCGGATAGAGTACGCCGTTTGGGGCAGCTTTTGCGAATTAAACCGCAGTCAGCGGGCCTCGATTGCGCTGATTCACTGCTTTTTCACGCGAAGGTTTTGATCCGCTCAAAGGCGCCGCACCACAGTTAGGATAAGCCTATGCCATCCCGCCGCATCTCTCTTCTGCTCTGCTTATTCGCTGCTCTCGGCCTCACCGGTTGCCAGACAACCTACTACAAAGCCATGCGCACGCTGGGTAAGGAGAAGCGCGACATCCTGGTCTCACGAATCAAGGATGCGAAGAAGGACCAGCAGCAGACGAGCGATCAGATCAAAACCACGATGCAGTCGTTCCAGGAACTCACAGGATTCAAAGGTGGCTCGCTTGAGAAGTCGTACAACCGGCTCGACTCAGAGTACGAGAAGGCAAACGGACAAGCGAATAAGCTGCATGACCGCATCCAGTCGATCGACCAGGTGAGTCAGGACCTGTTCAAAGAGTGGCAGGGCGAGATCAATGAGATGGACAACCGCAAATTGAAAACCCAATCTGCGGGCATGCTGCGCGATGCGCGCATCCGGCAGGCGGCTTATCTAAGATCGATGCACAAGATGGAGGAATCAGATGATACCGGTGCTGCATGCGTTCCGCGACCAGTGCTCTTCCTGAAGCACAACCTGAACGCGCGGGCGATTGGTTCGCTCAAGAATACGAGCGCCAGTATCCAGGACGACGTGACGGTGCTGCTGGCGAGCATGGACGGCTCAATGCAAGAGGCTGACAAGCTGATCGCCAGCCTGAACACGGACAACGGCGGCAATACCAACAAATAATGTGCGCAGGCAAAGTTCTTTAGCTCCAGCTCCACGGGCTCGTACTAAACTCGTAACACTTTATGCGTTGGACACAGGATGGCCTTAGCGGCGACGTTGAGGACAGGCGAGGCCAGTCGGGCGGCGGCCTCGGCGGCGGTGGCCTTGGAATAGTGGGATTCATCATCCTGCTGGTGCGCCAGCTGCGTATTGTTCAGCCGAACCGGTCCGCTGATCACAGGATTTGCCGACGACCCCGACACCGTCAGCGCAGCCGTCAACGTTCCACCCTTGAGCGCTGACCCCTGCGGTAGCCGTACACCAAGAGCCGGCGGAAATGCCACCAGCTCATCGATCGGCACACCATCGCCGTTCACCTTTAAATTGATCGCCGTAGCCGGCCCGCTGGTCTGATAGGTGCCGTCCATGTTGATCGTTGCGCGCCCCACCGTGAATGTTGCATGTTGAACCTGCCCGGTCATCGCCTGCTCATTCTGGGCGATCGCAAACTGAAGCTGCACCGGTTTTGCGGAAAGCTGTCCGTTGTTCGCCAGCTTGATTCCGGCAATCCGCGTCGAGCCCGTCGCATTCAGGGTCTGCCCGTTCGACTGCACCTGCGCCTGCAGATCCGCCATTCCACCGATACCGGCATCCGGCGGCAACACGCCTGCCGTAGCAAGATCCACATGCTTCAGCGTCACCTGCGCATCCACGGGCGTCGCCGCATTGTTTTGCTGGTTGAACGGCCCTACCTTTCCGTTGGCGCTCAGGCTGCCTCCGCCGGGGAGCTGCGCACTCACGCTGAACGGCGACGACGTCTTCGGGGTAACGTTCATAATTTGCGCATTCAGCTGCTGATACACCGCCGCCTGCCCCGCGGTAGCCAGGGTTACGGATGCATCCTTGATCTGTGCATCATCCACCGACAGGTCTTCCAACCCGCCCGTCCATACGGAGAGGTTCAGCTTGCCGATCGTCACCTTGCGGCCAAGCGATTTTGTCAGCGTGGACTCGATCCGCGTACGAAAGCTGTCAGCATTCAGAAACAACGGCAGGCAAATCGCCCTGACAACGACCAACGCCAGCACGGCGCCAATCGCGATGAGAACGTAGCGGGGAGATCTTCCCATGTTAAGACCTCAGGTATGGATGACGTTTATGATGCCCTAACCGAAACTACCGTTGTGCTAAAAATCGTAATACGAGATCTGGATGAGTTGTCGGCAAGCAAGTCGCTCCGTCGCGCCATATCAACTATGGGTAAATTCCTGGGCGTGACTTGAAACAAACGTATCAGTCGACGAGTGGTGCCCGCTCATGTTGGCCCCGGAGCAGGATGTTCCGGAGCTCGGCTCGGACCTGCAGCAAATGAATAACTTCACATGTGCGCAAGACCCAAAAGGACTGCGGTGTCCCATCGCGGCCCACATCCGCAGGATGAATCCACGGGACACGGCGCTGGAGGTCATGACGAATGTGAAGATCCACCGCATCATCCGGCACGGAACCAGCTACGGCCCTCCGCTCCCCGAGAACGTCCTGGAAGATGATGGCAAAGAACGTGGCATCTTCTTTATCTTTCTCAGTGCGAAGGCCCCGGAGACATTCGAGTTTCTGAAGAAGGAGTGGATCAACAGCGGGAACTTCCTCGGGCTCGGAGCAGAGGAAGATCCGATCGCAGGAGCACACACTGGGAAGGC
Organism: Acidobacteriaceae bacterium; assembly: GCA_003152195.1. GTDB lineage: Bacteria > Acidobacteriota > Terriglobia > Terriglobales > Acidobacteriaceae > PALSA-350. Next base: position 3,139 of record PLZN01000240.1, read on the forward strand.
CATGTTTACCATTCCGATGAAACCCATTCGACGGCGTCTCCAGGATCTGGAGCGATTCACGGTCACGCGCGGAGGGGAATACGGCTTTGTGCCAGGCCTGTCGGCGCTGCGTTGGCTGGCAAGCTCGCCCGCTGAGCGAGCGACTGCCGCTTCACCCACAGGCTCCCGGATATCAGCGCTCCCGCTGCGGCCTTGAAGATCGTTGAGGAGAAACCCGATGGGCGACGTGACTCTCTGCGGTATAGCGATTCGATCGAACGTATACAGCCGGATGAGGCTGAACTCACAGAGCGGATCGTTGCTTCCATGGGCCGCGTAAACCGGAAGATCTTCGACCAGCATCGTCACGCCGTACGCGACGCACATGCCAACAGTCACGCCCCTGGCGATTTGCAGAGCGACCGTATTCCTACCCCATATGGCATGGCGACGCTCTAAGTTACAATCACGGCCCCACGAAGAACTCTGCCATAGGAGGAGCCGTAGCCGCCGCACCTGGAGGATTCGATAACTGCAGAGCTTCCATCATCGTACGCAGCAAGCTTTCATGCTGATATACGGTGGTGGATGTTTGCGTATAGCCGGCCTTTACCTTCGGCCCCCAGAGAACTGAAGGAACATGACCGCCGCCGTCCGTGGTATCGCTGGTTGCCGCTTCATCGAAGTCTACGATGAGAACGCCGTCCCCGGCCGCTTCGAATGCAGAGTTGTTAGACAAGGGAGTGACAACATTTGTCTGCAACCAGGTGTCAGCCTGCTGGGGCGTTCCGTTATGGGCATCGTCATTGACATCTGGAACAATGAATGAGAATTCAGGTAAGGTGCCGTTGGCCAGGTCCGCAGCAAACTGTGAAAACGGCCAGATGGTTTGATTCGCCACCTGCGTGCTGCCGGCAACATCTGAGAGCATCGCAAATGGGTTATGCCTGATCAGGTATAGTCCAGTATTTCCACCCAGATATCCCTGAGTGATTCCTTCCGCGTAGATCCTGAACGGCACACCAGAGGCCAGCATATGCCGGGCTATATTGTCTACGTTCCACACCTTGGTTGAATTATCGTCTGTCGTCAGCACTTGTCCTGTCGTCAGCATGAAATAGTTGCCTATCGACGGATGCGAATCAGCATAGTAGTTCGTCGCGAGAGCCCCAATACTTATCAGGTTATTGAGATTCGGCCAAACGCTGGTCTTACCTACCACGGTTGAATAGCTCTGGTTCTCTTCCATCACCAGTACCACGTGCTTGCTCGCCGGTATCTGTGACTGCACGATTACGGCCACCTCACCCGACTTTGTTGGGTCTTGCGTGCTGGTAGCGGTCACCATCACGGTGCCCGCCGAGGCCGGTGCCGTGAAAAGCCCGCTGGTGCTAATGGTGCCGCCGTTTGCCGACCACGTAACCGCGGAACTGTAGCTCCCCGTGCCCTGGACGGTTGCAGTGCATTGCGACGTTGCGTTGATAATCACAGTTGCCGGATCACAAGTCACTGAAACCGACGTAATCGTGGGCGGAGCCAACTGCACAATAATCGCCGCCGTACCAGCCTTTGTTGTGTCCTGAGTGCTGGTAGCGGTCACCGTCACGGTGCCCGCCGAGGCTGGTGCGGTGAAAAGTCCGCTCGAATTAATCATGCCACCGCTTGCCGACCACATAACCGCGGAACTGTAGCTCCCCGTACCCTGAACCGCTGCAGTGCACTGCGACGTTGCGCTGATGTTTACGGTTGTCGGGCTGCAGGTAACTAAAACCGAGGTAATCGTGGGCGGAGTCAACTGTACCGTGATGGCCGCCGTACCAGCCTTTGTTGGGTCTTGCGTGCTGGTGGCGGTCACCGTCACGGTGCCCGCTGAGGCTGGTGCAGTGAAAAGCCCGCTCGCGTTAATGGAGCCACTGCTTGCAGACCACGTGACCACAGAACTATAACTCCCGGTGCCCTGAACCGCTGCAGTGCACTGCGACGTTGCGTTCGGCGAAAGCGTTGAAGGAGTGCAGACCAGCGAAACTGAGGATATGGCAGGTGATGCCGGGTTGGTCCCGCTGCTACTGGCCCCACTTCCACAGGCAGTTACTGTAAGCGAAAGCGAGAACACTACAAGGGCCGATAGGAGCCGATTCTTCAAGCACTTCTCCTCAGATTCCGCTGCTGCTCATATCGCAGGAATCTGCTTTTTCAGGGGTGCTCGAATTGTACGCGCTTGAGCGGTTTCGCGACACCAAATCGCTGGCCAAAAACCACCCAATCGTCACCACACAACGACTCGTCAAAGTGCAGCGGTTTCTCGCGGGAGGCCGAGTCCTAGCCGCTATCGCACCCGCTCATGGTCCACACCCCATGGGGTAGAGTGGTGGAGCGAGGAAGGAGCCGTCGGGATGGCTACAACTAAAGTGGAACGGTCGCAGCCAGAAACTCACAAGCGGGGCGCCAAAGAACCTGCGGCCCACCCAATCGTCCGGATTCAACCACTGCGTGGCGAGCTGCCCTTATCCGAACGGTACGCGGCAGGCAAGGCACTTCCACTGAACTTCCGTTGAAGGCCCATGGGGATTGGTCTCGCCACCCCCGCGCATCCCGGACCGGTTGAGCTGGTGATGCGCGGCAACGAGGGCAGGCAGCCCCAGCTTGTTCCTCTGCGGCTAGCCCGCATGATTGCATAACCATTCGCGTTTTTCCGCGGCGCCGATTCCGTTATGGCGCACGATCTGGGAAGTACGCCCTCCACCGGCATCCAGGCGGTGCTCGATGGGGACGCCCATCTGAACAATTTCGGCTTATATGGAACTCCACAGAGGGATGTCGTTTTCGATCTAAATGATTTCGATGAAACGATTATCGGTCCGTGGGAGTGGGATCTGAAGCGGTTGACGGCGAGCGTCAACTTGGCTGCTCGCGAAAATGGAATGAACCGGCGAGAGCGCGATGCTGCCGTAAGGCGTTGCGTGGTTGGATATCGTTCCAACATGAGGCGCCTCCATAGTATGGGTGTACTCGAAACCTGGTACCTACATGCATATCCCGGTCGAGAGAATCCCCTTGGCAAGATGGACGCCAAATCGCAAGCAGTTTCCCGCAAACTGCTAGCCAAGGCCGCCACACAAACCAACGCGATGCTGTTGCGCAAGGTCGCCGGCAAACAGGCGGATGGGCGCTGGCGATTCCGGGAGAACCCTCCTGTGCTCACACGAGTAGATTCTTTGACGCGCAAATCCGTTGAGGAAGCACTCGGTGCATATGTGTCGACGCTGCCTCGCGAGCGTGAATTTATGCTGAAGAAATACCGCATTGCAGACGTTGCCCATCGAGTGGTTGGCCTCGGAAGTGTGGGGACCCGCGCCTATTTGGTTCTGTTGTTTGGTAATGGAGATAGTGATCCACTGTTCCTCCAAGTGAAGGAAGCAACGGAACCAGTCCATCGGCCGTTCCTATGTGCTGCCCTGGAGGAGTTTTCGCATGACGGAAAACGCGTGGTTACAGGACAGGCGGCGTAACAGGCCTCGAATTACTACAACTACATACAACTACAATCCCCTCGCTTACTACTCCAGGGCTATAGTGAATTCTGCCAGAACCGCTATGCTCTTCAACAGGCGGCGATTCTCCCCGAACGCTTTCGTCGATTCCTTCGGGGGAGGGATTCGACGAAGGGGAACGAGGAGAATCGCTGTTCCAAACCGCACAAGCCCCACTTGAGCGCGGGTTTCTGAAAAGCAGGATGTCGCGGATTCTAGCCTTCACTTTCCACCAACTTTTGACACAACATAGTTGGCTATCATTTGCCGGAATCAAAATCCCCGCGCCCCGGCCGACCGCACGCTACACTCCTCTTCATTGAACGAACGCGTGCGACCCAACACTGGGAGCCATCAGCGAATGGATACCCATCGAATTTCGTCGTGCAGGTTGATCGCGGAGGCGTCGCTCCTATAGGGTTGTTTTGGAGTTGCGCCCTGGAAGTCCATCTGGTTGACGGCACATACGAGTTGTTCCGGCACTATTACGCGATGCCCTCCGCACGAGATACCGACGGACGGGAGGTGGGAGCCGTCCGCGGCGTGCTCGCGTCCGTGTTGGGCATGATCAAGGAAGGCGCCACTCACGTTGCCGTGGCCACCGATCAGGTCATCGAGTCCTTTCGCAACCAACTATGGCCAGATTATAAAACCGGCGCCGGCATCGAACCCGACCTGCTGGCGCAGTTCCCGCTCCTCGAAGAAGTTATCTCAGCGGCGGGCATCGCCGTCTGGCCGATGGTGGAGTTCGAGGCAGATGACGCCCTCGCTGCCGCAGCAGTAGTGGCGGCTCGGGATGCGCGGGTTGATCGCGTGATTCTCTGCACGCCGGACAAAGACCTCGCCCAATGTGTTCATGGCACGCGTGTCGTTCAATTGAATCGCAGGACACGCGTCACGTTCGACGAGCCCGGCGTAATCCAAAAGTTCGGCGTCTCACCGGAGTCGATTCCCGACTACCTGGCGCTGGTGGGTGACTCGGCCGATGGCTATCCGGGCCTGCTCGGCTGGGGTGCGAAGTCGTCGGCTGCGGTCCTTGCCAAGTATCTCCATCTGGAATCCATCCCCAAGGACCATCGCGAGTGGCGGGTGAACGCCACCGGCGCGAGTACTCTCGCAGCCACGCTCTCTCGTGACTGGGATCGCGCTCAGCTCTTTCGAGTGCTTGCCACGCTCCGTACCGACATCGCGCTCTTCGACGACGTGGATCAATTGCGATGGAACGGGCCCACAGCCGCCTTTCCCACGCTCGCGGCGCGATTGGACGTGGCGGTCACGGAGTCTGGCCGCCGTTCCGGGCGCCGGCCACTCGGTGCACCGTAACTTCCGTAACTTGAACTATCATTTCGTGCCCGGCGTGGTGCAAGACGCATCCTGGTTCGCGGCGTCGGTGTGGGCGGATTGAATCAAGGCCGGGGTGTTGCGTATTCGTGTAAACTCCTGTGCGTGAGCGCAGAAGCACGAGTTGGTCCGATACGAATCGTTTGTTTTGCCGCTCTTGCTGTCTTGCTTTCTCTGCTGCCAGCGAATGCCCAAACCGACTGGCCAGACGTTGGTCACGATAAAGAGGCGCAGAGGTATTCCCCTCTGAAGCAGATCGATGTGCAGAACGTTTCCACGCTGGCGCCGGCGTGGACCTTCCCGATGAATAGCGACGGCGATGCCCCGGGTAGCCGGACCACAGAATCGGTACCGTTGGTGATCAACGGCCGCATGTACGTGTCGTGGCCCTTCTGCCACGTTGCTGCGCTCGATCCGGAGACCGGTCAGCAGCTCTGGCTGTATACAGCGCCACGCTGTCCTTACCGGGGCCCCGGCTTGTCATCGATGCGAAGCGTGGCCTACTGGCCGGGTGACAAGGTGCGGGTGGCGCGGATCTTATTTGGTACCGAAGAGGGCGAACTTTATGCCCTGGATGCAAAGACCGGCAAGCCGGTGCCGGAGTTTGGCGCCGACGGCGTCCTCAACCTTAAAACTCCTGAGGTGATGCAGGGCTTTCCGCGCATGCATTACGGCCTCACCTCTGCTCCCATGGTCTATCAGGACCTGGTGATAACGGGCAGCCACATTGATGACGAAACCGGCTCCAAGGGCCCTGCCGGCGATGTGCGTGCCTGGGATGTCCGCACCGGCAAGTTGGTGTGGACATTTCATACCGTGCCGCGGCCTGGGGAAAGGGGACATGAGGTGTGGACCGGCGACCATTGGAAGAACCTTGCCGGGGCGGACGTCTGGTCTTTCTTTACGGTCGACATGAAGCGGGGAATCCTCTATTTGCCGGTGGGCTCAGTAAACAATGATCATTATGGCGTGGATCGTCCCGGCCCCGATCTTTTTGGCAATTCACTCGTCGCCGTCGATGTGAAAACCGGCAAGCTCAAATGGTATTTCCAGGCCATTCATCACGATATCTGGGATTACGATATGCCTGCGGCGCCGATGCTGTTTGACGTCGTCCACGATGGCAAGAAAATCCCCGCTGTTGCCGCCATCACCAAGAATCCTCTTTTGTTCATTCTGAATCGTGTCACCGGGGAACCGATCTACGGCGCCGAGGAGCGCCCGGTACCTGCAGGAGACATGCCGGGCGAATGGTATTCACCGACACAGCCGTTTCCGCTTAAGCCTCCACCATTATCGCGCCAAGGTTTCACCGAGAATGACTTCGCCAAGATCACTCCCGAGCACGAGGCCGCGTGCCGTGAGTGGTACGCGAAATTTTTAGAGCGTGGCGGAGTGCCCGGCAAAGGCCCGTACACGCCTTCTTCTCCCAACGGAACTCTCCAATTTCCCGATCACTGGGGAGGAGCCTGGATGTGGGGCGGAGCCTTCGATCCCGAATTAGGCTATTACATCATCAACACGACGGATTCCGGCGCCCTTCATTTCATTCAGCAAACGTCTGCTCCGTTTCCCGCACCGCTCTATGCCGACCCGGACGGCCAATCGCCGATTCTGTACAGCGCTCGGCCGAACCCGATCCAGTCGGCGATCTCATTTGCGGCGTTGTCGTTTTCCGCCAATGGTTGGCCATGCTGGGCGCCGCCCTGGGGCCGGCTTACGGCTGTGAATGTGAATACCGGCGACATCGCCTGGCAGGTACCCTACGGCACCATGGACGGACTTCCGCCAGGCATCGCGACCGGAGCACCAAGCTCTCGCGGAGGCCCTACAACAACTGCGGGTGGGCTTATCTTCATGACCGGCACTCTCGACCATTATTTTCGGGCTCTGGAAACGAAAACCGGCAAAGAATTATGGTCATTCAAGATGGACCAGGCTGCTTTAGCTGTTCCTATTGTGTATACGGGCAGGAGCGGAAGGGAATATGTCGCAATCGCAGCGGGCGAAAACCTTCTAAGCTTTGCGCTGGCGAGCCCGGCGGCGCAACAGAAGAGCCCGGCCCTCTTGCCTGCGCAAACACGATTGCCAGAAGGCAACGGTAAGGACTTAGTTCAGAAGGTCTGTAGCAGCTGTCACTCGGTTGACCTCATCGCCGCCCGTCGTCTGACGCGCACTGAGTGGACGGCAACGGTACAGAGAATGGCTCAGCATGGCGCCTCGGCGACGGATGAACAATTCAACGTGATCGTGGATTACTTAACCAACAACTTCGGTAGTGACCCAAAACCTAATAACTAAGCCGAGCTCATATCGGATAGCTCGAGCGCCCTGATTTCTCACGAGACGTGAGCAGAGCAGCTACGATGTTGTGTTGGGCANNGGAAGGCTTGGTGGGATCAACGAACTTCATGCGGCTTTCCTTCAAAGAAAGCCGCACACGCAACGCTGGCTGGGGCAGTGCAGTAGGAAATCCGGGGTCCTTGAACCCGTTCTTTGGGTTCAAGGGTGGGATACGCAACGGTATGCATCTGGTATTTCACAGGGATGCTAACGATCGCATCTCCGGCCTAAGCGTGTTTCAGGGCAGAATCCGTAACGTCACTTTTCCAAAAGACCAACTGAGGGTGAATCACCAGGAATCAGAGAGAGGGTGCTCGACTGTGGTGGCGGGCGGGGCTACGGCCTTACGGCCTGCGAATATCGAAGTGTTTGATTAACCCGCTCTCGAGCCGAAAAATGTGACCAACCATCTGGTCGGCAAGAATGTTTCCCTGAGCGTCGCGCACCGTCTGGTGGACCTCGACGACGAACTCCCCGTTGGGGCTGTTGGTGAAGCTGACCGGCTCAACGCGCGGGTCGATCATCGCCCACTGACGCGTCCAGTAGCTGCGCACTCCATCCCGTCCATGAACGTAGCCGCCGTCCATTCCATTTGCCCAGGTGACGTCCTCGTGCATGGCCGCGAGCACAGTCTCCATGTCGCGGGTGTTGAACCGGTCGTAAACACGTTTGAGAAGCTCTACCTCGCCGGACATCCCGATCCCATTTTTCTCGGATACGCGCTCAAGCATCCCGATGCCATCAGGCGAGTTTACATGGAGGCCATTGTCAACTAGAGTGAGGGTCGTGCCGTGCGCGGTTTCAGCGCGAAACTTATTGGATAGAAAGCGAGTGGCCCATATGCATGCTGTCTCTGCGGAATCCTTAAAACCGGTCTCATACATCCCAGAATGTAAAGAGGCCGCCTGCGAGACCCGTCGCAAAGCGGGGCTCGTGCCGTATCCGGCGCATATGGACCTATATATGAGACCGGTTTTATTGCCAGGGAGGGTTCAATGGAATTGCCTGATGTTCCTGATGCTCTTACCTCTGAGCGGTTCTGTTTTCGCGCAACAAGCTTCCGTGCCAGTGATCCAGTATAGTTCGGTGGCGAATTTTCTAAAGCTTCCGCCTGACCTTTATTTGGGAGAGACGGCTGGTGTGGCAGTCAATTCCAAGGGACATGTGTTTGTCTTGTCGCGCGGCAATACGACTGGCCCTGCGTATGGGGCGAGCGCCGCGCAACTCCTCGAATTTGCCCCTGACGGCAAGTTCATTCGCGAGATCGGGCACAATCTGTACGCGTGGTCGTTCGCCCATGCGGTAAGGGTCGACCGGGACGATAACATCTGGGTTGCGGATAAGGGCTCTGACATGGTCATCAAGTTCGACCCGGAAGGCCGCGTGGTCATGGTGTTTGGGCGCAAGCAGGAAGCATCTGACGAGGGCACGGAACCGCTCAAGCACCCCAAGCCGCCGCTGGCACCGATAGACGGAATGTTCCGCCAGGTAACCGACATGGCGTGGGACCCTGCCGGCAACACCTACATCAGCGATGGCTACATCAATTCACGGGTTGCGAAGGTCGACAAGGACGGCAACTGGATTAAGTCATGGGGAGAGCCCGGTGATAAGCCCGGCCAATTCAGTGTCCCGCACAGCATTGCCACTGACTTGAAAGGGAATATCTACGTGGCGGATCGCGGCAATCGTCGCATTCAAGTCTTTGATGGCGACGGTAATTTCTTACGCCAGATCACCATTGATGTGCCTTTCGATCCGAATGCTCGTCCCGCGATAGGGCCGAAGCCGAGTCAGGCAGATTCCGCGAACGGAACGATGAAATCCGGATCCCCTTGGGCGCTCTGCATTACACCTGGGCCGAACCAGGTGCTCTTTAGTTCAGATGCCTATCCAGGCCGGATATACAAGCTGAGCCTTGACGGTAAGGTACTTGGCTACCTGGGCGAGTCTGGCAAGCAGCTCAAACAGTTCGGGTGGATTCATGAGATCGCGTGCCCGTCCGAAAACGAGATCTACGTTAGCGAGCTGCTGAATTGGCGCGTGCAGAAACTAATTTTAAAACCCACTCAATAACCCACTCAATANNCAATAACCCACTCAATAACCCACTCGACCAGCGCGGCCGTGATCGATCGTTGAAAGATAGCTTCATGTGTTCGACAACCTCCCGTTCTACATTTCGGCGTTGTATGTTTGCCTGTGCGTTTGTGCTCGGCCTGGGCTCGCGAATTTGCAGCGCTGAGGCTGCGCCTTCGCAACCGCTTGCTGTATCGGTCGCTCCCGGCAAATGTCTTTTTACGCTAGGTACGGAGGGCGCCGCGGTCTTGAATGCGGGGGTCGCCGCCAAAGTGGATCACGTCTGGCTGCATTCGGCCGATTACCCAAAATGCACCGTGGCCGAGTCCGAAGTGAATGCCGAACTCGGTCCGGCGCATCAGTGGGTGGTCGAGTACTCCGGCCTCAGCGGCAAGCCGAACCTCGGCTATACCCTCCGCAGCTATCGCGGCAAGCCCTTTGCCGACGTCCAGGCGATGATCACGAACCAGACCGGCCAGCCAGTCGAAATCGAAGCTATCCGCTCGATTGAGAGCTCCCGGGGTTTCGACTTAGGTGGCCCGTTGGTTCAGGACCGAGTGCTCTCCGACAGCTTCAGCGAAGATCGCCCGGCGCTGCGCATCCACGACCTTGGGGACGCTCTCCATCAGATGCATCGCGGCGTCGGCAGCCAGCTCATCTACAACCTGCAGACACATCGCAGCTTCTTTGTCGGCGCGCTTAGCTCCGAGCGCTTTCTCACCATCCTGCGGCTGCATGTTGGCGGAACTTCCTCCGATCCTTCGATCCAGTCTTACGAAGTCGATTCGACCGGGACGACCGAGATGACGTCGGAAAACTCGCTGCACAATTCACCGAAGGAAGACCACATCGAGCTGAGCCTTCCCGTTGTACCCGGTGGATGTCTCCCCGCCGAGCGGCTGCTCGTCGGAGTAGACGCCGATCCGCACCGCCAGTTGGAGGCTTACGGCGACTTCATCCGCACCCTGCATCATCCGCGGCCTCCAGGACCAACGCCCATCGGTTGGTGGAGCTGGACGGCCTACTATTTCGGACTGAACCAGGGCGCAGCACTGACCAACGCACAATGGATGGCGCAGAATCTCAAGCCCCTTGGCTACACCTTCTTCCATATTGACGAGGGCTATCAATACTCCCGCGGCGAGTACGCGACACCCGATGCCACGCTCTTTTCTGGCGGCCTTGGCGCACTGGAAAGAAAGGTGACCGCGCTTGGCCTCACGCCCGGCATATGGACCGCTCCGTTTGAGGTTGGCCAGCGCTCGTGGGTCTACCAGAATCATCAGGCCTGGCTGGTGCACAACGCCGAGGGCAAGCCGATTCTTCTAGGCAGTGTCGATGGCAAAGAACCGATCTACGCGCTGGACGTCACCCATCCCGGTGCGCAGCAGTATCTTCGTCACACCTACACCGTCATGGCCCGCGACTGGGGAGTCCGCTATTTCAAGCTCGATTTTATGGAAGACAGCGCGGTCGAGGGCTACTACTTCAAGCCCCACACTACCGCGCTTGAAGCGCAGCGCATTGGACTGGGTCTTATCCGGGACGCAGCAGGGAACTCGGTCCTGTTAGATAAGGATGGCAGTGCCATGCTCAACCCGGTCGGCTATGTCGATGAAGGCCGCATCTCGCAGGATACCGGGCACACCTTCGGTTCAAGCAAGG
>PLZN01000226.1 GCA_003152195.1 Acidobacteriaceae bacterium
CCCACCGCTTCATGCAGCAGGACGCCCGGCCAGCCGGGACCGAGAACCACTTCCATGTCCCCCGCCGGAGCGGGAACGGCATTGAGTTGCAGGATGGCCTGACGGGCCGCTTCCCGGGCGAAGTGCTCGGGAGACTTGTCACCCTGGAAGAAGCTGAGCTCAACCCGTCCCCCGCCGCCCGAGCCACCCTTTGAGTTTTTTGATCCATCGCGGGCAATAACGTAGACGTTCAAGCGGGCAAGCGGCTGCGTGTCATGGGCGAAGGTGCCATCGGAGGCGGCGATGAGAATGTGGCGCAGCTCGTCGCTGTAGCCGGCACGCACCTGCACGATCCGCGCATCATAAGCGCGTGCCGCGCGGTCGGCGCGCATGACCAGTTCCAGCTTGGGGGCGATACCGGCATTGGCATCGACGGCCGAGATGGGGTAGAGGCTCGCCTTTGGCGTTTCGCGAAAGCCTGCCACGGTCTGCTTGCTTGGCCCGTCCGCGATGAGGGCCGCGGTGTGGGCGGCGCGCATGAGCCGTTCGGTGGAAAGATCGTCGGTATAGGCATAGCCGGTGCGATCTCCGGAGAGGACGCGAATGCCGCAGCCCGCGCTAACCCCCTGGCTGGCGGATTTGACCAGGGACTCGTCCACGGAGAGGGAGGTGGAGGCGATGGATTCAAAGTACAGGTCGGCAAAATCGCCGCCGGCTGAGAGCGCCTCGCCCAGACACCGTTCAATCAGACGCCCGCTTAGCCCAAACTTCTGGAAGAAATGGAGCTCATGCTCAGGAAAGTTCATCGGCGGCCTTGCGACACGAAATTCACCATAACTTGATTCTAAAGCGTTTTGCGTTTTACTGGGACGGGCCGGATAGGAATGCACATCATGGGGTTCCACAGCAAAGTGCAACCAGAAGGTTGCTTTGTTGTGCCGGGCCAGGCCAATATGCAACCTGGAGGTTGCTTAAGGTGAACGACAAAATTGAGAAACGTATTGAACTGAGGGCATCGGTTTCGCGGGTTTGGCGCGCGCTGACGGATTACCGTGAGTTTGGCGAGTGGTTTCGTGTGAAACTGGATGGCCCGTTCGTGCCCGGTGAGGTCTCGCGTGGCTACATTACCTGGCCCGGCTACGAGCATCTCAAATGGGAGGCCGTCGTGCGGAAAATGGAGCCAGAACGGCTCTTTTCCTTCACCTGGCATCCTTATTCAGTCGATCCGAAAATCGATTACTCGAAGGAGACGCCCACGCTGGTCGAATTCAGGCTGGAGAAGACCGCGACCGGCACATTGCTTCTGCTTACCGAGTCCGGCTTCGACAAAATCCCAAGCGATCGCCTCCTGGAAGCGTTCCGCGGGAATGACGAGGGTTGGACACAGCAAATGAAGAACATCGAGGCCCATGTCGAGCAGAAGCCGTAGCAGCTTGGCGGCCAGACGAGAGGCTCATGCACCGGTCTTTGCCGCGCTGGGTGACGAGACGAGGTTATCTCTGCTTGCGAAGCTCTATGGCGGGCACCGATTTTCAATCTCTCAGCTAACCGAGGGCTCCAAACTGACTCGGCAGGCAATCACCAAGCATCTTCGAGTCTTAGAGAGCGTAGGCGTGGTTCACGGTGTTCGTACAGGCCGTGAGAGCCTATTTGAGTTCGATCCGAAACCGATGAGGGAAATCAAAGAATACCTCGACCTCGTCTCCGAGCAGTGGGATCAGGCACTGTCCAGGCTCAAGCTGTTCGTCGAAGATTGAGGCTACGCGAATTCCTCAAACACGAAGGAGCCTACATGGCAAACAGCTTCGGTACAGATGTTCTTATTCAAGCGCAACCACCCACAAGCTTACTAATTCGGACTATAAATGTTTCGGAAGCCAGTCCATTTGTTCGTTCCGTAATGAACTGTTTAAGGCTAAATGGCGTGACAGTTCCTTTTTTTCTCAGCCTCCGGCCGTCGCCTAAAGTGATTCCGAATTAGAGGTAACGCATGAAGAGAAGAGAGTTGCTGCAAGGGATCGCAGCTTTGGTTCCAACCTCGTCTGTGCTGGGACACTACACAGCCCTTGCGGCTCCGCTGCGTAAGAAGGTAAAGATTACCGATTTGAAAGCGATGGTTGTGGGCAAGCCTGGCGGCAATACCCTGGTTCGCATCGATACAGACGCAGGCATAAGTGGATACGGTGAAGCTTACTGGGGGTTCGGCATAAAAGATGTGATGCTGGGATATCTGCGGGATACGGTCATGGGCCAGGACCCGCTGGACATCGACCCGCTGTACACCCAGATGATTTTGCGGACGGGGGGAGCCGGCGCGATTGGCGGTGTGACCGTGACCGCGATCAGCGGAGTCGAGATTGCTCTCTGGGATCTTGCCGGGAAGCTTCTCGGAGTTCCCGTCTGCAAACTATTGGGCGGCCAATACCGCACCGGTGTGAAGGCCTACCTCACGACCAGCCCTGCGGATTTCCTCGATCCTGCATCCTGCAGCGAGTGGGCGGCGATGGTCAAAGAACACCGCTATGGTTTTGAAGCCGTAAAGACCGACATCCGGCGGGCAGCGGATCCCTACGGGCTTGTCCCCGGGGACCCGCGCTTCAACAGCCGCCAGCTTAGTCTTCATGATTTAGAGATAAACGCGAAAGGCTTTGCTAACGTACGGGAGGCGCTTGGTGATCGGTTCGAAATCGCGGTTCACTGCCACTGGGAGCTGGACATGTCCGACGCTCTCAACCTTGCGCGTGCGGTTGCTCCCATTCGCCCTATGTGGCTTGAGGATCCCATGGATCCCGATTTCTCGGAATCCTGGGTCAAGCTCACGGAGGAATCCCCCGTACCAATCCTTACCGGTGAGAACCTGTACACGCGCCGCGGTTTCATGCCCTTCATCGTCCATCAGGGCTGCAAGATCGTGCAGATCGATATTCCGAAGTCCGGAGGATTACTCGAATCGAAGAAAATTGCGGACTTGGCCGACATCTTCAACATTCCGGTATCCGCGCATAACGCAATCGGTCCACTCGGCGCCATCGCTTCAGCACATTGCGCAGCGGCCATCCGGGATTTCAAAGCGCACGAACTGGCCCTTAGCCCCTCGCTCGGTCCCAACGCTTCCAAAACTCACGAACTGACCTGGGGCTTTTATCAGGGCGACCCTTCAGTAGCCTGGGAACAATTCGTCCTCCACGACGGGCCGCTGGTCAAAGACGGCAGGATTCAGGTCCCGGATAAGCCAGGCTTAGGCGTGGAACCGAACCCCGACTATGTGCGCGCACACTTGGCTCCCGGCGAGATATGGTGGGGGTAAAGCATTTTCGCTATTACGGATTTCCTACTGCGCGACACCATCAAGGCACCCTCGTCTCATCGGCATGCTCCCTTATTTCCTCCGCGAGGTGCAGCCGGCGTCACACGGCTAGACTGACGATAGATGCAGAAGCGGATGCTCAATCTCTGGACACTCGGGGGTCTCTCGCTATCCGACCTACTTCGCCGGACAGCTCGTGCGTCCTGGCGGGACGACGTCTTTGGTCAGGGTGGCCGAATGGCTTTCTACCACTTCCTGGCTATCTTTCCGTCTCTCCTCGTTCTTTTCACTATCAGCGCGCGCGTTCCTCATCTCGGCGGTCACATGAGGAATGCGCTCCAGGACCTGTCTGGCCAGGTGCTTCCGAATCAAGTCTCGCAGCTCTTGCAGAAAATTATGGACGAACTCAACCAGCGTAATCGTTCCAGCGTGCAACTTATTTCCATTTGTGCCGGCGCATTATGGGCTGCTCTTAACGGCACTTGGGCGATGATCTACGGGCTCAATAATGCCTACGAAGTGGAAGAGCATCGCTCTTGGCGGCAATTGGCGGTCACCATTTCCGGCCTGACGCTTTCTCTGGCGGTCACCGGTTCCATCGCGGTGTTCCTGATCTTCTGGGGTGCGTACCTGCAAGCTTATCTCCATGGGGGCGCCATCACCCTCCGCATCCTGGAATGGCTGATCCTTACCACAATGTTGTCCATCTCGTTCGCGGTGCTATATCGCTTCGGGCCCAATCTCCACGATCACGAATGGCGTTGGAGCACGCCTGGCGCACTGTGTGCGCTCGTCCTATGGATAGGCTCCACTCTCGCCAGCCGCGCCTATTTCGAACACGTGGACAATTATGCCCGCAGTTATGGTCAATTGAATGGCGCGGTCATGCTCCTGTTGTGGCTCTATGTCTCCAATGGAGCCATTCTCATCGGCGGCGAAATGAACTCTGAGATCGAAAAGGCCGTAGCGGAGGGCCGTAATGCATCCGAACCTGGTGCGCATCGGCAGGATCGCGAGTAGGTAACGCGCGGTCATCCCATCGCCGCCGCGCGCTTGCGATAGACTTCCAGGCTCCTCCGCCCGATTTCCCATACCAATTGCAGAACGGCGACGGCGCAGAAAAATATTGCCTGGCATTTCGTCGGGTGATGAGTGGCAACGAACTCGAAAGCCGCAAAAATGAGAGTGACCCACGCGGCAGTCGTCATGAGAACGCCCGGCACGCGAAGCACCGCTTCCAGCACGGCAACCCCGCTGGGGATTTTCACCACAATTTGCACTGCGCTCACGATCGAGTAAATGATCAAGGCCCAAAGGAACGCCGTTCGCAATACGAACCAATACGTGGGAAAAATGGCCGGCCCGATCAGGTACTGCATCGGCTGATAGCGCGCGGCCATCTGTATCGGCGGCCCCATTTGCTTGAGCCATGCCTCCACTTCGCCAGTGTTTAGCGGCCGGCCCAGCTCGGCCTCTTTGTCCTCAAGCTGCGATTCGAGGTTGGCCCTGAGTTCGGCGACGATGTCGTCCTGCCGCTGCCAGGGCAGGTGCTTCTTCACGGCTTGCAGGTATCGATCGAGAAGTTCCATAGCGTCTTCCTTGCGTCTTTACAGAATGCTGTTGATGGATGCGTTGATGGCATGCCACTCCTGCAGCAACTGGCCGAGCATCTGCTCGCCGTCGCTGGATAGGCGATAAAAGCGCTTGTTGCGCTTGTC
>PLZN01000224.1 GCA_003152195.1 Acidobacteriaceae bacterium
GATGACGCGTTCTATCTGACCGCAAACGTGCCGGGACATGGCACGCGCTATCGCGTGGGTGTCGGCATTTTTTCGTCCAAGGACGCGGCCGAACGCATGGCCGGGAAGTGGAAGGCCACAAAAAAAGCGCTGCCCTTTTATATCGTTCAAAGGATCAACGAATGAAACAGGACGTCACTAAGGTCGAAAAGCCCTGGGGGCATGAGCTGATCTGGGCTAAGACCAAGGATTATGTTGGCAAGGTTCTGCACGTCAAGAAGGGCCATCAGCTNNTACCATCGTGAAAAAGAAGAAACGATCATGCTCTCGAAGGGCCACATGAAGTTCATGTTCGAAGAGACGCCTGGTAACCTCGTTGAAATCGATATGCGTGCGGGCGACGTGCACCACATTCCGCCCAATCGTCAGCATCGCATGATTGCTGTCGAAGATTGTGACATCTTCGAAGTCTCTACCCCGCAGCTCAACGACGTCGTGCGCATCGAGGACAGCTATGGGCGCAAGGGCACCTGAGTTTCCGACGAACCTTCATGTGCTGGTCATGGCTGGCGGCAGCGGTACGCGCTTCTGGCCGCGGAGCCGCCGCTGGCGAGCAAAGCAGCTTCTGGTGCTGGATGGCGCGCGCAGCATGATCCAAAGCACCGTGGACCGGCTCGGCCCCTTGGCCACCGCGGAAGAGCTTTGGGTGATCACCAACGATCTGCTCTCCGAAGCCGTTTCCTCGCAGCTGCAAACTTTGCTTGGCGAGCAGATGGTCTGCGAACCGGCGGCGCGCAACACCGCGCCCGCGGCGGGCCTGGCAGCTTTCCTCATCGAGCGCACCTCTCCCGGAGCGGTGCTGGGCATCTTCCCCGCCGACCACGTGATCACCGATGAGGAAAAGTATCGAGCGGTGGTGGAGCAAGGCATCGCCCTGGCCGCCGAAAACGAAAACATCGTAGTGCTGGGCGTGAAACCCACCCGGCCGGAGACCGGGTACGGCTACATCGAGGTCGGCGACACACTGCCGCACGGCGTTATGCGGGTCCGCCGTTTTACTGAGAAGCCCAACCGGGAGCGGGCCGAGGAGTTCATGTACGCCGGCAACTACTACTGGAATAGCGGCATTTTTTTGTGGACCGCGCGCACCCTGGCCAACGCCATCCGCGAGCATCTGTCGGAGACCGCACCCTTTCTGCAGCAGATTGCCGACACTTATGGAACGCCGCGATTCCAGGAGGTATTTCGGGATCTCTATCCGGCGTGCGAGAACATCAGCATCGACTACGCCGTCCTCGAGCCCCGCTCGACCAAGGGCGAGCACCATTCGAACATCTATTGTCTGCCGGCCGAGTTCGGCTGGAACGACCTGGGCTCCTGGGCGGCGCTCTATGAACATCAACTGGCGCAGGGCAACGCCAAGGATGGCAACGTCACCGAAGCCAAAGACATGCTGGCTCTCGATGCCCGCAACAATTACGTCTATAGCCCGCAGAAATTTGTCGCGCTGGTCGGGGTCGAGGACCTGGTGGTGGTTGAAACCGAGGACGCCATTCTGATCACCACTCGGGAGCGTTCACAAGACGTACGCCGCGTAGTCAACGAGCTCGCCGGACGGCATGATGAATTAATCTGATCCGGCTCATTCCTGCGATGCAAAAAGCAATTCAATTCGGGACCGATGGCTGGCGGGGAATCCTCGCCGACGACTTCACCGATGCAAACGTGCGCCTCGCGGCGGCGGCGATCGCACATTATGTTCGCGAGAAAGAGGATGCCGCCCGGGGCCTCTGCATCGCATATGACACCCGCTTCATGTCGCGGCGGTTCGCGCATATCGTTGCGGAAGTGGCAGCCGCGGCCGGCATTCCCGTGCGCATCGCCGATCGCATCACTCCGACGCCGGCGCTCTCCTACGCGGTGAAGCATCTGGGCGCGGCCGGCGGCGTAATGATCACCTCCAGCCACAACCCTGCTGAGTGGAACGGGGTAAAGTTTAAAGCGAGCTACGGAGGTTCGGGCAGCCCGGCGATCATGGCCGCAATTGAAGGTTATCTGGGGCAAGGACTGCCGGTAGCAGCCCGCAGCGCCGCGATTACCGAGGCCGACTTTCTGACCCGCTACATCGATGCCATCTCTGTCTTCGCCGACCTCAGACGGATCGGAGCGGCCGGGCAAAAATACGCGATCGACTGCATGTATGGCGCCGGGCGAGGCGTGCTCTCAGGCATCTTTGCAGGCATCGGCATCGACCATGTCGAGATCCGCGGAGAGTTGAATCCGCTCTTCCCGGGTATTCAGCCGGAACCGATTCCGCCCCACATCCACGCGCTCGAGGTCGCGGTGCTGGAGCACCACTGCCAGGCCGGCTTTGCTACCGACGGCGATGCGGACCGCATCGGCGCAGTGGATGAGGCTGGCCGCTTCGTCGACGCCAATAAAATCTACTGCCTGCTGCTTGAGTGGCTGCTCAAACGCAAGCAGTGGCCCGGGGACGTGGCGCGGGCTTTCAACACGACCAAGATGTTGGACCGGATCGCCGCCCGCTACGGCCGCAACCTTTACGAGCACGGCATCGGCTTCAAACATGTATGCGCACTGATGCTGGAAAAGGAGATCCTCATTGGCGGCGAGGAATCGGGCAGCATTGGCATCGGCAGACATCTGCCGGAGCGGGATGGGTTGCTCAATGCGCTGCTGCTAGCCAATATCATGGCGGAGGAAGGCCGCAGTCTGGGCTCGCTGGTGGACGCGCTGCAAGAGGAGTATGGCCCACATCATTACGGGAGGCTCGACCTGCACATTCCGGAACGGATCAAGCAGGCTGCCATACGCCGCGCAGCGGCCGGCGTAAGCGAGTTTGCCGGAATGCGCGTCTTGCGCCTCGAAACGCTGGACGGGTTGAAGTTTTATCTCGACAACCCCGCCGCCAATATCAGGACCAAGCCGCCTGCCGCGGAGAGTTGGTTACTGCTCCGCGCCTCGGGCACCGAGCCGCTGCTCCGCATTTACGCAGAGAGCGGCTCGCGCGAATCGGTCAATGCTCTACTCGAATCGGGGCGAAATTTTGCACTGGGAGACACGGCTTGAAACCAACAAGTATGAATGCACCGGTCATCAAGGTAAGAACCCGCGGTCTGCTTTTTGACATGGATGGAGTGCTGATCAGCTCGCTGGGATCGGTCGAGCGAAGCTGGCAAATCTGGGCCGAGCGCCATGGACTCGACGTACGCGAGACGATCAAGGCCGCCCATGGTATGCGGGCGATTGAAACCGTGCGCACGCTGCGGCCGGATGCCGATCACACGGCGGAACTCAAAGTGATCGAAGATCTCGAGGTCGCGGATAACGAAGGACTCGAAGTACTCGAAGGCGTGACCTCGATTCTTCGATTGGTGCCGCGGAAATTCTGGACCATTGTCACCTCTGCCACCGAACGCTTGGCGCGCAGCCGCCTGGCGTTTGCCGGGGTTCCCGTGCCCCAGCACATTGTCACCGCCGACATGGTGGCCAACGGCAAACCTCATCCGGAGCCCTATCTCAAGGGGGCGCAGATCCTCGGCCTCGCGCCGGCGGATTGCATTGTGATCGAGGATTCGCCCTCGGGCAGTAAAGCCGGCCACGCTGCGGGGTGCAAAGTTCTCGCCACAACCTTTTCCCACAGCGTCGATCAGCTCGCGGCAGCAGACTGGATCGTCGAATCGCTGGCCAAAGTGAAGATCACGGTTCTGCCCGGGGACCAGGAGCTGGAGCTCGAGTTCGCGCCAGTGAAGAGGGAAGCTTAGAAAATGTCATTGTGACATTTACGCTGGCACCGCCCGGCTCTGTACCGCGCGGCGCAGAGCCATCCGCGCGAGCAATCGCGTGGAATCAAGCGTCGGCAGCGGGGAGTTCGAGTCATTCATGATCAACGGAATCTCGGTGCAGCCAAGTACGACAGCATCGCAGCCCTCATCCTTCATTCGTTCGATAACCCGCTGAAAGGTTGCGACCGCTTCAGGCTTGAAGACGCCGTATACCAACTCATCCATGATGATGCGGTTGATTTCTTCGCGCTCGGCTTGGTTCGGGAGTACATACTGCAGGTCACGCGCTTTGAGCTTTTCCGGATAGACATCGCTCTCGACCAGATACCGAGTTCCGGTTAATCCGAGGCGCCGGAAGCGGCGGCCGACGGCCTGTGCCGCGACCGCCTCGGCGATGTGCAGCCAGCGTAGCGGTAACCGCGATTCAATGTAAGGAAGCGCCTGGTGGATAGTGTTATCGGGGCAGATCAGGAAATCGGCACCGATTTTCGCGAGCTTATTTGCGGAGGAGAGCATCAGCTCACCCACGCCCTCCCAGTCGTTGCGGTAGATGCATTTCATGTATTCGGCCAGCGAGTGCGTGTGCATCGAGATCTCAGGATGATCGTGCGGGCCGAGAAGGTCCGCGCCTCCCACACAGATGGACCTATAACAAAGTGCGGCGCCTTCGGCGGAGCAGGCAACAATACCGATGTGCTGGGGCATCGGGTTAATTTTACTTCGCGATTGTCAGAGGGAGGGCTGAACTGCAGATCCCNNCGGGATGACAAAGGGTAGATTGGGGCTTTCCCGTCGCTTTGCGGTTGAGAAAGCGTAACTGCAGATCCCTCGACTGCGCTCGGGATGACAAGGGTAGGTTGGGGCTTTCCCGTCGCTTTGCGTGAGAGAGCGTACCGCAGGTCCCTCCACTTCTCTACCCTAACGGCGGTTGGGGACTACGCGGGCTTGCAGGCGGCTGATGACGGTTTCCGGGACCAGTCCTTCGACGGAGCCGCCTAGCTCGAATACGTTCTTGATCAGGCGCGAGCTCACATATGAGTATTTTTCGTCGGCCATCAGGAAGACGGTTTCCACCTCGGGGGCCAGCCGCCGGTTCATGAGAGCCATTTGCAGTTCAAATTCGTAGTCGCTGATCGCGCGGACCCCACGCAGGATAGCCTGGGCACGTTGCTCGAGAACAAACTCCACCAGCAGCCCATTGAATGTCGCCACCGACACGTTGCCAAAGGGCTGAACAGCCTCGGTGAGCATCTCAACCCGTTCGGAAACGGAAAAGAGCGGCGACTTCTCAGAATTCTTCAGGATCGCAACCACCAGGTGGTCGAAGATCTTGGCGCCGCGCGCAATCAGGTCCAGATGACCGTTGGTCAACGGGTCGAAGCTGCCCGGATAAATGGCTTTGACTGTGCTCAAGACAGGTGATTACTGCCGCCGCACGGGCGCTTTCACGGCCTCCGCGGCCTGGGCTGAGCCATTGATCGGAACCGCCGGGATGTCGGCTGGCTTCACTCCCGTGAGGCCAAGCTTTTGCCGTAGTTGCCCGTCGATACGGGTGAATATTTCAGGATGGTCCTTGAGAAAGCTACGAACATTTTCTCTGCCCTGGCCAATGCGCTCGCCTGCGTAGCTATACCAAGCCCCGGACTTCTCCACGATATTCTGCGTCACCGCCAGATCGAGCACATCGCCCTCGCGCGAGATGCCCTCGCCATACAAGATGTCGAACTCGGCTTCGCGGAAAGGCGCGGCGACTTTGTTCTTGACCACCTTGATCTTGGTGCGGGAGCCAACCACTACGTCGCCTTCCTTGACTGCCGCGATGCGGCGGATGTCGATGCGGACCGAGGAGTAGAACTTGAGCGCGCGGCCACCGGTGGTCGTTTCCGGGTTGCCGAACATGACCCCGATCTTCTCCCGGATCTGGTTGATGAAGATCAGCGAGGTGCGGGACTTCGAAACCGTGCCGGTAAGCTTGCGCAGCGCCTGAGACATGAGGCGCGCCTGCAGGCCCATGTGCTGATCGCCCATCTCGCCCTCGATTTCGGCCTTCGG
>PLZN01000508.1 GCA_003152195.1 Acidobacteriaceae bacterium
ACGAAAGCGCCTTGTTGCCGCCCGATTGCATCTGGCGCAGCATGAAGAACCACAAGGCCGCGATGACGATGATGGGAGCGAAGTTGAGGAGGATGGGAAGCCAGGAGCTGCCTTGTGTGTCCTTTACCGTAATGCTGACATGGTTGTCTTGGAGAATCTTGAACATGTCAGGATAGTTGGCGGGCACGGTGGTGTGGAAGGCTTCTTTGTCGCTCGCGTAGTGACCGTGGACTTCGCTGTTGATGACGGTCACATCGCTGATTTTGCCTTGCTGGCCATCCTGCATGAATTGAGAAAAGGAAATCTCCCGGTCATGACTCATCCCCGTGCTCTTCTGAACGATCTGCCAGAGGAGAACCAAGCAAGCCAGGATGAATACCCAGAAAATGATTGTCTTGACCGTCGAATTCACGAAAAACCCTCTTTCTCTCGCGCCCTAATAAATAAAAGAGAAGGGACCATTCCGGGCGGGGCCAAACGCATCACCCGAGAACGTTCTTGCAGTCTTTTACAACTATTAGACGAAACGTAACCAGTCGCGGATTCCAAAGACTTGCCTGGTATTTGGATACGGCCAATAATCGTATGCACGGCACACTCCGCCCATTGCGCCAGACTTATTCTACTCCGCGCAAGCCGGAAACGGCTGCGAAACATCGGGAAAGCGCTTCCGAAGTTATCCGCGGAGGGTACCACAGTCAAGTTACTGCCGCGCGCCGGTCATCACGGCAGCATTTGAGCAGTAAACCTGAATTCGGGCGCATCCACCTCGACCCCGCGCATCCAGACGATCTTTCCCGCCGACTCGACCACCGCCCAGTTCTTGCGCGCCGCGCCAAGCACTTGGAGCCGGTCCAAAACCTCCGTCACTTTCTTTGGACCTCGGCTGTGGCGCAGCGTCACCCGATCACCCGCTTTCCAGCATCGCAATGTCGCCGGACAAGCCAAGCCGTCCCCTTCTGGAGCCGGGGCACGTTCGCCTCGCAGATGCACACCATATTCGGGTGCGCGAATTTCGCCCGGGATGAGAAACGAGTACAGCGGGCCCGGGGCGGGGGGCGCCGGGCCCGTGCTTCGGGTCAAGCGGATCTCGCGCAGGCTCCGCTCTGCCGTGATGCCGCCAGGGAGCTCGAATTTGCTGGCGCGCGAGGGCTCCCGCGAATTCTCCGCCGAAGCCAGCCCCGCCATCTCCAGGAGCTGTTCGGTGTGCTCGAAGCTGAGCCGGGCACCCAGGCGGCGCGCCGCCGCGCGCAAAACCCGCCGCGCCACAGCTGGATGCAGCTCGCCCAGACGCGCCCGCTGGATCGCCACCGTTTCCTCCTCCGGACGTGTGCTGGCGGTCCGGCCGCCGCCCCGGGTGGGCCGGCCGGGCAACAGCAGAGCCGGCAGAAGGCGGCGCAACTCTCCCTGCCAGTAGGCCTCTTCGTCCGCGGAAATCGACGCCAGGTGTGCCAGTTGATGGGCAATCTGGGGATTGAAGGTACGCAGCAGGGGCAGCAACTGGCTGCGGATGCGATTGCGCGTATGCGCCATGTCCTGGTTGCTTGCGTCTTCGCGCCATGGCTGCTGCAACCAGAGAAGCCAGGCTTCAATCGCGGCATGGCTATTCTCGAGAAAGGGGCGCAGGATGCTTCCGGGCTCGGCCGGAAGGACGCTATGAATGCCGCTCAGCCCCTCGGTCCAGGCTCCGCGGAGAAGTTTATGCAGTACCGTTTCCGCCTGGTCATCCAGGGTATGCGCGGTGACCACGGCGTCCGTCTGGCCGCCGGCCATCAACTCCCGGAAGAAGGCATAGCGAAGGTTGCGGGCGGCCTCCTCCAAAGTCTCATGCAGCGCCGCGGCCGCGGCAGGAGCGTCCGCGCGATGCAGGTGGAATGGGAGGTCGCGGGCTGCGGCCAGCCCGGCTGCAAAGGCAGCATCCTCGTCGGCAGCGGTCCCGCGAATGCCGTGATGCACGTGGGCGACGGAGAGTACGATGCCCAACTGGCCGCGTTCTTCGAGCATGCGGCGCAGCAGGGCGACGGAGTCGGCGCCCCCGGAAACAGCGACGGCAATCCGCTGGCCGGGGCGAAAAAGACTGGTCCGGAGAGTTGGCGGAGGCACGTGCATCGCTGCAGCCCATGTTAGAGCAATCACGCGTGCTCCCTCGCCCAGTTCATGAAACCGCTCTATACTGCGGGCATGTACCAGATACGAGCAGCGGCGCCGGCAGATGCGGCGGTCATCACCCACCACAGGCGCCGCATGTTTGTGGACGCCGGGCGGCAGGACAACAGGGTTCTGGATGTTATGGCAGAGCACTTTAAACTATGGGTGGAAAAGAGGCTGGCGGACGGCAGGTACCTGGGCTGGCTTACCACCGAAGGCGGGAAGGTGATCGCCGGCGCCGGCTTGATGGTTCTCGACTGGCCGCCGCACCCGCTGGACCCGCGCCAGGATAAGCGCGGCTACCTGTTGAATGTCTACGTCGAACCGGAGTACCGCCGCAAGAAGCTGGCCAGTCAGCTGATTGACCAGGCACTTGCCGAGGCTCGCCGGCAAAAAATCCGTGTGGTGGCGCTCCATTCGACGGATGCCGGCAAGCCGCTTTACGAGAGCAACGGCTTCCGCCCAACCAATGAAATGTTCTACGTGGAGCCGGTGGACGGCTGAGCCGGTCTCCGACTCGAAGCCAATCCGCTCCCGCTGATGGGCCCGCGCTTGGCCGTCTGACGCTTCAGCGGGTGGCCCGGGACCTTCCTGCTATACTGCGAAGTTTATGCGGGTTTTCGTCATTCTCCCGGCCGCCGGCATGGGCACACGCATGGCTCCGGGCCACGCCACCCCGAATGCTCCCAAGCAGTTTCTTGCCTTGCAGGGCCTGCCGATTCTGGTCCACAGCTTGCGTGCTTTTGCCGCTGTGCCGCGCGTGGACTCCATTTACGTCGCCGTCCGTAAACCGGAAATCAGCCGCATGGAGGCGCTGATTGCCGAGCATGCGTTGGGCTCGCGGGTGCGGGTGGTTGAAGGAGGGGACAACCGGCAGGAGTCGGTGAGCCAGGCGCTCAAGGTCCTCCCGGCCGCCGACAGTGACATCATCCTGGTCCATGATGCGGTACGGCCGCTGATCGACCCGGCGACCATCGAGCGAACCATCGAAGCGGTAGAAAAATATGGCGCGGCGATCGTAGGACTTCCAGCCGTGGATACCATCAAGCAGGTGGAGCGCACCGCCGGCGGGGCCATCGTTACGGCCACGATTCCCCGGGAATACATTGTGCAGGCGCAGACGCCGCAGGGCTTTCGCTGGAGCATCCTGCGGAAAGCCTTCGCCGACGCGGAGGCCGACGGGTTTATTGGAACCGATGAGGCCAGCGTCGTCGAACGGTCGGGCGCACAGGTTGCAGTGGTGATGGGGTCCCAGGCGAACTTGAAGATCACCCATCCTGACGATCTGAAGCTGGCAGAGTTTTACTTGCAACAACGGTCCTGAAGGCCGCTGACGCATTTTTACTATTGGTGCTTCTGGTGTATGCGAGGTAACCAATCCGCCCGGGGTTTTTCCTCAGGAAAAGCCGCACTTCGCTACACTCGCCAGCAAATAGTAGAAGTGAAAATGCTCTAATGAGGGAACGATGAGCATGAGAATAGGCTATGGCTGGGACTCGCATGCATTCCAGGCGGGCCTGCCGTTGAGAATTGGTGGCATTACGATCGACCACCCGGAGGGGCTGGCCGGGCATTCCGATGGCGACGTGCTGTTGCACGCAATCACTGATGCCCTGTTGGGCGCACTTGCCGTCGGTGATATCGGCAGTTTCTTTCCGCCAGGTGATCCTCGCTGGAAGAATGCCGATTCCGCGATCTTCCTGAACCTCGCCCTCGAAGAGCTACAAACAGCCGGCTATCGCATCGTCAATGTCGACACCACTCTGGTGCTGGCCGCGCCCAAGATCGGGCCGATCTCCGGCGATATGCGGCAGCGCGTGGCGGAATTATTGGACATCCTGCCCACAGCGGTGGGAATCAAGGCCAAAACGCCGGAGGGTCTGGGCCTGAACCACGTAGCCCAAGCCCACGCTGTGGTTCTGCTGGAAACCCTGGATGACAAAAGCGGGATCGGCGTGCTGGAAGCCGAGATCGACGACCCCGCCGTACTGGATGAGGTCCTGACCCATATCGGGGTGAGTGAGGGACTTGGCAGCGGCAAGAGCAGGCGTATGGTGCCGCTACCGGTCTTCGACACCGAAGACATCACCTAGAACCGGGATTCCCTCTTGCCCCCGCTCGGCATGAGGGGTAAGCTGCGAGCACCTTCCTGAGGAGACATAAACCATGCACCCGATCTATGGATTCGGTCCTCCCCATTCGTTGCTTTATCTGATGTTCTTCGGCTTCTTCGGAGCAGTGATTTCGATTCTCGTACTGATTCCCTACTGGTTTATTTTCAAGAAGGCCGGCTTCAGCCCCTGGTTGGCGCTGCTGATGTTCCTGCCGATTATCAACCTCTTCCTGTTGTACTTCCTGGCCTTCGCACGGTGGAATGTGGTTCCCGCGAACTTGGTTTATCCTGCGCCACCGCCAGTTCCCTATCGGCCCCCGGCATAGAAAATGCACCTGCGGTTGAAATGATCTAGCATCGTAGTTTGCCTACCAAACCTCGAGTTCGTTTCGCGCCCTCGCCTACCGGCTACCTGCACGTCGGGGGCGCACGTACGGCCCTCTTCAACTGGCTTTTTGCCCGGCACGCCGGTGGCATCTTCATTCTGCGCATTGAAGATACCGACTTCGAGCGCTCCTCTGAAGACATGGTGCAGGGCATCCTCGATGGCATGCGCTGGCTCGGCCTCGCATGGGACGAAGGACCGTTCTTTCAGTCCAGGCGGCTTCCTCTCTATCAATCCACCGCGGAGAAACTACGCGAGAGCGGCCACGCCTACTACTGCTTCTGTAGCAAAGAAGAGCTGGAGCAGAGGCGGCTCCAGGCTGCCGCCGCCGGCAAGCCTCCCATGTATGACCAGCGCTGCCGCGGGATCGATACAACGGTAGCCTATGAACGGCATATGGCTGGCGAGCCTTGCGCCTTGCGCTTCGCCGTGCCCGAGGGCGGGGTGACGGCCTTCGAAGATGCGGTATTTGGGCGGGTGGAATTCGCCAACGCAGAGCTCGAAGACTTCGTCCTGCTGCGCTCCGACGGAGTACCCACATATCACCTGAGCGTGGTTGCCGATGACCTGGATATGCAGCTGACCCACATCATTCGCGGAGCTGACCACATTTCCAATACGCCCAAGCAGGTGCTGCAATACCAGGCGCTGGGAGAAGCCCTGCCGGTTTTTGCCCATCTTCCGCTGATTCTCGGGCCGGACAAGAGCCGCCTCTCCAAGCGTCACGGCGCCACCAGCGTTCTGGCTTACCAGGAAATGGGCATCGTGCCCGAGGCCTTCCGCAATTTTCTGGCGCTGCTCGGTTGGACGCCGGGCCCGCAAAAGGATCGCGAGCTTTTCGGCTCGGAGGAGCTGATCGAGCTGTTCTCGCTGGATGGCGTCACCCGCTCCAATGCCGTCTTCGACAACGGCAAGCTGGCCTGGTTCAACACCGAATGGATCCGCCGCTACTCCCCGCGAGAGCTGCTGCCCTTGATTGAAGAAGAGTGGGCGAAGTCCGGGTTCCGGCCCGGCCGGACCTCTGAAGAAATACTCGCTGCGATTGCGCTGCTGCAGCCCCGAGCGCGCAGCCTGAAAGACTTTGCCGGAGCATTTCGTGGCTACTTCAGCGACGCCTACGAATACGACACAGCCGCTGTAGCAAAATTTCTCAACGATGACCGGAACCGCGCGCTGCTGGTGGAACTGGGCGGCCGTTACCAGCGTCTGGACGAGTTTACCGAGCCGGCGACGGAGCAGTTGCTGCGGGCCTTTGC
>PLZN01000026.1 GCA_003152195.1 Acidobacteriaceae bacterium
CCTAGTAGTCCGTGGTTAAAGTCTAAAATCCGTGAAACTGATTTTTTAACACTATGAATCTAAATTTCTTAACTTCTCGATGTGTCCAGAAAGGCACTTTAACCACGGGCTGTTAGGGCAAATGGAGCATGGGAGATGAGTGAGGGGCCGAAGAACCTCCGAACGGACCAACAGCAGCTTGCATCAGGGAAACCAATCAACCGCAGTGACTTGCGCCAGAGCGTTGCGGCGTTGCCGGGAACAACCGCTGCTTCCGGCCTAGCAGCCCGTGGTTAAAGTCTAAAATCCGTGAAACTGATTTTCTAACACTATGAATCTAAATTTCTTAACTTCTCGATGTTTCCAGAAAGGCACTTTAACCACGGGCTGNNACTTTAACCACGGGCTGCTAGGGACAGCGCGGGCTGCGCCCACGCAGGGAGACGCCGGTCAAGCGACGTCAGCCAGCAAATCCACGATTGTGGCTTCCGACCAGGACGCCCTTGTGGAAACCGCCTGCGGAAAAGTCCGCGGTTACATCAGCAACGGGATTTTCACCTACAAAGGCATTCCCTATTGGCGACAGCACTACGGGAAGCGGGCGCTTTCAGCCTCCCCAAAAAGCCAAGCCCTGGACCGGAGTTCGCAGCTCCATGCAATACGGCAGAGTATGTCCGCAGGGTCCACGCGGGAGGTTGGAACGAAGATGAAGAATCCTGGCTGTTCTGTTACGACGACGGCGTTCAGGGAGAGGGCTGCCTGCGGNNTGAACATTTGGACGCCGGGGAATCAACGACCACAAGAAACGGCCGGTCATGGTTTGGTTGCATGGCGGCGGCTTCGTGTCAGGTTCCTGCCAGGAACATCGTGCCTATGACGGAGAGAGATTGAGCTGGCGCGGGGACGTGGTCGTGGTCTCGCTCAATCACCGCCTTGGCCTCCTGGGATATTTGAATCTGGCCGCCTACGGCGAGAAGTACGCAAGTTCCGCCCACCTGGGCATGCTCGACATCATTACTGCCCTGGAGTGGGTGCGCGATAACATCGCCAATTTCGGCGGCGATCCCGGCAACGTCATCATCTTCGGCCAGTCCGGCGGCGGGGGCAAGGTTGGAGCGCTGATGGCAATGCCGGCAGCGCAAGGCTTGTATCACCGCGCCATCGTGCAAAGCGGATCGTTTCTGCGGGCCGTCGTGCCCGAGAGATCGGCGATATTGACGAAAGCCTTTCTCGGCGAACTCAATCTGAGCGCGTCCCAAGTCGATCAACTGCAAACCGTGCCCTTGCAGAAGCTGATTGAGGCTGGCGATGCGGCCCTGCTGAAAACCCATCCACACGCTCCACTCGTCTGGAGCCGCGTGGCCGATCAGCTGGGCTGGGGGCCGGTGGTGGATGGCAAGCTTCTGCCCCAACATCCTTTTTGATCCGACCGCACCCGCTATCTCCGCGCAGGTGCCTATGTTAATCGGCACCGTGCGCAACGAATTCACCACTTCCCTCAATCATCCTGAACTGGAATCGATGACCGAAGCGGAGGTGACGAAGCGGCTGGGCGATATGTATGGCAATCAACCGGAGCACATCATTCAGGTATTCCGCGCCGCGCACCCGGACGCGAAGCCCTTTGACATCTTCTCCCTGGCCATGACCGCGCAGGTCCGTCAGGGCGCAGTGATTCAAGCCGGGCTGAAGGCCGCGCAAGGAACGCCGGCTTATCTCTATTGGTTCACCTGGAAAACGCCCGTCCTGGATGGCAGGCCGCGTTCCATTCATTGTATTGATCTGCCTTTTTGCTTCGACAATACCGACCGCAACGAAAACCCGACGGGTGGCGGTCCAGGACCACGGGCGCTCGCCGCCAAAGTCGGTGAAGCGTGGATTCACTTCGCGCGCAACGGAAGCCCCAATCACGATGGTATCCCCAACTGGCCGGCTTTCTCGGCGGAGAGTTGTCCCACCATGATTTTCGACAGCCAATGCAAATTGCAGAACAACCCTGACAAGGCGGAGAGACAGGCTATTGAAACTGCGTAACCAGACGCAAGCCAAAGTGGCCGCTGTCTCCGGTGTGACGATTCTGCATAGGGCTTCCGAAGTTCAAGGTCGCGGGAACGCTCTCGCGCGAAGACCCCAGAGAACGAGCGCCGAGGAGCCGACGATTGTGATACCGACAGTTAAGAATCCAATCGTGACAAGGTTCTCTTTCCAGGAGGATGCACTGTGGCTCGCTCCGGTGATGGGAGAAAGGGCCACGGTACCAAAAGCCGCAGCGAGCGTGGTTACGAACCAGTTGCCATAAGTACCGTAAAGCGCGGTCCAGTATGCGATCCCCTTTGTCGCCGGCGACAGTCTCACGCCGGTCCAAGCGGCCCCCAGCGCGACCAGGAACGTACCGTTCATCACACCTTCCAGGTGCGCGGCAAGTCCCATGCGTATGTTGGCGAAATGCTGCTCGGCGAAGCCTGTTAACAGCCCGAGTAGGAACAGGCACATGCCATGCCACATAAGACGTCGGTTGGTGTCTTCCATGCTGCTTCTCCTCTTCGTCGCTGAAAATGTTAACCGGAAGAAATAGGCTGCGCACCACGTGCTGCAGCCACCGAATTATAGTCCGGCAACGATTCGGCCCTAATAAGGCGGCGGGGGGCTTCACAGGCTGCGAAAAAACCCTAGTGAGAAGAGAGACATTGCCTCAGGGGTTAAAGCCCTCTTGATATTGCAGGGTTTATGTACGGGCTGAAGCCCGTACCTGGAGTTTCTACATTTTTCCGGGTCGCAG
>PLZN01000255.1 GCA_003152195.1 Acidobacteriaceae bacterium
CCTCGATCGCTTCGACCTCGCGTGAGCTCGGCCGAAGAGAGAGCTGTCAACCTGGTACTAACTCCCGTTCCTGTTCTTTGGCGCGCGGCCGGGGCCGCGCGCCTCTGATTCTGCTAGGGTGTTAATCACTGAAGTCACCGATTGTCTTGGAAGCTTTCGGCCGAGTACTCGAAACTTTTGCGAAAGCACTGAATGTTCTCAGGAGCCGCCAACCGCAAGGAGATAGGGCGACCCGGTACGCCGCGCCTGCGCTGCCCGGGTGTAAGGTGTCTGGGGCATAATGATGAAGGAGGCCAGCCATGACCATCACCCTTGACATCAGACCGGAGACTCAGGACGAGCTCGCCCGGCAGGCGGCCGCGCACGGCTTGGGAGTCACGGCGTATGCCGCAAGTCTGCTCGAAGAAGCGGCCCATGCTGCATCAGTCAAGCCCACGCCACCGGCAACGGCGAAGGACATGGTTGAACTGTTTGCGCCACTTCGGGCTCTCAATCTCGATTTTGAGCGCGACAGGGATACGGGCAGGGATATCAACCTGTGAAGGGGTATCTGGTTGACACCAATATTCCCTCCGAACTCACTCGCGAAAAACCCGATGCACGCGTAGCGGCGTTTCTCAGAAATGCTGACAAAGACAGTGCGTTTCTCAGCGTCATGACGATCGGCGAAATCCGCAAGGGCATTGCTACGCTTCCAGTCAGCCAGAGGCGCACCGCCTTACAGCAGTGGCTTGATCCGTACCGCACAAAGAAGTGCATACCTTGAAGCGAGCACGACATCCGCAAGGAAGTTCGCAACGTATTCGTCGCCGTTCCGGTCAAGTGGTCTGGGTCTTTCGCTGGTGCGAGATCCAGTTGGACGGATCGAAGCGCTACCGCAAAATAGTCATCAGGACCACCGATGATTACAAAACGGAAGCCGATGTTCCCGTTCTCAGATTTGCGGCTGTTGGAGATCGTCGGCGAGATCGGGTCGTAGAGACGTCGAGCCGTCCTCATAGTGCTCAATGAGCCGGCGCTTCATGGTTTCAGTCTACCGGTTGGCCGGAGTCAGGCGGGGGATCGCCCGGGTGGCGCTCAGTCGACGAGCACCCTCCGCGCCGGACAGCACCAGGGTTTAGAAGCCTAGATTCGGCTTAACAGGCTGCGGAAAAACCCTGGNNGGGGATAAATCCCCGGCCTACCCTAAAACCGGGTTCTTCCGCAGCCTGTTCAGGGACGGGAGGGAATCTGTAATTTCATTTCTGGGGCACCCGGCTGAAAGTCGAACAGTCGACCTCATTGGGAGACGGGTGCCCCACCACTGCCTTTCAGGGCTTTCGATCGGAGCCCCGACTCTCAGTGTTGGCTAACGGTCGCGACGTTGAGATCAGGCTCCAGGGCATCACTCCCCGTCCACTTCACGTCGGTCGGCCGCTGCTCATCGAGGTTGGCGGACTTCCAGGTTTTCCCGCGGTCCACGCTTACCCAATGCAATGCGGGGTTACTCCTCAAAAGCACAGCCGCATACGGTTCCTGATCCGAGTCCGATCTCGGGGCCTGGCCGCTATGCGGCGCAGCAGTCAAAGGAGGTATCCCCATGAGCTCAACCGCCTTGCCTGCCCACTGCTGGCGGATCTGACGCCAATGCTTGCCATGATCGTCTGAGCGAAAGAGTGTGCCTTTGCTATCCAGCGCTAACTGGGACCCTTCCACCACCAACTGACTCACCGGAGCGAGTCCGCTCGGCAGCGCAGGCGCAGCCGCCCGACCGGTTGCGGGCACGGTTGGAGAGACCTGCGCCTGGGATGGACAAACAGCGGTCGATGCAAGGACACTGAGCGCGAGCAAAGCAATCGATGCGGGCCTGGTGTGAAGAGTCATACCCCTGAGCTTATCGGTCACTACAGAACACACAATGCCCCTTCCGTGGCGGTTACGTTTGGGTCCTGGGGAAAGGCCCAACCCCGGTCCTATGGTTCCCCTAAATCCTTGCTCATCTGATAGATAGTGTTCGATTCACGTCCACTTTCCGCGCCATTAGCAAGCTGCCGCCAACGTGACTCAGCCGCGGGTGCCGCGGGACTTCGATCCGCGTCTGCACGTGGAATCCTTCTTTTTCGAAGAGAGCGGCCGCTGCCACATTGTCTGCCCATACATTCACGCTAAGCCGGGCGAAGCCGGCTACTGTTGCTTGCTCGATAGCCCACTTTACCAGCCGGCCCGCGATCCCCTGCCGCCGCTGCTCCCGGCGAACTGCCACGCTGTTGACCAGGTAGCTTTCCCAATCCTGCGCCTGGTCGATCGGATCCAGTATCTGCACCCGGTCCTCAGGAAGAAGGTCACGCTCCTGGTCACGCAGCCACGCTGCCGGAAATGCATTGATCATCCCTAGAACACCCTTGTCGTCCGCCACGAAACAATGGCGCCAGCAACTGCCGCCGGCATCCTGCTTCATGCTGCGCGCCACCAGCCCGGCCAGCATCTCTTTTGGCACCATCTCTTCCAGCAGGAATTCATACATGCCATCGCCGGCCATGATCGATAGCTCGGCAAGAGCATAGGCATCGGCCGGCACCGCCGAACGAAAAGCAATTCCCGACAGCAAACTCCGCACCACCTTTCTCCTAGAGCTGTAGACGGCCACATCCAGCGGCCAGCCGTTGCGCGTTACTATAGCCTGGTGCCGCCAGCTTCTGTGGCTCCGGCGCCCACTCTCCAACCCGCTGCTCCCCGGAGGCGCCATGGCCGTAGTGATTGCGATGCTGCGCGGCGTAAACGTTGGCGGTTACCAGAAAATCAAAATGGAAGCGCTCAAAACCCTTTGCGGCTCCCTTGGGCTGCGGGACGCGCAAACCTATATCCAAAGCGGCAACGTCGTTTTTCGCGAGGATAGCGAGGAACCGGTGACACTGGCCACGAGACTCGAGAATGGAATCGAACAAACCTTTGGCTTTCGACCCGACGTCATGGTCCGTACGCCTTCTGAGCTGCGGAAAGCCGTTGCCAAAAATCCTTTCGCCGACCGCCCTGAAATTGCTCCCAGCAGACTCCTGGTCTCCTTCATGGCTAGCGCTCCAGCGCCGCAAGCCCGTAACAAAGTCCTTGCGATGCCTTGCGATCCCGAAGAACTGCGAATCCACGGGCGCGAGCTCTACGTTTATTATCCCAACGGAATGGCTCGCCCGAAAATCTCGATGGCCCGCATCGAGAAGGTGCTACAACGATCGTCGACCGGCAGAAACTGGAACACGGTCCTCAAGTTGATGGCAATGGCGGAGATTCTGGAAGCCTCCCGTTAAGCGCCCTTGTCCGCGGTCAGCAGCAAAAGATCTCTTCCCTACAGGCGAGCCAAGGCTGGATTCAGCCGTCCCTCCCGGGACTGAGTTCTTTTTTGCAAGCATACCCTGCACTTCGTGCGGGGCCTGGAGTTT
>PLZN01000055.1 GCA_003152195.1 Acidobacteriaceae bacterium
CGTCGCGGAATTTCGTCTGGATCTGGTACCAGATCTGGGGCAACTGCTTGTAGCTGCGCAGCTCACCCCGCGCGATGAAGGTCATGTCCTCCTCGTGCGTCATGGCCAGGCACAACTGGCGCCCGAAGCGATCCTTCAACTTGAAGAGGTTATCGCCCATGACGTCGTAGCGGCCCGACTCCTGCCACAACTCGGCCGGGTTCAGCGCAGGCAGGAAAAACTCCTGCGCGCCGATGGCGTCCATCTCCTCGCGGACGATGGCGGTGATCTTCAGAATCGCGCGTTGCGCGAGGTAGAGATAGTTGTAGATTCCGGCGCCGAGAGGACGGATGTAGCCCGCACGCAACAGTAGCTGGTGGCTGATTGCTTCGGCCTCGGCCGGCGTCTCGCGAAGGGTTGGAATGAAGAGGTGGCTCCAGAGCATGCTAAGTCCTATGTTTTCCAGGTGTTAAACTCATAAGTGTAGCACGCGGCCCGATCCCGCCCTGCATGTTAGACTTGGAGTTCTCCATGAAAATCGCCATCGGCTCCGACCATGCCGGTTTTGAACTGAAGCGGCACCTGAAGGACGCGCTCGCGGCTCAGGGCCATGAAGTGACCGATCTGGGCACCAACAGCCCCGAAGCATGCGACTATCCGGACTACGCCGCACGCGTCGCTCACGCAGTGGTGCAGGGCCGCGCCGAGCGGGGCATCCTGGTCTGTACCACCGGAATGGGCATGGCCATGGCGGCGAATAAGGTCAAGGGCATTCGAGCGGCGCTCGCCGTAAATCCCGACGAAGTGATGCTGACGCGCAAGCACAATAACGCGAACATCCTGACCTTCAGTTCGCGCTATACGACGCCGGAAGAAGCCGATGCGATGGCGAAGATTTTTCTCGACACCGAGTTTGAAAGCGGCGGCCGCCACGAACGCCGCGTGGACAAAATGATGGCCCTCGAATACGAGGATGAGCTTCCCGCTGCCCGCCAGGAGGAGTAACGATGACCGATGAAGAATTGATGAGCCGCCGCCTCGAACAGGTCGACCCCGAGATCGCTTCCGCCATTCACAAGGAACTGGAACGGCAGAATTCGCGCATTGAGTTGATTGCCAGCGAGAATTTCACTTCCGAAGCCGTGCTCGAAGCCACAGGCAGCGTCTGCACGAATAAGTATGCCGAAGGCTATCCCGGCAAGCGCTATTACGGCGGCTGTGAATTCACCGACATCATCGAGAATCTGGCCCGCGACCGCGCCAAGAAGCTCTTCCACGCCGAGCACGCGAACGTGCAGCCCCATTCTGGTTCTCAGGCCAATGCAGCGGCGTACATGGCCGTCATCCAACCCGGCGACACCATTCTCGGGCTTGATCTGGCGCATGGCGGCCACCTGACCCACGGACACAAGCTCAGCTTCTCCGGCAAGCTCTACCGCGTGGCGTCTTATGGCGTTGATAAGGAGACGGAACGGATTGACTACGACCTGCTCGAAGCGATTGCCGAGCGCGAGAAGCCGAAGCTCATCATTGGAGGAGGAAGCGCGTACCCCAGGATCCTCGATTTTGCCCGCATGCGGCAGATCGCAGATAAAGTCGGAGCGGTGCTTCTGGTCGATATGGCGCACTTTGCCGGCCTGGTGGCCGGTGGTGTGCATCCTTCGCCGGTGCCTCACGCGCACATTGTTACCAGCACCACGCATAAGACGCTCCGTGGTCCCCGCGCCGGCCTGATCCTCTGTCAAACACAGTTTGCCGGCGCAGTCGACAGGAGTGTATTTCCAGGCCAGCAGGGAGGCCCGCTGATCCACGTGATTGCTGGTAAGGCCGCGGCCTTCCGGGAGGCGTTGGAGCCTGGGTTCAAGCAATATGCGCAGCAGGTTGTCGTCAATGCGCAAGTGCTGGCCGAGACCCTGCTGGGCGAAGGCTACCGCGTGATCTCGGGTGGCACCGACACGCACCTGATGCTGGTTGACGTTTTTTCGCGCGGAATGTTGGGCAGCGAAGCTGAGTTCGCGCTGCACGAAGCGGGCATCACCGTGAACAAGAACGCTATTCCCTACGACGTCAATCCGCCCATGAAACCCAGCGGAATCCGCATCGGCAGCCCGGCCCTGACCACGCGCGGCATGCGCGAGCCGGAGATGCGCATCATTGGCAAATGGATCGCCCAGGCGCTCGATCAGCGCAATGACCCTCAAGCCCTGCGCCGGATACGGGGACAGGTGCTGGAACTCGTCGAGCGCTTTCCGCTGTATGGCTGGTTACGTGTTCCGGAGACAGTCTCGGCCCAGTATGGTCCCTAGGCAAGTAGACCTAAGCGTGTACCCCGGATTTCCTGTTGAGCTTGCCGGGCTTCATGCGGCTTTCTTCGAGAAAGGCCGCATACGAGGTCATTGATGTGTCGCGTAGTAGGAAATCCGGGTACGCTTCGGTCGGGCTGACAAGTCTTTGAGGCAAGGGCCGAACCCATGGATAACCCTGCCCGTATCACAAACCTTAAGCTGCTGAACCCAGTAAAATTTGTCATCCCGAGCAAACGAC
>PLZN01000447.1 GCA_003152195.1 Acidobacteriaceae bacterium
CAGTGGAGGGACCTGCGGTTTCCACTCTAGGCCGCAACGAAACTGCCATGAAAATAAACTCATTTTCATGGCAGTTGTTGTCCCAAAGACCCATGTAAGTCACTAGCTGAAGATCGCGTCGTCGCGAGACTGTGGTTCGTCCCATATCGGCGTTGGCTCGAAGTACCCCGTGCCGGGCTTCACGTGCTTCTTCAATTCTTCGTCGTTCAGCGTAACTCCCAGACCGGGAGTGGTCGGAACCTTGATGAATCCCTGGTTGATGATTGGCTTCTCAATCCCAGTGACCAGATCCTGCCACCAGGGCACGTCGAGCGAATGGTTCTCGAGCGCAAGGAAGTTGCGCGTCGCAGCCGCGCAGTGCACGTTCGCCATGCAGCTCACCGGGGTACCCGCAAAGTGCATCGCCATCGGCACGCCATAGCCAAAGGCCATGTCGCCGATCTTGTGCGTCCGCAGAATGCCGCCCGAGGTCGCAAGATCGGGATGGATCTTGGACACCGCGTGGTTCTTGCAAAGATTTTCGAAGTCCGCTATCTCGTAGATGTCCTCACCGGTGATGGTCGGCGTGGGGCTGTTATCGGTGATCTGCTTCAATAGATCCGTGTAGTACCAGGGAATTACATCCTCGATCCACTCCAGATTGAACTTCTCGTATGCCTTGCCTAGGCGGATGCAGGACTTCACGCCGATGTGGCCAAGGTGATCCATTGACAGTGGCATGTCATAGCCAATGTTATCCCGCACCGCGGCTACGTACTCGCAAAGCCGGTCGATGCCCTTGTCGGTAACCTCGGTCGCGAGAAAAGGATGGGGCTGGTCGCGCAGTTCCCACCTGCTGAGACCCGAAGGCTGCATCACCGTGCCTGGCATTCCCTCGAGCACATTGATACCCAGATCCATTTTCATCCAGGTAAGACCCATCGCCTTGCGTTCCTTGGCCCGAACTCCATACTCCTTCGGGTCCATCGACTCGGTCGTATCGGCATAGATGCGGACTTTATCGCGCCATTGGCCGCCAAGCATCTGGTAGACCGGACAGTTGTAAACCTTGCCCGCGATATCCCAAAGTGCCATCTCGACCGCGCAAACACCACCAGCCTGGCGGGAGATGCCGCCAAACTGCGCGATCTTCTCAAAGAGAAAATCGACGTTCAACGGATTCTCGCCGACGATCCGGCTCTTCAGCACCATCGCGTATTGATAACCTGCGCCATCGCGCACTTCGCCCAATCCGTAGACGCCCTGGTTGGTGTCGATGCGAATGATAGGGCACGGGCTTGGGCCAGGCTTGACGATGATCGCATAGCGCAGGTCGGTGATCTTCAGCGTCGACGGGCTGGAGTTGAGGTTAACGTTCTTAACTGCTGGCTCCGCCTGGGCCGCGGCCTTTTCCATCCCGTAACGGCCCAGAAGGCCGCCGGCCATCAAGGCCATCGAGGATTTGAGCACACCGCGGCGATTAAATTTCGATCCATTGAAGTCAGCCATTGTTACTTTCCTCCTTCAGGTTTCAGTTCTTGTTGTAAACGGAACAGGAGAAGTGCTCTATCCCCACCACGTCTCCCCCGGCGCCAGGTGCGCCTTCGCCACGTCGGGGTTGATCTCGATTCCCAGCCCCGGCTTGTCTTCGATCACAAAATATCCATCTTTCCAGAACGGTCCCTCGCGCACCACCAGGTCCGGCCACCAATCGATCCACTTTGCCAGCTCATGAATGCGAAAGCCGCGCATCGAAGAAGCGGCATGCGCCGACGCGATGGTGCCAATAGGGCTTGCAGGATTGTGGGCCGCGGTCCAGATGTAATACAGGTCCGCCAAATCGGAGATGCGCTTGGACTGGATCAACCCGCCCGACTTTGGGATGTCGATGTGGACGCCGGCACATGCCTGGCTCTCGATCAAGGTCCGGAATCCCTGCACGGTGTAGAGATTCTCCCCGGTACAGATGGGTGTGCGCGTCGCCCGCGCCAGTCTCGCCATGGCGTCGGTGTTTTCCGGAGGCAGAGGATCTTCCAGCCACATCGGATACACATGCTCGAGCGCGTTTAGCAGTTGAATTGCATCCTGAGTGTCGTACTTCCAATGGCATTCGATGGCAAAGTCGATGTCCGGGCCAAGCTCGGTGCGTACTGCATCCATTTTAGTCACTATCCGCGCAATATCCCGGTTGGTAAGATTGCGGGCATACGGGTCATGCCCGGGTTCGGAGTATGCTGGGTCCGCGCTCACGGGAATACTGTCGCCTTGAAACTTGAAGGCCGTGAAGCCGTACTTGTTGTTCGCCTTCACTTCCGCCGCCTGGTCGCGCCACGGCGAGACTTCTTTCGGATTCTCCGGCGCCTGCAACGTGCGGTAGAACCGCACGCGATCACGAAATCGGCCACCCAGCAGGTTACAAACCGGCGTCTCCAGGATGCGCCCTACCAGATCCCACAGGGCGATCTCGATGCCGCTCGCCGCCGTCACCGTTACGCCGCCGATCGACCCCGCGCCGGCGCTCCTCATCAGCATCTTGGTGTAGAGCTTGTCGACGTTCATGGGATCTTCGCCGACAACCAGCGGCTTCAACTGCTGCAGCACAAGGTCCTTGACGCCGGGACCCCAGTAAGCTTCCCCAATGCCGGAGATGCCGGCATCGGTCTCAATCTTAATCAGGTTCCAATCCCAGGTACCGCGCACAATCATGCACTTGACGTCGGTGATCTTCACCTTCTTGCGCATTGTATTTGCGAGACTGCGATAAGGTTCAGCAAGAAAGCAGCTACCCGCCACTCCGGCAGCGAGATGTTTCAGAAATCCTCTGCGATCGCTAAACACATCACCCTCTGTATTTCTACGCGTCGACGGAAAGGAGAAGAATAACGCATTGCCAGCCAAGTTGCATGGGTACCACAATGTGGTATCCAGCTGTCTTGCTGCTCAGTACAACGAAGATATGATCGATTGGGCTTCTGCGATGAACGCGGAGACGGCTGGTAAGCGGTATTCCAACTCTGCCAAAGATGGCGAGCAGTATGACCCAGTTACTAAACTCACAACAGCACCCTGCATGCCTCAACGAACTTTTCATCCCAAGGCTGACACGATGAAATTCCTACTTCTTCTGCTCGCGCCTCTCCTGGTCACGGTGACCTGCCGCGCTGCCTCGATCTACCCGACACGCCTCGATGACCCGGCTGCGGTATACCTCACGCCTGAGGACTTCCACGTCCACGGAGACGGCTACGCCGATGACAGCGCACCCCTTCAGGCCGCGATCGACAAACTGCAGGAGAGCAAAGGCGAAGGCATCGTCTTCATCCCCCAAGGGCGCTACCGCCTAACCAGGACAATCTATCTCTGGCCCGGTGTGCGCCTCATCGGCTACGGCTCGGCGCGCCCCGTCTTCGTCCTGGGTGAAAATACTCCTGGATATCAGGACGGCATCGCCTACATGTTCTTCTTCGCCGGCGCGCGCCCGCGCTCCGAAGTCCCAGGCGCATCGCAGCGATCCGGCTATCATGCCCCGCCCACGCCGCGCGGGGTTGTCCCGCCCAGCCGCGCCGTTCCCGACGCCAATCCCGGCACCTTTTACTCTGCGATCAGCAACGTCGACTTCGAGGTTAGCCCCGGCAACCCTGGCGCGGTCGCCATCCGCTTCCACGCCGCGCAGCACTCCTTTCTCAGCCATATCGACTTCTCCATCGGCTCTGGATTCGCCGGGGTGCATGAGGTTGCCAACGAGGCCGAGGATCTCCACTTTCACGGCGGCCAGTTCGGTATCATAGCGCGCAAACCCTCGCCCGCATGGCAGTTCACGCTCATCGACTCCACCTTCGACGGCCAGCGGGAAGCCGCTATCCGCGAGAACGAGGCCGGGCTCACCCTGGTTCACGACGAGTTCCGCAATGTCCCCACCGCCGTCTCCATCGATCCCCATTACTCCGATCAGCTTTGGATCAAGGACAGCCGTTTCGAGAACATCACCGGCCCCGCCGTCGTGATCGGCAACGATGCCAGCCGCATGACGGAGATCAACTTTGAGAACATCATTTGTAGCCACGTACCCATCTTCGCGAAGTTGCGCGAGAGCGGCCGCGAGTTCCGCCAGGCCGCGGATAATTACCAGGTCGGCGTTTTCTCCCACGGCCTCAGTCTTGCCTATCCTGGCGCGTCCGCGGCGTTCCAGACTCGCTATGAGTCCGCACCGCTTGCTGCTCTGCCGCCCCCCACACCGCCGGCGATAAGCCCGCTTCCCGACGCCGGAACCTGGGTCAACATTCACAGCCTTGGTGTCAAAGGCGACGGCCTCACCGATGACACGGCTGCGCTGCAGAAGGCAATCGACGAGCACCCTGTGCTCTATTTCCCCAGTGGCCGCTACCGGCTCCATGAGACCCTCGCGCTGCGCCCCGATACCGTCCTGATCGGCCTGCACCCCAGCACCACGCAATTCGATCTCCCCGACGGCACGCCCGCCTTCCAGGGCCCCGACAGCCCCAAGCCTCTGCTGCTCGCGCCTTCTGGCGGGGTCAACATAGTCACCGGCCTCGGTATCTTCACCGGCGGCCTCAACAGCCGCGCCGTCGGCCTTCTCTGGCACTCCGGCAAGGACTCGCGCGTGGACGACGTCCGCTTCCTGGGCGGCCACGGCACCAACGCACCCGACGGCACCCGCATGAACCCCTACAACAGCACGCATACCGCCGACCCCGGCCCGCATCGTCCGTGGGACTCCCAGTACCCCAGCCTCTGGATCGATGGCGGCGGCGGTACCTTTGCCAATATCTGGACGCCCGATACCTTCGCCCAGGCTGGCCTGCTCGTCTCGAACACGGCCATCCCCGGCTTTGTGTATGAGCTCTCCAGCGAGCACCACGTGCGCGCGGAAATCAAGCTGAAGAATGTGAGCAATTGGCAGCTCTATGCGCTGCAGACGGAAGAAGAGAGCGGCGAAAGCCAGAATGCCTCTTCGCTCGAAATCGACCACTCCAGCGACATCACTATCGCCAACTATCACGGCTATCGCGTGACCCACATGGAGAAGCCTTTCCCTTATGCGGTGCGCGTGGCCGCCTCGAACAACATCCGTTTCCGCAATGTGCATGTGGATGCCAACAGCTCCATCGGCTTGTGCGATGCTTCCGGCGCCTGTCGTCAGGCGGTTCGCCCGAACAAGGTTCCCTATGAGAACACCATTGTCGACCAGACGCTCCACGCTGAGGTCCGCGACCGTGAGTTCGCCTACCTCGATCTCTCGGACGACAAGCCCATACCTGCTGTCCATTCAAGCTCCAACTTGACGGAGAAGGACGCGCAGGTCCAGCGCCTCGCCACCGGCTTCTTCAACATCTCCGGCGCTGCCATTGACTCGGCGAGGCAGCTCTACTTTGTCGACGCGCACTTCCAGCGGATCTACCGCTGGTCGGTTGAGTCGCAATACCCGGTCGTAGTAAGCGACGCCCCGCTCGATCCCGTCAATCTCGTCTTCGATAAGGCCGGTGACCTCATCGTCGTCTCCTCCGGCGGCAAAAACCTCACCGCGTACGCCCTGCACACCGGGAACTCCCCCGAAGCCCAGCTCGCTCTACTGCCGCTCGAGCCCGCTATCGATCGTCCGGGTCTCACCGTTGCGCTGCCGGTCGACTACTGGTTCAACGGCGACTTTTCCGAAACCCTCTCCGCCGCGCAGCCCTACACGTACACCTCGCTCCAAGAGATGTTCGAGAAGGGCCTCGGTACCCGCACCAGCTTACAATTCGTGTCTCCCGATAGCAGCCTTTTCATCCCGGCAAACGCTCCCATCGTGCAGGGCGAGCCGTACTTCGGCACCAAGTGGGCTCCCATCCTGGAATGCTATGGCTTGGTCAAAGCCGCGCCCGGGAAGCCCTTCTATGCCACCAACGAGGCCGAGCAGCGGACCTACCGCGGCCTCATCAAGCCTGACGGCTCTCTCGCTGAGATCGCTCCGTTCGTCGAGCAGGGTGGAGAAAGCCTGGCCCAGGACGCCGACGGCAACGTTTATCTCGCCGCCGGCCAGATCTTTGTCTACTCCCCCGCAGGTAAGCTCCTCGATCGCATCGACGTCCCCGAGCGCCCGCACGACATTCTCTTCGGTGGCCAGGACCGCCGCACTCTCTACCTGCTGACGGATCACTCTCTGTACGCCGTACGCATGCGCCATCCCGGCCTGTAGCCCCCAAGCCCCCGCAGAGCGGCGCAAATCGCTGAACTGCAGATCCCTCCACTGCGGT
>PLZN01000578.1 GCA_003152195.1 Acidobacteriaceae bacterium
TCAACTATGCCCATAATTACCTCGCTTCGCTCGATCCACCGGCACCGGACAAGCAACTTGAGACCGATCCGTGCCAGGCGGACCGCGCGGTGCTCAGCAATGCCCCCTTCCCAACCACGGAAAGCTTCACGGTCAACTACGACACCGATGCTAACTCTTCCGTGTTGCGGGCATTGCCCCGCCTCTTCTCCGCGCTTGTGTCGCAGTCACGCTTTTTTGGCGAATCACTGAGCCACCTGATGAGAGGCACGACATTCAGCCACTTTGTTGTGGCGCCCTCCGACGATGAGCTCGTTAAACAACATAAGCAAGCCTCCACGAAGGATAAGGCGATGCCGGAAGCGCTCCAGTGTGCTGCTCTGGGTGCTTTCGGTGGTTTTTTTGAGCGTGGTTTTCGCGCCCACGACTACGCGCTCGGCCGGCGGAATTGCCAGAAGTTTCTGCTCGATCACTTCGTCCTCCCATCAGACAACGTGATCATGAAAGAGGCGCTTGCAACCCTCACAGCTGAGGTTCGCGCGGGGATCATGAGCGAATTTGGACGCAATGCACCCAAGGGACCCGACGGCAAGCCGCTGGCCTACCCGTCCGACTCCGTCGTTACTGCGGAGACG
This sequence comes from Acidobacteriaceae bacterium, assembly GCA_003152195.1. Lineage (GTDB taxonomy): Bacteria > Acidobacteriota > Terriglobia > Terriglobales > Acidobacteriaceae > PALSA-350. The sequence continues at coordinate 615 of PLZN01000578.1, forward strand.
GTATGGTTGCCACTTGTTCCGCTCTGCACGCCGGAGCTGCGGGAACCCATCGCTCCCATTGCGCGATTTCAGATGAGAGATGCAGACCTTGATGACGTCGTCGATCTGATTTCAGAGCGATTCCAGGCGGTGGTGTCCGTGATGCTCAATTCCATTCATGACTGGGGGTTACGTCTGTTCCTCAGACCCGGACCCTGGTTCATCGCGCATCTTGGCCGGGGCATGCTGAAGCAGGCGCTGGTTAAGGAGCTTGGAGACTCTTACAGATCCGGTTCGTAGAACGGATGGGGTAACAGCACGCGTATTGCAACCGCTTCACCGGGAGCCGCTCAGCTTTTCGGCCAGAGAGGCAGGTTTGGGTATGTGTTGAAATTTGAGGTAACTCACGGCTTATAGCCGTCGGACATCCATTGCGCAAACAGATCGACCTTGTCTTGCGGCCAGAACGGTCCGCCGGGTGGCATGGTTTGATTCTTCAGCGTATCGAACACTGCGTCGGCGTTCGCGTGGTTGTGGCTGGCGTCTGACATGTAGGCGTAATCATCGAGGAGGACGCCTGATGGCTCCATGTGTTCCACGTCGATGGTCCTGAATAGCGGTTTGATGTCCTTCTCAAATGAAATCGGCACGGTAATTCCTCCGCCGCCCATTGTAACTCTGCCGGCGCGTTTCTCCGGGTCGCGCATGTCTGGATACACCAGACGTGGAAATGCTCCAGGGGCGATCTCCTGCATGTGAGCGCGAGCCTTGCTGTAGGTCTCCAAAGCTGGAAGATTATGCGACGAAGAACAATCTGGTTCACTTGGGAGGGCTTCGGGCGTATAAGGCTACCTATCCGGGCGGTCAAGATGGAAATCGCAGAGAAAGTCGGGCCCGTAGCAGGGTAGGCCGCACAGCGGGGAGATATTCAACGAACGAGGTGCAGCATGGGCGAGCCATTTGACTTGATTACCGTGGGCGGAGGTCTGGATGGGGCGGCGCCGGCATGGATCGCTGGCAGAGAAGGGCGCGCGCGCCAAGTTGGGGACAGGGGCTCTCGATGACACTGCGGGACGCAAGAGTTCTGCGCGACCAACTACTCGCGAACGTGGATTGGGATGCGGCGGGAGACGCGTATGCCGAAGAACACGACGGATATTGCGGCGTCGTCCACCGTGTCGTGGGATGGTACACGGAGTTTTACCTTGCAGCCGGGCCGGAAGCCGAGGCGCGCCGGGCACGAGCGCTACCGTTGATTGCGGAGGATCCAACGCGGCAACCGGTATTTGCTGTTCTCGGGACCTGACATGCCGGTCGATCAGGGCACACGCCGCAGATTTTCCGCAGAGGATTGAGTGCGCGCCTTGACGATGTGCTGGAGAAGCGCGACTGCCAGGCGCGAGCTGCGCAATCGTTGGGTTATCCTCATTTTATGTCCGCGGCTTTCGAGTCCGTTCTTCTGTCAGTCTGGCAACAGACCCTGGCCGACAAGAAAAAAGTTGTCGAGATTGACGGCGAAACTTATTCCGTTCGGCAGACAGCAAAAAGCAAACTGAAACAAATAGATTTCCGGTTCGAAGGCCGAGAATTTCGTGGTCTGGAACAGAATCCGGACGCCAAATCCCGATGGGCGAAGCTGGCCCGCGAAGGCACACCCGTGATGCAGTTTCTTGAGGCGGGAAAATATATCGCCGTCATCGCGAACGGGAAACNNGTTACGGCCTGGTACTGATTCCTCCTGAAATGCGGTAGGCGGGAAAGCATTCTGGGGCCACAGTGTGTTAGATACGGTTTGCCACGATCTGGCGCCGAAATAATAGTTGAGCCAACAGGTCACGATTGCCACCGGCGAGGGGTGGATGGGTTCTTGCCGTATTGTCCCTCCATGTTGTTGCTCGGAGGAGTTCCATCGCAGGGAGCCCCGCAGAACGCGCGAAACCCCCTTCGGACGCCAGCCCTACTTCGCCATGGAGCGGCTCACCGCCCGACAGAGGTTTGCCCTCCGGTTGATGGGTGTGGAGTATACTGTGGAACGGAGTCGACATATGGAGACAGTCCAGATTGTTCTCGATAAAGGTCTTCTGCAAGCCACGGATCGAGCAGCACGGCGAATGAAACGGAATCGTTCCGCATTGGTACGTGAAGCACTGCGGGAGCACCTCAAGAGATTAGAAGTGCGCAGCAACGAAGAGCGCGACCGCGAGGGTTATTCGAGGCAGCCGCAAACGCGCGATGAATCTCCCCTCTGGGAGGCGGAGGCGGCATGGCCGGCGGAATAGCGCGAGGGGATGTCCGCCTTTACCGCTTTGCTTCGCCTGACAAAAAGAGGCCGGTGGTGGTGCTCACACGCGACAGCGCCATTTCTTATTTGTCGACCGTGAGTGTCGCACCCGTAACGTCCGCGATCCGCGGAGTGCCGTCCGAGGTTGTCTTAGGTGAAGACGACGGCATGAAGGCACCCTGCGCGGTGAACCTGCACCATACGATCACTGTCTCTCAGGACCGATTGGGGAAGCGCGTGGCCCGGCTGAGCTCCGTGCGGATGACGGAAATCTGTGGCGCGCTGCGCTTCTCCCTGGGCTGCGACCTCAGTCAATCGTAGAGCCAATCCTGGAGTCGAGAGGTGGTCACGGGCATCTCGTGCGGTCCACGGTTGATCGTGTCATGTCGATCGCGTCCTATATATGGCCTATGTTGCCGACCGGCCGTTCGTTACCCTCGGCGGCCCGGAACACGGACCCACCATGCGGGCCAGTGCGTCATGAATGCAGCCTAACATTGCTGACGTGGGGGCAATAGGTGTCGTGTCCCCGTACTGTCCAGTGTCTTGGTTAGCGAGTCCGTTGGGGATATTTAGTTCTTAACCGTCATGGCGTCCGAATCCACTGCCTTTTTTCCCGTCACGCCCTCGAGGCCAAGCAGGATCCCGCGATAGTCGTCCTTATCGCATTGCATAACGAAGCCTCCCTTCTTGTCTTCGTTCACCCATGCGATGCCAACGTAGTGCTTCTTCGACTTGCTCAATGCCATCAGTGCTCCCACACCAAAGCTTACGACGGCGAGCCCGATTGCAGTTCCTACGCGCCGGTGTACGTCCTCCCCATAGCTGATTTCGGTAACAGCCGAAACTGGTACAGTCGCCAACTCTGTTTCGCCTTTTGCCAAACGGATCTGATTAGCTTCGATAAAGAGTTTCGCCGAGGTTCCCACCTTTGTTTGTGGTATAGAGCCACCATCGTAAGAGACCTTGTAGCTGCCATCGTTGGCGAAAGCAGGACTACGGGTCGATCCCTCGAAGACGAACGGTCACGACCTAAGTGGGCATTAGAGCATTTCGTGACGCCGATGCCGCTCTGAAATTGGCCGTCAATTTCTTCACCCGTTCGTGTCCCCGGGTTTCCCCAGGCGCCGATTGACGCAGACCCACTACCAGTGTCCTGGGTTAGAAGTTCGCACTATATATCCCAGAGAGCAGAGGTCGTGCAAATGGCTGAAACCGCAGGTCCCTCCACTTCGCTTCCCCGGATTTCCTGTCGAGGTTGGTGGCGCAGGGAGCTTCATGCGGCTTTCTCTACGGAAAGCCGCACACGCGGCGTTGGCTGGCGCTGCGCAGTAGGAAATCCGGGTCCGCTCCGGTCNNTATACGAATTAACAACTCAGGACGCTAGACCAAATTTCTCGCTTCCGCTGCCCTCCTCAGGGCAGTATCGACTTGCGCCAGGAGTTCCTCGCTAATCGCGATATGCTTTTTGTCGGCCACGGCGCAATAATTTTGCCGAAGGCGCTCCAATGCGGTTATGAGTTCGTTGTTGCTTCGGCATGTCCGCCTCCACAACTCCTCAAGCTCTTCTTCCACCGTCTGCTCAGCATCGAGAAGGAGGGCGTTTGTCGCTGGTTTTTTGGACATAGATCCTACCTAGATGGGATTTGAGGTGACGTTACTCCAGTAACCGGCCGCCGGACTAGTGAATAACTCGGTTCCCCTTGTGCTCTAGCGTGGAGCCGTGGAACGTGTAGCCGCGTCTGTACTCTGTCGGCCGTTCTGGATTTCAGATAGTGGCAGAGAAATCGAAAGTGCCGTCCCTGTTGCGTATCCGAAACATTCATATAAAGAAGCACGTGATAAACCGGTGGTAACTCAGCGTTTACCTAACTCAATAGACGGTATTACTAGTGACTTAGACAAAGTTGTTGCGTTACGTATAGGCAACACGGTGCTTATCCTGCGTTGCAGAAGGTACTGGGTCAGCCGCATCTACCTCCTGGCAGAAATCCTGTCGGGGTATTTCTCTGGCGCTACCTTTGGCAGGTGCTCTCGCCCATGACGCTCATGNNCAGCGCCGTGTTCATACCTACTGGATCTTGTTGCAGAAACACTTAATAATTTCTGAGCTAGAATTGGAGCGAGCTGAATCAAGTCTTCCAACATGTCACCGATGGTGAGAGGCTGGATGCCGTATGAGTCATCCCCCTAATGGACCGTTTGACTTTTCCGGGGCCGATCCGGATCAAGAGCTTTTACGGGAGGCGCGGCAGGCTCCTGAGGGAGATTTGCGAGCATTCGAGCAATTAGTCCTGCGTTATCAAAGACGGGTCGTCGCTAACTGCCGGTACATCACGCGGGAACCGAACAATGCTGAAGATCTTGCCCAGGAAGTTCTGGTCAAGGCGTACTTTGGACTGCATGGGTTCGAGGGAAAGTCTTCGTCGTTTGTAGACTGGCTGCAACGAATAAAGATTGCTCATTGCCTTCGCCATGTGAAGAAACAAGTGGGACGATCCTACGTTGGGATCGAGGAAGCAGATGTCAACGAGTTCGATCAACTCAAGGTTCGGGTAACGGCGGAAACGATGGCAGAACAGATCAGCGATCACCAGCTGATCGGCAGGGTTTTGGATTCGATACCAAGCACCCTCAGAATTCCGCTCCTGCTCTGCGATATGGACGAGTTGTCGTACGAAGAAGTAGCTCGGTTTCTTGGCCTCAGCCTGTCCGCGACCAAGATGCGCATCAAACGCGGCCGCGAGGTATTTCGGGAACGATACCAGAAGATGCGAACGGCAGTCGCATAATGAGCCCCGAAGACGCAGAAATGCGAGATGACGAGGAAATCGACCCGGGAGAGCCGATCGCTGCGCTGGCCAAGTTTGAGCACGACACCTCGAGCCGCCTCGTAGTGCGGGTTCGGCAGACGATTCAACGCCGCACAACCGTGGGCCAGTTGACGACGTTCTCAGCGGAGATGCCGCTAGCTGTGCTCAGAGAGCTTTGGGTCATTTTGGTCGGCCAACTCGATCCAACAGGCATGCGAAAGGATCCCAGGCATGGAGCAGAAACTTCGTGAGGCTTTCACTGGCCTCGGCAACTCGATTGCCTCGGCAATCCCCACAGTATGTGTTGGAATCCTGCTCATTATTATCGGCTTGTTGGTCGCCAAGTTGTTGGAGGTGGCGCTGCGAACCACGCTGGTACGAGTACGCTTTGACAGCCTGATCGAAAAGGCCGGCGTCGCCAGAGCGCTACGAAGGATCGGTTTACGTCAGCCGTTGAGCCTCTTCCTTCCAAAGCTGGCCTATTTCCTGGTTATCGTCCTGTTAGCCAGAACGGCAAGTGACGCTTTGGGGCTGGCCGCGATCTCCAATGCAATTGGAAGCTTCTTCTCCTATATACCGAACATCGCGGCCGCGGTTTTGCTTTTGATCCTGGGTACGACTGTCGGCCAGTTCGCAGGGCGGATGGTGACGCAGGCGGCCGAAGGCTCGGGAGTGGATTCTGCTGGGGCCCTGGGGAAACTGGTCTCAGCCTTGATTGTCTTTATCGTCGCCATGATGGCGATGAGCCAGTTGAAGATTGAGACGGAGATGGTGCGGATTGTGACCAGCTTTGTTCTTGGGGCAGGGGCGCTGGCCCTGGGGCTTTCCTTTGGACTGGGCACGTGGGATATCGTGCGCAATATAGTTACCGGGTTTTATACCCGCAAGTTCCTGGCAATCGGCAAGAGGGTGGAAATCGCAGGCCAGAGCGGAATTCTGACCGCAATTACGGCCACTCACACGGTGTTGAACAGCGAGGGGCAGGAGATTCTTATTGCGAATTCCACCTTTCTCGAGCAGACGAGCAAACAATAACGAGGAGCCGGCGTAGTAGCTTACGGCTCCTACGAGGATGTGCGCAGGGCCAATGGTCCAACGGTTCAACGGTTCAACGGGTCCAACGGTCTTGGGCCCTACAGCGCGAAAACCTAGTTTAGTAGCTGGGTTAATGGCTTGGTCAACGACGTCTCGGCAACAATCAGCGCACATTCGACGAGCGCTTCAAGGACTTCACTCGTCACGTGTTCGTGGCGCAAACCGTTGATCTCGACGGACCAGTCTTGCGCTTCGTAGTTGTGCGACAGGTCAATTTTAAGTTCCTTCATACGACGGTATCCTCCGCAAGCCAGGCATCACAGACACTTTGTGTGACGCTA
>PLZN01000140.1 GCA_003152195.1 Acidobacteriaceae bacterium
AGTTTTTCCGCAGCCTGTTAAGCCCGTACCTTCACTGATAGTGTTTTTCGCACCTTAGGCCTCTTGCGGGGCCGGGAATCGCACAGGCTCCTGCTCTGCCCCTGCCGGAGGATACTTTAAATCCCATGCCACTTGCGATTGCGGAACACTTACCATCTCCGCCTCCTCGTCTTCGATAGTAGCGTGAACGGGGATCAGATCCGCAGCAGAGTAAACCTTGTTGATGATAGAAAGAGGCCGGCTGCGCACCTCGTCGTACACGCGTCCTAGATATTCGCCAAGTACGCCTAAGCACAGAAGCAGCATTCCCCCCACCGAAAACACCGCCGCGGCCACACCGAATCCTATGGAGTTCAACGGGCTTCCCGAAAGCACTGTCAATACCGCCAGGACGGCAACCATAAAGTATGAAAAGCAAGACATCAGGAAACAGAGCCGCAGCGGTTTGTAACTGAAGCTTGTGATTGCGTCCATCGCGTACTTGATCCGGCTGACGAACGTGAGCTTGCCTTCGCCAGCCGCCCGGTCTTGCCGGTCGTAGAACACAACAGCATTGCTGTAACCAACCCAAGCCCGCAATCCGGGCAGGTAGCGGTTGCTTTCTTGCAGGGAATTGATCGAGTCAACGGCTTTCCGATCCAGAAGGCTGAAAATTCCAGCGTCCAAGGGTATGGGAAAATCGGAGAGCGCCGCCAGAGTGCGATAGAAGAGAGGAAATAACTTCGCCAGGAGCTTGCGCCGTTCTTGTCGGCTTCTTCTCACCGCGATGACAACCTGAGCGCCTCCCCGCCACGCTTCCACCAGTTGCGGCAAAACTTCTGGCGGATCCTGGAAGTCGCCATCCATTAACACAACAGCTTCGCCGCGCGCGGTCTGCAGGCCGGCCGAGATCGCCCCCATGTGCCCCCAATTGCGTGAGAGGTCTACCACCACCACATGCGGATCTCCGGCCTGCAGTCGTCTGAGCAGCTTCAAAGACGAATCCCTGGAACCGTCGTTCACATAAACGACTTCCCAGTCTTCGGGAACGTTACCCATGGCGTCGGCAACAGCCTCATGAAACCGCGATATGAGTTGTTCTTCGTTATAAATAGGTACCACCACCGATATCATTTGGGTGCTCCTTCAGTTCGCCGCATCATCGACAACCCTTGGCCCTTTACTTCAACCGCTTGCTGTCCGCTCACACTGTCCTCGAGTTCAAGATAGGAGCATTATTCAGGCTGGCCCTGGAAAACGCGCACTCTCCATCGCACCTCCGCGGGGGTCAAAATGACAATGTAGCGTGCCCGTACCCGCTGTGTTGTCTGAATTTTGTCATGATCGAGGATTTCTACATCGTATTCGACATTGTCTATCAACTGAATGGATAAACCTTCCGGGGAGTAATACACGATCTGAATGTCGTGCGAACGGTCTTGGTAACGTGTAGAAAGACCCAGCCCGGCTTGCTCTTGGATCGTGTCTGTCAGTTTGTCTTTGGCAGCGCCCACGAAATCCCGGTCGAGAAGATCGGCACGATTTTGCTCCAGCGCAGCGCTTACACTTTGCCAGGCTTGGAGGTAGTCACGAATCACAGCTGTCTCGGTCTGCTTCACAAGAGGCCGCGGCCCTTGCACATTCGTGGGCTCCACGCGTACGGCGCTCTGGTCGGCCCGGAGAGGAAATGTTGCAGCGAAAACTGTGCACACGACCAGGAGGAACTTTGTCATTATTGTTTCCCCCAACGAATTTCATTCCCCATGACAACTCCGGTCGCGACGGAGATTCTTGCGCCGCTGTAGGCGGGCATTTCCGCCCGTGCAACTCCGCGTTTGAGAGGCACGTCTACCGTCGTCTGACTGCCGTCATAGAGTTCGGTGAAAGTCACGACCGTTCCGTCCGGCACGGCATTGCCGCCACAGTCGCGGACCGGATCTGTTTCCAGTTCAATCTTCTGGCCTGAGGGTCGAGCGCTCATCCTTAATCCGCACGGATCACCGGGAACCTGCTGTATCACGCGTGTGCTGGAAATACTGCCGACGCGAGCCACAAATTGAGCAGCGCCTTCTTTGGCTGCGGAATCCATCTCTGTCCACGCACAGCCGTTACGAGTGGCTACTGTCCGCGTCTGCGCGGCCGTTGATAAACCCGACAACTGAAAAGACACTGGCGTAGGCGCAGTGATCAGATTCTGATAGGGGTCGAAGACGCAGACCGCGCCGCTGATGCCGTCATGCAGGCTGACTGAAAGACGAGACGGTTTGGCAAGGAAACTCAAGTTCGCGGGGTTTTTTGCAGGCACGACATCGAATGCACCGTTCCCGGTTGAGGATCCACCCACCAGAACCGCCAGGTAGTGGCCGGCATTATGTAGATCTCCAGCAGCAAAGAACGTCGTCTCGCCTAGTTGCACATCACGCTTCAGTACCTGCCCAGGCCCTACGATGTACAGAACGGCTTTGCCGCTTCCGGTTGCCTGAATCGAGAACGCGTTGCCAGCTTCGACGGTTTTGGGCAGGCTCATGCCTCCGCTTTGGGCGAAAGCTGGAGCTAGATGCATTGTGGCGAAAACCAAGCCGCCGAGCAGCAATCTAAATCTGCATTTCATTGGAAACCGCCCGAACTGAATGTAGCGCTGACCGCGCGCGCACTGGTGCTGGCTTGCCTTGCAATGTCCGGGGGAAGGAAAATAGTAAACGAAATCGACGACTCTGACAACAGCCCGCGGTCGATGTACCGATCCGCAGCCCATACAAATCGCACCTCACAAATTCGCCACATCACGTCTCGGTACCTGCTCAACCACTACAATGTGCTGGACGAGCTCATGCGCCCGCTTTCTGGGCGCGATACTATTGGATGCATTGTGGCGAAAACCAAGCCAAATAGCAGCAAATTAAATGTGCATTTGTTCAAAAACCGCCCAAACCGCATGTCGCGCTGACCGCGCGATCACGCTGACTTGCCTTGCAGTGTCCGGGAAACGGCCATAGTAAAACGAAATCGGGGTCTGTGGCAACGGGACAGAACAGCAATCTAAATGTGCAATTTCAGTGCAAACCGCCCGAACTGTATGTCGCCTTAACCGCGCGATCACTGCTGACCTGCCTTGCAAGGCCCGCAAGGCCCGGGAGTATGAATATAGTAAACGAGACCGGTGACCGCGGCAACAATTTTGATACGCGGCCCTCACGGGGAGGGGTTACCCGCCTGGACGGCCAGGGGCGAGCACCGGGCGCCCGCTTTCTGAAAGAGCGAAATCCTCTGGGGCGGCAATCAGGCCGCCGAGCCGCAATCTCAATCTGCATTTCATTGGAAACCGCCCGAACTGTATGTCGCGCTGACCGCGCGCGCAGTGCTGACCTGCCTTGCAATGTCCGGAGGGAGCGGTATTATAAACGAAACCGGTGTCTGGGGCAATAGCGCACGGTCGACATAGCGATCCGCGACCCATACAAGTTGGCCACTCTTGTCATAGAAAGTCCCAAGAACGTGCGCGACATTCACGACCTGGCCGCTTTGATCAACCAGTTGCCCCGTAAATGAGGCATCCGGCGCTGGGTTCAAGCGCTGATCCCTGATCTCGATGATCGGATCTGCCGAGGCCGCGACCAGGGACGCGGAAGGGTCCATGCGGACGCTGCTGACGTCGGACAATGCTACATTGTGAAACGCAATGAGAAATGGCGTGACTTGTTTGGGCAAGAGAAGGTGAGAAATCTTGTCAAAGCTGTCTTCGGTTGCGATGGTCGACCCGTTCTTCGCCAGCAGGGTGGCCTTGACCGACACAAACGCAGGCACCACATCTTCGTTGAGAAGTTCGCCCAGGATGACCACCCCGTCACCGCGTTCCACAGGGTGCATGTCCACGATCCTCACGTGCGGAGCTTCCACGTCTTGAGCTCCCCAATCATCTTCCGGACCGCGGTAGATCACATCCCAGCGCAGGTAATTCACTGCGAATACCTGCGGCGGCACTCGAGGCTCTTTCACCAGGGTCCACACCGGTTCCCAGCGGTTTCCGTTTCTTATGACGCGCAGGTCTTTTGTATCCACAAACGTGCCCACTACGGTTGACCAGTGCAACTTCAGCTGCATCTGTGCTTCATCCGCGGAAGCATGAAGCGAGCGCACTTCGAAGCTATCCAAAATCGCATGCGTGCGCAGGCTCAGGTAGCTTCCGGTCAAGTCGCGCACAAACTCTGCTTGCGTGAATTCGCCCTTGTTGCCAAGATCGGAATACGCTTTTCCCCAAGCCTGCTGGCCGATTTCATGCGCCAGATTATCAACTGCTGCTTCCGGCGTTGACGACAGACCCAGCACAGTGGCGCCCCCCCAATCAGCCATCCCAACAGCGGATGAAATGGGCCAGAGAACGCCTGCGACAACCAATGCCACCGTCGTAACGGCGATGAGGACAGCGAGGATACGTCCGTTGTTCATATCACCAGCCTCCCCGGCGCCACATCCTCAGCCGCGGTGGAGGGCTCGACCGCCCCGCGCCGGTGCCATCGTTTCTCCGGAATCAGGACAACTAGTATGGCCAGGATGCTGCTGCCGAAAGGGAGAGTACCCCACATGAGGCCCTGCCAGCGGGGAGGGATTTGTGCCGAGTTCAATGGCACAGCCGGTGGCGCCCCCTCTTTGCTCCATACGGTGATGGTTTTGTCTTCAAGGTCGTCCACACGGCGCCAGCCCGCAAATGACAAGAGCGGGTCATAATATGGGTCATTCACAAATACCCATTTCAGTCCGTAGTGGTCTGCGTGATACAGCATGGCGCGCAGTGCGTCCAGGCCCGCCTTGGCAAAATATTTCGAATTGGAGAGCGAACCGGCGCCGTGCTCATTAAGTTCCGGCAGCGTACGGCCGGAATTCCATTCGCCATCGACACTGCTGGCGTCGGTCAGAATTGCCAATCGCGCAACCTTGTTGCCGAATCCTAAGGTGATGTACCGGTACTTGTCGTGCCCGTCGCGATCGAGCCACGCGGCAACCGAGTCCACCTTGAAAGTTGCGGCATCCGCCGGGTGATAGCTGACCCATCCCACTGCCAGTCCGCAGGTAAGAGTTGCCCCAATGGATAAACCGATAATTGCTCGCCATCGAAATCGGTCGATAAGTTCCGCAGCCAAAAGCCCCACAAAGGGTAGCGCCAGCAAAGTTGCCCAATAGGCGAAGCGCTCCATAGTCAGCACTTCATAAGCACGGCCTAAGAGCAGATGGCCTGCGGGAGTCGTCCCTCCGAGTCCTATCAAAAATGCCACCCAGAAGCCCAGCAGCAAGGGACGGAGTCGAACGATGGCAGAACCTCTTATAACGATGAAGGGCAGAACGAGAATCAAGGCTCCCCAGGGAATAATGAAGTAGTTCAGGCCCCACTCCGGGCTCAGTATGTAATTTGCCCGGCTGGGGTGCGGAATAGGGGTCTGCGTGACGGGATTATGAATCAACGCAATCCAGAACGGAAGCAGTACCACTGCGATTGCGGCGCCTACAACCAGCGAGATAATGACGGTACGGATGACGAAGGATGGGGTCGAGGTTCGCTCGCCGTCGTTGCGCTCTAAAAAAACAAGTGCGAGCACGGGCACGGCAAAAAACATTGACCCGAAGAGCAGCGTGGCATGGTGGGCCGCGGCCGCGGCCGCGAAGAGCGCGGTGCCTTTGACAAAAGATCGCCACTTGCCATGCCGCACCCACTCGTAGAGATAAGGCAGGGCGTTCAGATAAAGCGGGGCCGCGGTGGTGGTGGACAGCTGGCCCGCGGAATAGACCAGAAAGCTTTCTGAGCCGACAAACACACTCGCCAGCGCGGCCAACGACGCAGCCCGTTCATTCACCCAAAGTTTGGAAAATCGATAAACGCCAACTGCGAGCAGCAATATAGCAGCGAACTGAACCGCCATATATGCCATATCTAGACCGAGGATCCTAGATAGTAACGCTATCCACTGCTGCGGCAGCGGAGGATATGTCGTTTGCGAAAAGCCCGCATACCACTTCGCGTTCCACGGATCGAACCAATGGTGTACATAATGCGAAGCGAAGAAGATATGGAAATTTGCGTCGTACGACTGCAGCGGCAACTTCATCAGTAGAAGTGGCAGGTGAACCGCGAAAGCCACCATCAAGATGAGGCTTAACGGTATGGGCCGCGTGGACGGGGCGACAGACTCAATTCTTTCCAAGGTCCCCTCTCGAGAAGCTTTGCATACGAAACTATAATTCAGGGTTGCTCATGAACGCTGCATGCCCTTCGTCTAAACTCCCATGACCTTCGCATAAACTATGGTACAGCGAACGCCAGGCGCAATACGATATCATAGGCCTTTGAATCCTGAGTGACTGCCCGGTGACCCGTTGATTGTTAGACATGGATGGCTGAAGGTCGCGTACGTGTCCGTGCTCGTCTTGGCGCTTGCCCGCCCTATGCAGGCGCAGACGTACAAGATGGGCCCCGACGCGTCCGCAAAGCCTCAGACCAAAACCGATCAAACACCTCCTCCGGGCCAACCGCTGGGATGGGGATCGAATATTCAAGACGCACGCCTTGCGCGTGCGGCGGAATTGGCCCTGAAGCAGGGTAATCATGCGCTTGCGGTTGACTATGCTCAGCGTGCTGCGCAGGCCGCCCCCAACGATGCGCAGCTGTGGTTTCTGCTGGGCTACGCCGCGCGCCTCGACGCCAAGCCTACGCTCTCGGTAGACGCCTACAGCCACGGTCTTCGCCTCAATCCATCATCGCTCGACGGGCTCTCCGGTCTGGCGCAGAGTTACCGCATGATGGGTCGAACCGATGATGCTGTGGGTCTGTTGAAACGTGTGGTCGCAGCCGACCCAAAACGGATCGACGATCAGCTGTCGCTGGGTGAGCTCTACATAAAATCTGGTGACTACACCGCCGCAATTGGAGCGTTAGGTCGTGCAGAGCAGATGCAGCCCAGCACGCGCTCGGAGTTGCTGATGGCAATCGCGTACCAACGCATGAAGCAACTCGATCAGGCAAATCACTATCTTGAGTTGGCCAAGGGGCGCGCCCCGGACAACCCCGAGGTGCAGCGATCGTTGGCGGGCTATTACCTGGAGACGGGAAACTATCCAGAAGCAATTGCCTCGCTGCAGTCAATCCGCAACCCTAAACCCGACGTAAAGGCTGAACTCGCGTTCACCTACCAGCTCGATGGCAAGCCGGTTGAGGCTGCGGAACAATACTCGCAGGCCGCCAATGCGGTGCCGAAAGACATGGCTTTGCAGCTTTCTGCGGCACAGGCGGAAGTTGCTGTCGGTTCGATAGACCATGCAAACTCATTTCTCCAGCGTGCCGCGGGCCTCGATGCCAATTATTATCGGCTGCACGCAATCCGGGGAGAGATCGCACAGATCCAGGAACGCGATACCGATGCTGTCCAGGAATACAACACAGTGTTGGCTCACCTGCCCGAGAGCCCGGCCGAGGGACCTCTTTACGGCATTCAGGTGCACATGGATTTGATGCAACTCTATCAAAACCTGAAACAAGCAAATGCCTCCCAAGAACAGCTCAATACAGCACAGAAGCAAATTAGCGCACTGGACGAGCATGGACCAGGCAGAGCGCAGTTTCTGCGCCTGAGGGCTCTGATCGCCATGCATGTTGGCGACCTTGACGCTGCGGGAAAAGATTTGAAGGAAGCGCTCGCGATCAATGCCAAGGATCCCAACAATCTGCAGCTGGATGGAGATCTGTTGATGAAACTCGGGCGCACCGGCGAAGCCATCGAAGTTTATAAGCAGATCCTCGCGACGGATGCAGTGAACCGGGTTGCGCTCACTTCCGTAGGTTATGCCTCGCGGGCTGCGGGGCGCGACCAGGACGCGGAAAACTATTTTCGCCGTCTGGCAGAAGCCTATCCTTCGTCGTACGTACCCTATCTCGCCCTGGGGGATATGTACGCCTCACGCCGCGACTACACCAGAGCTGAAGGCGTTTATAGCAAGGCGTATGCACTGGCTCCGCATAATCCTCTGATCGTGGCTGGAGGAATGAACGCCGCGATCGAAGCGCATACATTGGACCTGGCGGGTGTGTGGTCGAGTCGCATCACGAACGAAATGCGGCAGCAGCCTCAAGTCCTCCGGGAACAGGAGAGGTACCTGAGTTTTAAAGGCGAGTATCAGCAATCGGCTGACGTGGGCGAAGAAGCAATCAAGGTGTTGCCGGCAGACAGGGATGTGGTTGTTTATCTTGGCTACGATCTGCTCAATCTCCAGCGCTACGACGACCTCCTGAAGCTGACCTCTCAATACAGCGACAGATTTTCTAAAGAGCCTGACATTCCACTATTGACCGGCTATGTGCACAAGCATGACGGACAGCTTGATCAGGCGCGGCAGGACTTTACTACGGCGCTGGACCGGGATCCGAATATGGTTACGGCATACGTCAACCGCGGATACGTGTTCCATGACCTGCGCAATCCCCGAGCCGCAGCGGCGGATTTCGAATCAGCCCTCAAGCGGGAGCCAAACAACGGCGAAGCACACCTGGGACTCGCCTATGCCAACCTTGATCTGCACAAACCACAGATAGCCTTGAAGCAAGTGCAACTGGCGCAACAGTATATGGGAGATTCACAACCCATACACCTGATCCGGGCGACAGCTTACGGGCAACGAGGCATGCTGACGAAAGCCGGGGCTGAATATCGCGCCGCCTTGAAATTTACTCCGAATGATGGAGCGCTCCACCTCGCGCTGGCGGATAATTTGTATACCCAGCGGCGCTACCACGATGCGATCGCCGAACTGGAAGTCGCGCAAAAACTCTCCCCTAACGATGCTTCTATCTCCGCCCTCTTTGCGCGCTCCTACGCGCAGCTGCAAGATCGCGAACAAACCCTGCGGTATGTGCAATTGGCAGAGCAGCAGGTGCAACAAGAGCCGGCTGTGGCCACCGAGCCAAAATCTGGACAAAATTCAGTATCTGGACAAAAATCCAAACCAAGTGCGATATTTTTGTCCACCGGCGCGGCTTTGAGCGTGCTCGGAGATCAGGATGCTGCCATGGAGCGCTTTCGCAAAGCACTCATGGCGCCAGACAGCGATCGCGTAAGTGTACGTCTGGCTATCGCCGAGATCATGGCACACAAAGATCATGCCGAGGATGCGAAAAGGCAGATTGCATTGGCTCTGATGGAAGCCGGCACAGGAGAGACGGTGCCTCCCACGGGTGAGCAATTGATTGGGGCGGCGGACGTTTTTCGCGAAGTGCATGATTTCCAGCTGTCGCAAACCTACGTTCAACGTGCCCAGGCTGCGGGTGCATCTGAGACAGCCGTGCGCATCGGTAGGGCAGATAACTACCTCGCGCTGGGAGACACAGCCAGGGCTCAGGCTGAGCTTTCGGCGATCGGCAGTGAACCCGATAGCGAACCTGGTTACCAGTATCTGTTGGCCGAGGCCAACGTATTTCGCCAGGAACATCAAGGCACCCAGGCGCTTACTGCCTTTGCCCAGGCTTCCGACGCCGCGGGTGAAGATCAGACGGCCGAACAGAGTTTGCTGCAGGCGGGGGCGGACGAAGGATATAGGGTCAATTCCAAGTTGAGCCTGCTTACCGATTTTTCCGTTCAGCCCGTCATGGAAGACACGACGGTTTATGTTCTGGACTCTAAACTGGACGGATTAGTTCCGATACCGCCTTCTGATACAGCTCTACTTCCAACCCCACGATCCTCCTTGGCAACGCAATGGACCACCGCATATCATCTTCATCTTAGGTATCTGCCCACTGCCAGCGGAGCCTTCCAGATTCGAAATGCCCGCGGTCTGATATCGGTGCCCAGTGAGAATTCGATCGTCGACCGCGATACGACGGATTACACGTTCAACTTCGGACTGAATCCTACGATTCATCTGGGGACCAACGTGTTGACATTCGACAGTGGCATTCAGGCAACGGTTCGCCGTGATTCCAAGTCGCCGGTTGCCTTGAACCAAAACCTGTTTCGCGTGTTTACGTACGTTTCTACGAGTTCATTCTTTAATGTGATTTCGGCGAGCGGGTTCGTTCTTCGCGAGGCCGGTCCTTTTACCGAGAGCAATCTGCACTCGCGGACGTTGGCCGGTGGGGTTGACTTCCGCGTTGGCCAGCCATGGGGGAAGACGGCTCTGGTGACTGGATGGGGAGCTAGCGATCAGCTCTTCTCGCCCGAAAACACCGAAAACTACTATACCTCTTCCTATCTCGGCCTCGAGCGCCGGTTTTCCGAGCGGCTGTTGGTGAGAGCTGTCGCGGAAGACCTGCGCGCATGGCGTGTCGTGGGAGCAAACTCGGGAATTGCGCAGGCTCTCCGCCCGGCCGGAAGCGTCCAGTTCGCTCCGACACGTAACTGGCATCTGCAGGCAACGACCGCTTACTCCAGTACCAGGGGTTTCCACGTCTACGATGCAGTCCAAAACGGCTTTTCTGCATCCTACGCTATGCCTTTCCACCGCGGGTTCAAGGACGAAGGTGGAGAAGTCCCGCTGCAGTATCCGATTCGTTTCGCGGCGGGCATACAACAGGAGAGTTTCTTCAATTTTTCGGGTCAGCATAGTCAACAGTTCAGACCTTATTTCAGCATCAGCTTGTTTTGAAAGTGGGATCCCATGAAAATCTGTCTAGTTGCAAGCTTTCCCCCAAGTGGACGTCAGTTGAACGAGTATGCGTTCCATATCGCGCGGGAACTGCAGCGGAATCCCCACGTCAAGTTGACCATTCTCGCAGATGAACTGACCGACTATGAATTCGCCACCGACGAGAACGGTGAATCGTTAAAGGCCGAGCAGCAGTCAGAATTGCCTGGCTTCGACGTGATTCGCTGCTGGAAGTTCAGCAGCCTGTCGACGCCGGTGCGTCTATTGAAGACTATTCGGAGGTTGAAACCCGACGTGGTGTGGTTCAATCTCGTATTCTCGAGCTTTGCCACCCCAGACAATCCGATTGCCGCCTTTGCCGGGCTGTCTACGCCCGCTCTCACGCGAGCCTCTGGCTTCTACACCCATATCACCCTGCACCAGGTGATCGAACACGTCGATTTCGCCGCCGCTGGAGTTCGGCAGCAAAAACTGTTCAGTATTGGCGCTGACGTGACCACCAGGGCTTTACTGAAAGCGAATTCGGTTTCTGTCCTTCTTCCCGGCTACCGGCGCACTCTGGTTGACAAGTATTCCGTTAAGAACGTTCTTCTAGGGAGACACGGGACACTCGCCGGCACACCCACTCCTCCAGACTTTTCCAAACGCGGCAATCCGGAACTTCGCATTCTCGCGATTGGACATTGGGGCACCTATAAACGGTTGGAGACGCTGATGGAGGCCTTTCCGGCTGTCCTCAAAAAGGTCCCTCATTGCAAACTGATCGTGGCCGGGGCTAATCATCATACAAAAGCGGGATATTGGGAATCGATCCGCGAGGCGCAACCCAAGGGCTTGCCGATTGAGTTCCGCGGATACGTTCCGGAAGAAGACATTCCTGAGCTTTTTGGGACCACTTCGGTTCTGGCGATGCCCTACGACTCCGCAACTGGATCGAGCGGCCCGGCCCATCAGGCGTGTGAGTACGGAGTTCCGATCGTGTGCGCTGACATCAACGATTTTCGGGACATGGCGGCGGACGCAGACATGGCTGTCCGCTTCTACAAAATTGGCGATGCGGCCGATCTCGCCGGGCAGCTCATTGCCATTCTGCAGTCTCCCGCCTTGCAGCGGAGCATGGGGGAACAAAACTTCAAGGCCGGGCTCGAGATGACTATGGCCAGCGTTGTCCGCAACTATCTTCGCTGGTTCGAGCTTAATAAACACAAGAGAACGATACGCCATGCAGGAGCTTTTCCCGGGCGCCGCTTTACCCGGCTGCGGTCCTTGTTTTCACGCCCTAGCAGGGCGTTGCGCTCAGGTTCTTTAGTTAAAGGGGTAGATGGCATGGATAGCCAAGGCCGCGAACTGGCTGGAAACAATGCCCAAACCGTTGATTTTGCGGATCCCCGTGTGTGACCAAAAAACGGAACCGCCCGCAAATTGGTACCGTCTAAAACTAAAAATGACGTTCTGTGTAGCGATTAGGGTAAAGTAGATTACCTAAGAGGGACTTTTGAGTTGTGGCGTGTGAGCCCCCCTCCGCCAACTCACTCTAGCCGGGAAAAAGCTAACCCGGCGCATGAAGCCGCTCAATCCGGCAGTAGCGCTGACCGATCCGGCTAACCGATCCGACAGAGAGCGGAGCCTCGTGGTGAGACGGACGTGCTCTGGGTTGTGTCCATTTTTCAATCTGGCTATCGGGCCATCGTTGCTCGCGTGAACTAAGAAGGAAAACACCATGATACAGGTGCGCGTTCCCCGGTTTCTCTCCCCGATGGCAATACTGTCCACGCTTTCGCTGCCCTTGCTGTTAACGGGATGCGGTGGTGCTACCTTCACCAACACTCCGACGCCGACAGTCAGCATCACCTCCAGCCCCACTACGATTACTGCGGGGAGTTCGTCCACTTTGACGGTGTCCGCGACGAATGCCACCCAGGTGACAGTGGCTGGATCGGATGGCAGCATGTATACCATGCAGTCGACTGGCGGAACGCAAACGGTCAGCCCGACCGCGACCACTACTTACACTGCAAACGCCGCAAACTCTACCGGAGCTGGAACGAAGGCCTCCGCTACCGCGACCGTAACCGTGACGTCAGTGGCGCCGCCAGCGGCGCCGACAGTCACCATCACCGCCAGCCCCACTTCGATTGTGGCGGGGAATTCGTCCACCTTAACCGTGGCTGCTACCAACGCCACTGGGGTGACGGTCACCGGGACGGATGGCAGCACGTATACGCTGCAGCCGACTGGCGGAACACAAGCGGTCAGCCCGGCCGCGACGACTACTTACACGGCAACCGCGACCGGAGCCGGAGGGAAGATCACCGCCACTGCGGCCGTAACCGTGACACCGGCAGGACCCCCAGCGGCGCCCACAGTCAGCATCACCGCCAACCCCACTTCGATTGCCTCGGGGAGTTCGTCCACTTTAACCGTGGCTGCCACCAACGCCACTGGAGTGACGGTGACCGGAACGGATGGCAGCACGTATACGCTGCCGCCGGCTGGCGGAACGCAAGCGGTCAGTCCGACCGTGACGACGACTTACACGGCAACCGCGACCGGAGCTGGAGGGAAGGCCTCGGCAGGCACGACCGTAACCGTGGCGCCGGCCCCGACAGTCACCATCACCGCCAAGCCCACTTCGATTGTCACCGGCAGTTCGTCCACTCTAACCGTGACTGCGACCAAAGCCACCCAGGTGACGATAGCCGGGACGGATGGTAGCACGTATACGCTGCAGCCGTCTGGCGGAACACAGCCGGTCAACCCGACCACGACAACGACTTACACGGCAACCGCAACCGGAGCTGGAGGGAAGGTCACCGCCACTGCGACCGTAACGGTGACAGCGCCACCGGCAGCGACCGTCAGCATCACAGCCGCTCCCGCTACGATTTTCTCGGGGAGTTCGTCTACTCTAACCGTGGTTGCCACCAATGCCACTGCAGTGACGGTGACTGGAACAGATGGCAGCTCGTATACCTTGCAGCCGACCGGCGGAACCCAGGCAGTCAGCCCTACCGCAACGACCACCTACACGGCAAGCGCGACCGGAGCTGGAGCGAGCGCCACGGCGACCGCGACCGTAACCGTGAACCCGGCGGCCACCGTTCAATCGGTCAACCACGTCATCTTTATGCTGCAGGAGAACCACACGTTCGACGATTATTTCGGCATGCTGAATCCATATCGCAAGGCCAACAACACCAACGGGCAAGCCTGGAACATCGGCGACGATGGCAAGACATATAACGTGGATGGCATCGACGACAAGCTGAACACGAGCAATCAGGACGACGCAGGTACAGCTTTCAAGCTCTTCAAGTTCGCCAGCACTTGCATCGACGATGACAGTTCGGATTGGCTGGCAAGCTACGGAGACGTCAATCGCTATGATTTCGCCACCAACCGCCCCATCGATATGAACGGCTTCGTCCACACGGCTGAAGGTTTCGCCACCAGCTGCAACGCATCGGGGACTTGTTCCGGCAATTTCACCGATCTAAATGGCCAGCGTGCGATGGGGTATTACGATCAGGGATTTCTCAACTACTACTACTACATGGCCTCTCAGTTCGCGGTGTCCAACCGGTGGTTTTCGCCGGTGGCGAGCAAGAGTATTGACAACCGCATCGCGACCTTTACCGGAGGCACGACCCAAGGCTTGGTCGCCGATCCTGGCGGTGACGACCACCTTGCCGGGCTCAATATCCCGACTATTTTCCAGAAACTTGATAAGGCAAACGTATCGTGGAAGATTTACTACACCGTCACCGAGGGCTTTTGCCTCAACGAGGATGAATGCTCCGGCTCGGCGTACGACAAATTCCCCGCAACTGATTTCTCTAATTTAACTTATGCGTTTAACTACTTGCAGGAAAACCCAAGCGGTAGCCCTACTGGCTGTACCGCTCCCCTCCAGCCATCCAGCGTGGTTGGCGATGCGTCGAACTCTTTCTGCATCGACCCGAACAAGATTGCCCCGCTGTCTCAGTATTACAGCGATCTCACCAACGGCACGCTTCCCAATTTTGCCTTCATTGAAGCCGGGTACGCCAACAATGACGAGCATCCTGGATCTGGCCAGTCGGTTCTGACCGGTCAGGTGGAGATGTCGAGTATCCTGAACGCTTTCATGACCAGTTCTTCTTGGAATGACTCCGTCTTTTTCTTCAGCTACGACGAGGGTGGAGGCCCCTACGACCATGTCCCACCAGTGCCCGGCCACTCAAACGACAAGACCGGCGCCTCACTGGGAACGATCCCGGATATCTCAACGATTGCAGTGAACGCCGATAGTTACATCCCGTGCGTACCAGCCGGCGGAGTCGCGACGATCCATTGCGACCTGCATCCGGATTGGCCCGGAGCCGTTGCAACGGACGCACCGGCGGTGCAAGGCTTTGCCGCTCAGTTAGGCTTCCGCCTGCCGAACTTCGTCATCTCGCCCTTCACCCGGCGGCATTATGTTTCCAACATTCCAATGGACCACACGGCAATCCTGAAGTTTGTCGAGGATCGTTTTATCGGCGACCACAATTACCTGACTGGCCGCGATGCCGCGCAGCCCAACCTATTGGACTTCTTCGATTTCAACAACGTCCCGTGGGCTACGCCGCCAACTCCGCCTGCTCCAGTCACACCCACGTCGCTGGGCTACAATCCATGCACCCCCACGGCCCTGGGGCCGTAAGCCCGTGGGTCTGCGGAAATTTCAGTTCGCATTGAGGACTTTACGGACTATCCGCTCGAGATCCCCGGGCCGCGTTAGAGTGGTTTCGCGATAGGTGTACCCGGTGAAAATGCCTCACGCGGGGCTTTTCCTCAAGAAAAGCCCCGCTTCGCCGTGGCCGGGTCGGACAGAGTCCAGGACTTGATGTTGTTAGGCGGGAAGTGCAACCAATCTGCGGGTGCCCCATCCTTGACGGTGCTTTTCCGGCAAGGATGGGATACCACAAATCTTAACGGACACTGTCGCCAGGCTCGGTCGTAGTGGAAGCGCCACGCACGCCCCGGGGATTCTTTCCGGACATCCTCAAGCACGTTCCTATGGTTAAGGCTGAAAACATCTCATCCACAATGTTTCTGCTTCCCGTATCCATTGGGCGATTTCACCCCTCGGGAACGACCTCGAATGGCCGCATCATGTCGTTATCTTCATGTTCCAGCATGTGGCAGTGAAAAAGATATCGGCCGGTATAGCCTTCGAATCGAACAATAATCGTTAGCACATCTCTTGGGTTGACTACCGCTGTATCCTTCCACCCGGCCTCGTTTGCCTGAGGCGGCCGTGGCGCCCCCATGAATTCCAGGGTGCCGTTACGAAAAGCCCCGGCATTGAATCCCTGGCGTTGCAGAACCTGAAATTGCACCAGATGCAAATGCATTGGATGAGCATCCTCGGTTGTATTGATAAATCGCCATTTCTCGATGGATCCCAATTTCACATGTTCCGTAACTGGGTCGTCATAGCCCTTGTCATTGATTCGTAGTCCCAAGGACCGTCCTTTATCGTCCATCAGCTCGGACAGTACGAAATCCCTGGTGGCGACGGCTTTGGTCTCATCCAGCTGGGTAAAGGCAATCGCAGGTGGCATGCTGAATGATTTTCCCTTGTTGGAGATCGGAAGACTCACCCGAAACTGCATGAACTCATACAACGCCGCATGGGTGGTAGTGGCCATTTCCCATCCCGGAAATGGAGCTGGAGCATTGTTGGACAAGGTCACGATCTTGCCCTCAAGTCCGGAAAAATCGGCGATTAAGTCAGCCCGTTCCGCTGGCCCCAGCAATACCTTGTTCAATGCAGCTGGCTTTGGCAGGAAGCCGCCGTCGGTCCCGATTTGGTGAAATGTAATCAGTGAAGGTATATCCGTGGGGCTTTTCGCAAGGTTGAAGGAGACATTGAGGAACCGCGAGTTGCAGCCGTTTAATATGCGCAGGCGATAGGGGCGCGGCTCAACGTTCAGATAAGGATAGATCGCGCCATTCACGGCCGGAAGGTCGCCAAAGAACTCCGGCCCCCAGACGCCTGGAGGAAGTTTTAGACCATCGTCGTGCGTCGGAGAATAGACGAGCTGACCCTGGTCGTCCAGCGTCCGATCTTGCAGTAGAAGCGGAATCTCGTAATCGCCTGAAGGCAGGTCCATGCTGCGCTCCTCGTCGTCGCGCAGGAGAAAGAATCCTGACAAGCCTGCATATACATTCATGCGCGTAATACCTAGAGCATGATCGTGATACCAAAGCGTCGCCGCCGGCTGGCTGTTCGGATAGTCATAACGTGCCGAAGATCCCGCCGCGAACCATTTCTCAGGTAGCCCATCGCTTTCCGATCGACTGCGTGAGCCGTGAAGATGGGGTACGGTCCTAACCGCGGGCGTCGGAGGCATTGCGCCGTGTATGTGGGGATCAATTTCGAAGATATGCTGTGCTGGTAGGTGGTTCTCCCACTGGACTACGATTGACCTGCCTCGCAACGCCTCGATGGTTGGACCGGGATACTGCCCTTCATATCCCCATAATCTCGTGGGCGGAAGCTGCGAATGCATCGGTTGTTTGAATTCCAACATGCGAACGCGATATTGATCCTTGCTTGTGCCGTGCGGCATCAATCGCTTCGGAATAGGCAGCGGATCTATATATGGCTCCAGCGAGCCCGGCGTGCGATATGCCGGTTGAGCAACTGCCTGGCTCTTTTTTTCGTCAGCGCTGACGACATTCGCGAAGGCCAAAGCCGGTATAGATGCAACACATAGTTTGAGAAAATCACGCCTGTGTTTCGAATCCATTTCACCTCAAGTGCGTGCCTCGAATGCCTCGCTCCCAAATAGCTTTGCCGAGGACAAACATTCCGCAGCGCCCAACGGGCGGAAAAAAGCCTATTCCTGGTAAATCCCCGCGCAGGTTGTTAAAACGCCACGGGGATGGCGAAGCACATTTACCATTTCAGCATCTGACTCCCGATCTGTCTCCTCCCATTGCAAGAGGGAACTCGCCCTGTCAATGGTCTCGGTGGCATCTTTGATGACTGTTCAAAAAATGGACAGTACTTGCAAGAAGTCGGGCCACCACAACCCTCGTCGAGGGGACGAGTGAGTCCAGGACTGAACTGGGGGAAGGATTGGTTTCCGCGGCTTGGACTTGAAGGCGTAGCCGAGCCGCGAGGCTTACTTGACCGTAATCGCGTTGGCCACGTAGTTGCCACCATCGAAGGTTGCGGTCACTGTCACATGCGCCCCTTCCTGGAGATTCCGGCTGATCGGGAATCGGGCGGGATCAAAGACGATCTTATAGCTCTTGTCGTTCGTGGAATCGAGAAGCACAAACAGCTTGGAACCCAGGTTCAGGAAGGTGATATTTCCACTGAACACAAATGAAGATCCCGGAGTGGCCAGGATCGCGATCTGGCTGGCAACGCCCCGGCCCTGATTATCGGATGCAAATTTGACTGAAATGAGAGTTCCCTTAACGAGATCTGACGAGCCGTGGCCCGGGGAAGAGGAAGCGGCCTGACCCTGGCGAACGATAGCCGTCCCCGCCGGCACGCTTAGTTTGATGGGGTCACGGCCCAGGGTGTCGCTTACAGTCAATTCACGAGCGCCAGCGTCGTAGTTCAGCACCTCACCCTGGCGCTCGCCTTCGGGTGTTTGCGACAGTATATGGACGCTTAGAGCAAAGACGCTTGTTCCGTCCAGCACGGTTTCGACCGAGGCATGATCGTTCGCGCGCAGATCGCGCAAAGGAGTCTTTTTTCCATCACGATAGACTTGGGTGCGCTCGTCAAAGAGAATTTTCATTGACTTCCCACCGAAGACTTTGAGCATAAATTGGTCGCGCACGGGGTCTACATCGTGAATCGCGCCCCCGATGACCGTGCTTTTTCCTGGGGGAATGGGCGGTAGGGTGGGCAGGTTACCACTTTCCGGCTCTGGGGCGGACTGTGTCCCGGCATCTTGCTCTGGTTTGGGGCTCGGGGATGACGATTGTGCAACGGTCACGCTCACGCTGGTAAGCATGACGATTGCAAGAAAATAGCCCATTCTGCACACCCTTGTTGTAAAATAGCGTTCAGGCATATATTTGACGGTGCAAACCGCAACCCCCACGGCCTGAAGTATTTCCGATAGCAAAAATATGTAGTTCGGCTCTCACGAATTGTACATCAGTATGCATGCCTGAATAACCCGCTGGGCCCCCACAGTGAAGATGAAGGATCACAAATGCTTAATACACGTTTAAGATTACTACTTGCGGTAACTGTGGTCATCACGACCTCGGGATTCCAGAAGACTTGGGCGGATGACTTAAGAGTAACGCTTCCCAAGTACAGCCAGGCGACGCCCGTGCAGCGCCTCAATCGCGAAGGCGTGGACGCCATACGCAAGCAACAGTACGAAAAAGCCGAAGCGCTTTTTGACAAAGCATACCTCTACGATCCCGCCGATCCCTTCACCTTGAATAACCTCGGCTACATCTCCGAACTCCGGGGAGAATTGGAGCGGGCGCAAAAGTTCTATGCGCTGGCATCGGAACAGGGTGGCGATGCATTCATCGACCGCAGCAATGCGAAACAGCTGGAAGGCAAGCCCATGAGCTATGCCTTGAACAGCTTGAAGGATGTGCCCCTGCGGGTGAATCGCATGAATGTCGAGGCGATCGGGCTTCTGTCAGACAACCGCGATTCCGAGGCCGACCTTCTGCTCCAGCAAGCCCTTTCCCTGGATCCGCACAACACCTTCACCTTGAACAATTTGGGCGTTGCCAAGGAAGCCCTGGGAGATTATGACGAAGCATTGAAGTACTACAATGCGGCGGCTGCATCGCACTCCTCGGAGCCAATCGTCGTCACGCTGAACCACACATGGAGAGGAAAACCCGTCAGCAAGATGGCGGCAGAGAGCGCCAAGCAATTGCAGGCCAGGATGCAGAACGTAGACACCGCCGAGGGTCGTGCGGCTCTGCTCACGTTGCGTGGTGTGTCGGCAACCAATCGAAACGATTGGAGTGCCGCCAAGCAAGACTTTCTCAAGGCTTACTCACTCGATCCAAACAGCGCCTTTTCGCTCAACAACCTTGGCTATGTCTCGGAGAGGGATGGCGACCTCGAGACGGCGCAGTTCTTCTACGCCAAGGCCGAAAAAGCCGACGATGCAGGGGCCCGCATTGGACTGGCAACGCAGAGTTCGGCTGCAGGAAAGCACCTGGTTGCAGTTGCCGCCGATAGCGACCTGAAGGTTGACGACGTGCTTGATCAGAACAAGCAGGCTCGGCGTCAGCAGGCAGGTCCAATTCAACTGAACCGTCGCGTCAACACTCCGGGAGCGTCAGAAGAACCTTCGCCCTCAGCCCCCTTAACCTCCGTGCCGCAAACTCCCCACTCCAACTAAGGGAATTACCAAATATGTCCAGGCCATCCACTTCGTTTCCTTCGCGGAAGTCTCTGTCCATCCTTTCTCGCCTGCTGTTTCCGCCGGTCCACGGCGATGCATCGGTGACTGAAGGGCTGAATTCGGAAATTACAAACATCAGCCGGGATGACTTTGATGATTTGGTGACATTGGCAAACTTGAACCACGTG
>PLZN01000438.1 GCA_003152195.1 Acidobacteriaceae bacterium
GCGGCCAGCTCCACAGGAACGGCCGAAGCCGGAGACTCCTCGTCCCGAGGACCACGAACCGCCTCGGTAGCCCACCAGAGCTCCTATCTTCGAACGAAAGCTCGGGTGCCCCACGTTCGCCCCGGCGTACGTGGGGCACCCAGCGCTTCGCTTAGGAACGGTTTGGGCGATGGCCTTGTATACCCGCTCCTGAAATTCGAGCTAACTAGGACCGCGTATTCGCCGAGCGCTTCCTGGCCTCTATTAACGATTGATAGAGAGCAATCGTCTGATCGCCAATCCGGGTCCAACTGAACTTCTCTTCCACCCGCTTTCGGCCCGCTTGCCCAAACCGTTTGCACTTTGCGGGATCGGCGAGCAGATCGCTTAATCTCGCGGCCAGATCCCTCGCAAAGCGATCCGGGTCACGCGGAAAACTGGTCACTGGATCCTGATCGAAGGGCACCAGAAAGCCGGTCTCGCCGTCAACCACGACCTCCAGGATGCCGCCCGTGGCGCTGGCCACCACGGCAGCCTGGCAGGCCATGGCCTCCAGGTTGATGATGCCGAACGGCTCGTAGACAGACGGGCAGCAAAACACCGTCGCGTTGCTGTAGAACTGGATGGCCTCCGGCTTGCTGAGCATCTTGTCGATCCAGATCAATCTCGGGTTGAAGGCACGTGACTCCTCCACCTTTCGTTGCAGTTCCGCGGCGATTTCCGGAGTGTCGGGCGCACCCGCGCAGAGAACCATCTGGGTGCCGGCCGGCAGGTAACGGATCGTGTCGACCAGGTGGGTCACTCCCTTCTGACGGGTGATGCGCCCCACAAAAAGTACATAGGGAATTGCGGGGTCGACGCCATAGGCAGTCAGCGCTGAGGTTTCCCCAGTCTTCTGGTATTGGTCCAGGTCGATTCCGTTGTAAATCACGTGTACCCGTTCGGCAGCCACGGGGTACGCGCGCAAGATGTCTTCCTTTGTGCCGGAGGAGACGGCGATCACCGCGTCTGCATCGAGAATCGCAGTTCTCTCCATCCACGAACTCATCGCGTAACCGGTGCCCAACTGTTCCGCCTTCCATGCGCGCAGAGGTTCCAGGCTGTGCGTCGTCAGTACGAAAGGGATGTTGTACAGCTTCTTAGCCAGAAAGCCGGCCATGGATACATACCACGTGTGGGTATGCACAACGTCAATTCCGGCCAGTGCCTTGATCTGCGTCAGGTTTAGGGATAATGCCTCGAGGGCGCCTTTGAATTTCTCCTGGGTTCCCTGGGTAATTTCGTTCCAGGGTTCCTGGCCGCGCACGTGCAGGTTGCCTTCATCGGAGTGCTGGTGGCCCCAACAGTGGACTTCCACCGAGATCTTCCGCGCCAGCTCGCGGCTTAGATACTCCACGTGAACTCCGGCCCCACCATAGACGTCGGGCGGGTATTCTCGTGTAAAGAGTCCTACTCGCAATTGGCCCTCCTTCTGCAAAATCCGTGTCAATACAGTAGCAGTTGCAGGTTAAGAATCGGCGCTGGATCTGCCCAAGCCGGCGCGGCTTTTCGGTCAGGAAGGCGGCGCAGAAATACTCTCGTTGAGGCATAGCGAGAGGGGAATCCGCTCTAAGCCGTCAGATTCTCGTGCCCGGCTTACAGTAGTATGACGGGAATGGAGCCTACCACTCGGCGTTCCTTTCTGGTAAAACTGTCGGCCGCGCTTGCCGGCGGCCGCCGGTTATGGGCAAGGGAACCGGACGGGCTGGTCTTTGCCGGCACATACACCGACAAGGGCAGCACCAGCCAGGGAATCTATGCCTATCGATGGGATCCGGATTCGGGCACGATGGCCCCACTGGGGCTGGTGGCCAAGACCGTCAATCCCAGCTTTCTGGCCCTCTCGCCGAACCGCCGGCAGCTTTACGCCGTCAATCAGGTGGATCGGTACCGCGGAGCGGAGAGCGGTTCCGTCTCGTCCTTTGCGGCCGATGCGGTTTCCGGCAAGCTGAAACCGATCGATGTTGCTTCCTCCGGGGGCGCCTCACCGTGCAAAATCACGGTTGATTTTACCGGTAAAGCAGCCTTCGCCGCCAACTTTGACAGCGGCAGCATTGCATCCTTCCGGGTGTTGCGAGGCGGAGCTCTCAGCGAACCTGTTTCCAGCTTCCACTACAGCGGTCACGGCACCGACCCAATAACCCAGGCCGGCCCCCATGCGCATTGCACGACCGTATCGCCTGACAATCGTTACCTGCTGATTAACGACCTGGGCCTGGATCGCATCCCGGTATATCGCATGAACCCGGATACGGCGCGGCTGACCCCCAACGTTCCCGCCTTTTACCAGGCGTTGCCCGGCTCGGGACCAAGAAGTCTCGCCTTTCATCCCAGCGGCCGGTGGGCATACTCCCTCAACGAAATGGCGAGCACGCTGGATGCGCTCGCTTGGGATAGTGAGCGAGGGAGCCTGACCAGATTTCAGAACATCTCCACCCTCCCCGACGGATTCACCGGAGTGAATACCGCGGCCACGGTAGCGGTCGATTCCGCCGGCCGGTTTTTGTATGCCTCCAACCGTGGGGATAACAGCATGGCGGTATTCGCGATCAGCGATCACGACGGAACTCTCAAAGCGGTGCAGCATGTGAGCTGTGGAGGCAAGACTCCCCGCCATTTCGCCCTCGATCCGGGCAACCAATGGCTGGTGGTTGCCAACCAGGACTCGTCGAATGTCGTCGTCTTCGCCCGCAATACGCGATCTGGGCTTTTGACCCCAACCGGAAACCAATACCCGCTGAGTTTCCCCGTCTGCCTCGTCTTCCGCTAACCCCCCAAATTGGGGCGGGCCACGGTACCCATGGTACTGGGAAGCCGCTGCTGTTCTTGGTAACCAGGGTAGGAATAAACTCCGGACGTCATGCCAGGTGAGTAGAATGCCTCGTGGACCCGATGAGAGCGGTCCCACAATGGGAGCCGCTTTTGCCTTTGGAGCAACAATGGTTCGCGAACCGAGTTAAAGCGTTGAAGTCTACTTGGGCAGCCCCAATGAGGCGTCTAATTTCATTACAATCAAAAACCTGCTTTGGAAAGATGTTAAGGAAGGCCATGCAACGCAAGTTCTCCTTTAGTTTCAGGCAACTCTTTTTGCCCGCGGAGCGGTTTCACAGTAGCTGCAGACCGAACCCGGATTTCCTGTGGGGCCTGGTGNNGCTTTCCGTAAAGAAAGCCGCACATAATTGTTTTCGGCTAGTGCCGCGATGCAGGAAATCCGGGAAGCGAACGAGGTTTTCGTGGTTTTCTCCCAAGGAAAACCACACCTCGCGATCTTTACGCGGCCACCGTAACTGGGAAACCGCTCTCATGTTGTTGGTATGTCTTGGCGCAGTCTATTCCTTGCCGGCGCAGCAGGCCGCGCGCCTCACCCAACCTGTGGATGACAATGCCCGGGTGACGCTGAAAGGCACGGTCCACCCGCTGGCAAATGCCCGCAACGACCGCGGCGCCGCTTCGCCGGATATGCAACTGGAACGGTTGCAGTTAGTTCTGAAGCGGAGTCCCCAACAGGAGGCGAACCTGCAGCAACTGCTTCACGACCTGCACACGCCGGGCACGGCCAATTTTCACAAATGGCTGACTCCCGACCGGTTCGGACAGCAGTTCGGCCCCAGCGACCAGGATGTGCAGACGGTCGAGAACTGGCTCCAGACCCATGGCTTCCAGGTGCTGAAGCTGAATGCAGGCAGGCAGACGTTGGAAGTTGCCGGCACCGTAGCCGGTTTGCAGCAGGCCTTCCACACTTCCATTCATAAATACGTGGTCAATGGCCAGCAGCATTACGCCAATGCCGTTGACCCGCAAATCCCGGTCGCGTTAGCGCCGGTGTTGGGCGGCTTTGTTGAGCTGAATAACTTTCCCGTGCGCCACTACAGCCATTTTTTGGGAAGCGCGCAATACGATCCCAAGACACATCGGGCGATCCCGGAGTGGACCTTGCCGGGCGGTACTCTGGGAAACATGTATGCGGTCGCACCGGAAGACTTTGCTACCCAGTACGACGTGACGCCGCTCTACAACGCTACCAAGCCGCTCAACGGCAGCGGCCAGACCATCGCGATCATCAACGAATCGAACATCAACATCAATTTCGTCAACAATTTTCGTACGCTCTTCGGCCTGCCGGCATCTTCTCCGCAGGTGATCATCGATGGCAACGACCCGGGCATCGATGGCAACAATAACCCGGACGGTGCGAACGGCGCCGCCGCCGAAGCTTACCTGGATGTGGAGTGGTCTGGGGCCGTGGCTCCCGGGGCCACCATAGATCTGGTGGTCGCCGCGGACACAAGCGTGGAAAACGGGTTGTATCTGGCCGCGGAGCGGGCCGTGTACTCCAACCTCGCGCCGGTCATGAGCATGAGCTTTGGCGAATGCGAGCTCAATCTAGGTTCATTCAATTCATTTTTCAACGGCCTGTGGGAACAGGCCGCGGCCCAGGGAATCACGGTTATGGTCTCTACCGGCGACAGCGGTTCGGCCGGCTGCGACAATCCCGACACGGAAGCGGTGGCGACGCTAGGCCTGGCAGTCAACGGCTTCGCCTCGACCCCCTTCAATGTGGCCGTGGGCGGCACGGATTTTTACTACCCCAACGCCGCTGCTCTCGCCACCTATTGGAACAGCACCAACGACAGCAAGAACGGTTCGTTGAAGAGCTATGTCCCGGAACAGGTTTGGAATGACAGCCAGTATGGGCTGAACCTGTTGGTTTCACAGACGTCGACCATCTCCGGCGGCAGCGGAGGGCCGAGCACCTGTGGCAAGCCGACGCTGGACAGCACCGGAACCACGGTAACGGCTTGCGCACCTTACCCAAAACCTGCATGGCAAGTGGCCGCCGGAGTGCCCAGTGACAGCGCGCGCGACCTGCCGGACATCTCTCTCTTCGCGGCTAACGGATCGAACGGGAGCTTTTACGCCGTTTGCGCCGCGGACGGCGACTGCCAGGGGGTTACCAGCCCGCAGATCAGCGGGTTTGGGGGGACTTCGGTCGCTTCTCCCGCCTTTGCCGGTATTATGGCGATCGTAAACCAGGATTACGGGCCGCAGGGACAGGCCGACTATGAGCTTTATCCCTTGTTCGCAAAAGAGCCGACCGCCTTTCATGACGTCACGCTAGGCACCAACCAGATGCCTTGCACGGCAGGCTCGAACAATTGCACCAACGGTGAGTTGACCGGCTACGCGGCGGCCGCAGGCTACGATCTGGGCACCGGCCTGGGTTCGATCGACGCCAATGTACTGGTCACCAACTGGAACAGCCGCAGCAAAGGGACAGCGGCGACAACTACCCTGACACCGTCTTCGACCTCGTTCGCCCACGGCACCAAGATCACGATCAACACGGGCGTAACCGCCAGCGGCGGCACACCGACCGGTGATGTGGCGCTCATGACGGATAGCCCGCTGGTCAGTAACCAGGGGGAAACCCTTTTCAATCTCACCAGCGGGACAGCTTCGGGCACTCTTACCTTTCTGCCGGGAGGAAGCTATAACATCTGGGGAAGCTATTCCGGAGACGGGACCTTCGCCCCGGGTACGTCCACCAAGACCGCGATCACGGTGACTCCGGAAGCCAGCACGCTTTCTCTTCAGGTCACCGAGAACCTTAACGGACAGAGCACCGATCTGACCGGTCAACAGGTGCCCTATGGCACGCCGGCCATCATCAATGGATATCCGGTTCCAACGACGGCCTATAATTGCAACGCCAATTGTCCCTCTTACACCTCTGCCACTGGTACGGTGACGTTTACCGACAGCGGCAATGCATTGAACACGTTGGCCGTGAATTCGGAAGGCGACGCGGAGTACACCACCGGCGTTCTGGCCGTCGGCGCTCATTCGATCGGCGCCACGTACTCGGGCGATGCCAGCTACAACAAGTCGTCGAGCACGCCGGCGACCGTAGCGTTTACGGTGACCAAAGGAACGACCGCGGTGGCCGTGAGCTCAGCGATTGCATCGATCGCCCAGGGGCAGACGACTACGCTCACGGCTTTGGCCGAAACTCTTGGAGGGGGGGTGGCTCCCACTGGATCGGTGACCTTCCTGGCCGGCTCGACAAACCTCGGCTCGGGCACCCTCAGCCCGCTGGAGAATAGCTACGCGGTTGCGACGTATACCATGACCGGCGCACAGAGCGCGGCCTTGCCGGTGGGTGCGGTGGCCTTAACCGGAACCTACGCCGGTGATGGCAATTACAGCAGCGGCACCACTACATTGCCGGCGATGCTGACTATAACCGCGGCCAGCGCGCTGCTGGCCTCGACCACCACAGCTACGGCAAGCAGTGCCACGGCCTCGCCTGCCGCGCGCATCAACTTATCGATCACCGTGACCGGAAAGACCGGCTCAGCGGCCCCCACGGGAACGGTCGACATCCAATCGGGGGGCATTGACCTGACCCCCGGCGGCATCGCTCTCATGCCTGCGGCCTCGGGCGATACCTCGACTGCGTCCTATTATTTTGATAATTCATCTCACTCGCTACCCCAAGGCAACAACCCTTTGGTGATCACGTACTCGGGTGATGCGGTCTACGTCCCCTCGCAATTCAGCTTGCCGCTCACCAATCCCTTGGTCGACTTTTCCATGTTGGCCCAAACGCCAACGGTGACCGTTGCCGCGGGCGCGACCGGAACGGCGACACTGAACCTGGGTTCGATCAATGGCTTCAACGCCGCGGTTGCGCTCACGTGCACCGCGCCTACCGGATTGACTTGCAGCCTGAATCCAGCATCGGTCACGGTCAACGGAAATACCACAGCCACGCTGAGCATCGTCGCATCTAGTGCCAGCACCAGCTCGGTCAAGACAGCCAGTTTTTCTGCTCGCCGGATGGGATGGTTTGCCGCGAGTGGTGGCGCCACCCTGGCCTGCGTTTTCCTGCTTGGGATTCCAGCACGCCGGCGGAGATGGCATGCTTTGCTGAGCCTGGTCGTGCTGGCCATTCTCACAGCCGGGATCGGTTGCGGCGGTGGTGGCTCACCAACGCCAACGCCGACCCCTACGCCAACTCCCACGCCAACTCCTACTACTCCGGCTGGCACCTACACGATTGTCGTGACGGGCGCGCAGGGTACTTTGATCACACACGCCATCGCGGTCCAGGTGATCGTGACGGCGGCTACATAAGTGAAACTCGTTTCGAGAGCCTTTCGTGCCGGGTTTTGCATGGGTGGGGCTTCAGTGTGTGCGTGAGTACTCAGGCGATGTGCATTGAATCACATAGGAGTAGCGACCAAGAGCGCATTTGATCGTATCGACTTTCAGGAATTTTGGGATACGCATGCACACACTTCAGCCCCGCCGCCAGCCCCCCGATTTCCTGTTTAGCCGCCGAGGAATGCGCCGAGATTCACTGCAGACAAATAGGCCTGTCGGCTTCTCTCGACTCTCTCTGGTTGGCCGCATGCTTTCCCGCAGCGTTTGATCCTCCAATGGATGGGCTTAAAGCCCGTCCCTGGAGTTTCTACATTTTTCCGGGTCGCAG
>PLZN01000430.1 GCA_003152195.1 Acidobacteriaceae bacterium
GTCTTCGAGATGTAGTAGAAGGGCATCATGACGATGCCGAGAAAGAGCATGGCCGGAATTGCCCCGATCCAATACCAGTGCATGGCCAGGATTCCGTACTGATAGGCAGAGCCGGCCCAGCCCATCAGCTCGAGCGAGCCCAGGTTGGCGGAAACGAAGCTCAGACCGGCGATCCACGCGGTCATTTCGCGCCCAGCCATAAAGAACTCTTCGCTGGTGTTGGAGGAGCCCCGCAAATAAAAGCCAATGAACACCACGATCGCGAAGTAGATCGCGATGACCAGGACATCGATCCAGTTCAGGCGCGCAAGCTGAGTGGAAACCGTGGCCGCCAACGCTGCGGTCTCGGGATGGGGAAGAAAGCTGGTGGCCTGTATCACCATAGGTCAGCGTGTCCTCGCCGCGGGCCGCAGCCAATGTCTGTCGCTTGCACTCGCTTGGGCTGCATCATTTCTCCTGTCCATAAGTCGCATTGGCGCCATGTTTACGAAAGTAATGCCGATCCAGCAGCGCCTGGGAAACCCCCGTACAGCCCTGCCGCAGGTTGTTTGTAAAGTACGCCATGCGGGCGACGGTTTCGAGCACGGCCGCGTTGTGGGCCGCGTCGAGCGGCGTCTCTCCCCAGCAGAAGGGCGCGTGGCCTGCCACCAGCACGGCCGGAACCGCCTGCGGATCGAGACTTTGGAAACGGCGGGTAATGGCGATTCCGGTATTGCGCACGTAGTCTCCGCCGATCTCCTCCGCGGTTAACTCTTTGGTTACGGGAACAGGGCCGTAAAAATAGTCCGCGTGGGTGGTTCCGTAGGCGGGAATCTCCAGGCCTGCCTGGGCCCATGCCGTGGCATATTCGGAGTGCGTGTGCGCCACACCGCCGATGCCGGGAAATTCTTTGTAAAGCAGAAGATGCGTCGCCAGGTCGGATGACGGCTTGAGGCGGCTGTCAACCAAGTTGCCTTCCATGTCGGTGACGACCATATCTGATGGCCGCAGAGCTGAGTAGTCAACCCCGCTGGGCTTGATGACCACCAGACCCTGGCGGCGATCAATGCCGCTGGCATTCCCGAAGGTGAACAGAACGAGCCCTTGGCGAACGAGTTCCAGATTGGCCTCGAGCACTTGTTCCTTCAGTGCTTCGAGGGCACTTGTGTCGCGCTGGCGCTGCTCTGTGGCATTGGGCATACAAAACCTGTGCAAACCTCGTGTTGCAACCTTGAGACAAAATAGCAGAAGCGGTCTGCAAACGTTTACTTGCGCTCATGACCTTAGGAGAATTAGGCTCGCCGCGTCAAGCAGTAGCTGTGTTTCAGGGTTTGGTAAAGTCGGGAACGAATGACCGGAAAGTGAAGATCCTGTCTTTTGGAGCCAAAGATTGACCCGAGGGTGGGATAACTGAACCCGGCTTCGGGACTCGGAGGTCGTGTCCGGTACGTTAAGGGCGCGCCAAAAAAAGTAGGCATCGAGCGCAAGGCGAAGGACTCCCGGCGCAATTTGTACCGCGGCAGTTCAACAGAAACAACCTGCTTTTCGTTTGGCCAATCGCTCCTCAATGGAATCACCCAACTACATCCTCCAACAACCTGCTTTCCCGCTAATTTGGACAGCTCTGACTCTCAGCCGTCCCGGCAATGCCGGGACTCGTATGATCTCTGATCCCTGCTTGGGTTGGGGTGCTATCGCGGAAAACCCGCCATCCGGCTGCAACGACGAAGATGCCGAAGGGGGTTTCCCGGGTAAGTTTCTTTACAACTTCCGGGGCGAACGTGCCACCCTCTTCTTACTCAGGCTACTGTTTCCAGCGATTCGATTCGTCATACATGGTTTTGACATCGGCCCGGCGCAGAATATTTTCCGCGCCTGGATCGCCTTGGATGGCGTCCAGCAATTGGACTGCCTCACGGTAGTAGCCGGCGGCGCGATCCGCATGGCCGCTCAACCGCGCCGAAGTGCCCAGCAGATAGTAGATTTTGGCAGTATCGAAACGCATTCCGGCGCGCTGCGCCCCGGTTAGCTCCTGCTCCAGATCGTGCTCGGCGCGGGCGTAATCCTTCAGCCCGATTCCCGCCTGGGCGGCCGCGAGATTGCCGCGCAGTGACAGATATGCATTGGCGGAGCCTTCCGCATTGAGCAGGGGCCGCAAAGTGCTCAACGCATCTTTAAACCGGCCCTCGGTAACAGCCACATTGGCCAGATTCAACTTCGATGCCAACTGTGTTTCGTTGTTCTTTGCCCTTGAAGCAAGCCGGAGTGCTGATTCATAGAACTGACTGGCTTTCTTCTCGCCCCGGTAATAGGCAATATCGCCCCGGATGTTCGAAATTGTGGCCAGCAAAGCATCGTTTTTCAAAGCCTGCTGAATTTTCTCCGCCTCATCAAGTTGGGTGGCAGCCTCGTCCCCCCTCCCTGCCCGGGCCAGAGCTCCCGACAAGTCAGTCAGGAATTCGGCCATATTCAGCCCGTTCTCCCCTTGCTTGCGAAAATCTTTCACCGCTTCCTGCAGCGACTTGACCGCCGCGCCGAACCGGCCTTGATATTCAAAGACCAATCCGATCTGGCGAGAGACAATCGCAATGAGGCCAGCATCCCCTGCCTTACGGCTAAGCTCCAGCGCTCGCATCAACACTGTCATCGCCTGATCGTACTGGCCGGTCGCGGTATAGGCTTCGCTCAAGCGCTCAAGTGTATCTGCGATATCGCCCGGGACGCCCAGCTTTTCCCGCAACTGCAAGGCCTGCTGGGAATACGTGAAGGCGTTGTTAGTGTCTCCCATGGCCAGATACACGGCGGAGATATTATCCAGGCACTGTGATTCGTAGCTCTGGTCGCCTGTCTCACGCTGGATCTGCAAGGCCTGCTTGTAAACGTCGAGCGCCCGATCGAATTTGCCGAGATCCTGGTAAACCGCGCCCATGTTGGTCAGCGTGTCGGCCATCTCATTCTTCATGCCGATCTCGCGCAAGAGCTCGAGCGCTTTGTTGAAGCTGGCCAGCGCAGCATCCGCTTTCCCGCTCATCGTCTGAACAGTACCCATCTCGTTGAGAGCCGCGGCCACACCCCGCTTCTGACCAATCTTTTCGTTGATCGCGATGGATTCCTGATAATTGCGCAGCGCTTCCTCTGGCTTATTGAGTAAGCGGTAGGAGATTCCCATCGAGAGCAGTATCAGCGCTTGTTGTTCCTGGTTGTCCACCTGGATGGCAAGGCTTAACCCCTTGGTAAGCGCGTCGAGTGCCCCCTGCGGGTTACCGGTGATGTTGTCAACGACGCCCAATCCCCAGAGCGTCTTTATGTTTTTCGGGTCAGCCTGCAGGACGCCGGTAAACTCGGCGCGGGCCTTGTCGTACTCGCCATTCTGAAGGTAGAGACTGCCCAACTCATATTGGACATCGACATCGCCGGGTAAGCTTTTCGAGAGATTCTCGTAAGCCTCGATCGCCTTCTTGTTGTCCTTCATGATCCGCGCGTTGCTGGTGCTAATCAGGTATTTCTCCGGGAGCGGCAGGTTTTGGTTCTGAGCCAGCTGCGTCGCGCGTACGGAAGATTGCTCGGCATCGCTCTGGAAGCCCAATTCCGACTGCGCATCCGCCAGCTTGGAGAATGCCAAGGCAAACTCGGGATCTTCATTGGTCGCCGACTGCAGGTGCTTTAGGGCGTCGATATACTTGCCCGCGCGCATAAGCACCGATCCCTCGTCGTATTCACGCAAGGCGTCGACGGATTTGGAGTTTGGCTTGAACGACTGCGCCTTCAACTCGTCGACGACATCAGCGGAGAGCGAAAGGTTCTTGCGCACGGAGTCGGCCAAGCTATCGATGGCCGAGGGCAGATCCTTGACCAGCGCCTGCGCTTTGACCGGGATGGTTTGGTCATGCACCAGGTCGCGAATGGTGGCGTTGATCACAATCTGGTCGCCGAAGCGTGCGTATTGCCCGGAGACAACTACATCGGCATTGCTGAACTGGGCCACACGACGAAGCGTATCCGGATCTGCCGTGGTCTCTGGACCGACATGAAGGTCGGAAAGTACCTGGTGCAGCCGATCGGTTGGCACGGTATGCAGATGTGCGGACTGACCGATGTCGGTGCTGATCATGTCAGCCACGCTGGAGCCTATCCAGTCGTCCTTGGCATCGCCCGACGAGTTGCGAAAGGGCAAGATGGCCAGCGATCTCGCGCGAACGGCTTGCGCCTCTTGCTTGGTTTGCGGAGCGGGAGCGGTCTTGGGGCGGATCCCAAAATATGCCAGGAGAACTAGCAGCGCCAGCGCGGCAGCACCCGCAAGCCGCCATTTCTTCTCCGCCAACCACCGGCCGCGTGCAGATGGGCGGCGAACAGGCAGCAGACTGGTTTTGCCGGTTCCCTGCCAGAGCTCAAGATCGGCCAGTAGCTGGGCTGCGGACTGGTATCTGAGCTCGACGTCCCGTTCCAGGCACCGGCTCACGATCTGGCTCAGAGCGGCGGGAATGGTGCGATCGAACTCCGTAACGGGGACGACCCGCTCCTGGGTGCGTTTGATCAGGCTGGCCAGCGCGCTGTCGGCGCGAAAAGGTGTCTGGCCGGTCAGCAGCTCATAAAAGATAAGGCCCACGGAGAAAACATCGGACCGTTGATCCAGGTTCTGCGCCAGCGCTTGCTCCGGCGACATGTACTCCATGGTGCCGACCAGCGCACCGGTCTGCGTCATGCCATCGCCTTCGAGCGTTCTCGCCAGGCCGAAGTCCATGACCAGGATGCGCCCACTCTTATCCCGCATAATGTTCTGCGGCTTCAAGTCGCGGTGAATCACGCCCACGGTGTGCGCGGCCTCGAGCGCACGGCACACCTGCTCGATAATCTCCACTGCTTCCTGTGGCGGAAGCTTGGTTCGCTGATGGATGAGGGTGCGGAGGTCCTCGCCCTCGACGAACTCCATCGAAATGAATTTCGTCCCGTCCGCTTCCCCCAGATCGTAGATGCGGACGACGTTCTTGTGGGTGACCTGGGTGGCGAGGATCAGTTCCTGCTTGAAGCGGTCGAGGATGGCGCGGTTCCCGGCAAGTTCCCGGCGGATCACCTTGAGGGCGACCATACGGCCCAACTCAACATCCCTGGCTTTGTAGACGGCGCCCATGCCGCCTTCGCCCAGCAGGCCCAGCACTTCATAACGTTGCGCCAGGAGGTAGCCGGGAGTCAGGACAGGTTGTCCCGACTCGGTATATTCCCCGGGTATCGCACGCGAAAAAGGCGTCCCAGCGATACCTGCCACTGTAGGGCTGTCACTGGATCTCAGGCTTGCCGGTGAGCCGATAAAGGTATCCGCGTCGCTGGGCACATGGACACTTGCATCCGCGGACGAACTCTCACCCTTTAAGGGAGTGCGCACACCCCCGCTGCCGGGTTTTGAGGCATCGTGCTTCGGAGGGATTCCCCCTTGTTCTCGCATGACTCAGCGGCCCCGGGCCCCGCAAGAACCCGCGCCTGGCGTGCAGAATCACTCAATTGCGGGGATAACCGCAGTATATAGCGGCTGGGAGGTTATCTTCGGGGCAGTTTCACTGCAGCGTAAAGTGGGAACCGCAGGTCCCCTGCGCTACCCCGGATTTCCTGTTGGGCTTTGGTGGCGTTGGCGAACATCATGCGGCTTTCTTTAAGGAAAGCNNCGCTCCGGTCGGGATGACAAATTTTGGGACAAGGGGGGAGAGTTGTGAAAAGAATGAACGGGTGCCTTCGCTCCCGCACCTGCGGTCCCTAAGTGGATTTGTCATCCGGAGCTGCGGTGCAGAGCGACTGCGGGCATCCACTCCCGCCCAACAAAAGCGTTGCGAGAGAGGAACAATGATCGCGGAGCAGCCGCGTAGGATCACCGTTAGAGCTGCCGAGCTATATTCCGGTGCCGTAATCCGCTGCGCAGATACTATCCCCGGCATGCGAGAAGAAGTCGTACTGCGTGCGGTGATTGAATTTATAACGCGCACGCATCTCGCGACCGACGTAGAGACCAACGGCAGCAATACCGACAGCAATTGAAGTCCAGCCAACAATCCACATTGCAGACCCTTCTTCCTGGGGCTCCGAAAGTTCCGGCAGTTTGCCGGAATTCTGGAGCCGGTAATGGTCGTTACCATCCATGTACTTCATGCCGAAATAATAGCGCAGCTTGGCGAAAATCACGTAGTTACGGAGGGCGACACCAAAGGACTATTTCACCTGCTCAATTTGATGCAGTAGGGCGACCTTTCGTGTCGCCGGAAGAAAGCTGGCTTCGATGGAATTAGCGGCCAGTTCGCGCAGATGCTCCCCAGTAAAGCCAAACGAATCATGCGCCAGGCGATATTCGTCCTGGAGGTCGCTCTCGAACATCGCCGGGTCATCGGAATTGAGGGTGACCATGAGACCTGCGTCAAAATAGCGGCGCACCGGATGCTCCTCGAGAGTGGGACAACAACCGGTGCGCAGATTCGACGTGATGCAGATTTCGAGCGGGATCTGGCGTTCGGCCAGCACCTCCATCAGATCCGCATCCAGTTGAGCGGAAAGGCCATGGCCGATGCGCTCCGCACCGATGTTGAGCGCCGCCCAGATGCTCTCAGGTCCCATGGTTTCCCCGGCATGCGCGGTCAGTCGAAGACCCGCATCCTGCGCCTCCTGAAAGAGCTCGCGGAAGGGCTCCGCGCCGGCACGCCGCTCGTCCCCGCCAATGCCAATGCCTAAGATGCTGGGGAATGCCGGCCGCAGTTCGGCCGCCTTGCGGAAGACGCGAGCCGCCTCCTCCGGGCCGAAGTGGCGGACCGCATCGAAGATCCAATAAAGAGTGATCCCGAACTGCTGCTCGGCACGCACGCGGGCCGCTTCCATCCCGTGAAAGAGCGATTCGAACTCGATGCGCCTCCAGTAGTAGACAACGCCCACTGAGACGTAGGCCTCGGCGTGCACCACTCCCTGAGCCGCCAAACGCTCCAGCATGCGAAAGGTGATCAGCTCGTAGTCTTCGGGGGTGCGCAGCCGTTCGCTTACCGCTTTGAACGCCAACAGGAAGCCGGTGAAATCGGTGTAGTGGTAGAGCGATCGTGCCTCCGTCAGCGTCAGCCCCTCGTCATCGTGCCGCTGGCTCAACTCAACCAGGGTTTCCGGGGAAACTGTTCCCTCCAGGTGGAGATGCAGTTCCGCTTTGGGGAGCGCCCGCAACCAGGAGGCGGCGATCCGGCGCGGAGCGGCGGGGCGGGTCATGAAAGGGAGGAGAATTCGCTGTGCTTGCGGCTGTAGAGGACGTAAATAGTCAGCCCGATGATCAGCCAGCCGAAAAAGCGAAGCCAGGTGATGACCGGCAGACCTGACATAAGCAGCACGCAAAAGAAGATGCTCAGAATGGGAACGAAGATCCCGCCCGGAGCACGGAAGCTACGATGCCGCTCCGGTTGACGATAACGCAGGATCAATACGCCGATCGAAACCAGCACGAAGGCAAAGAGGGTGCCGATATTCGCCAGGTCAGCCAGCGTGCCGATGTCAAGGAGTCCACTGGGAATGGCGACCACGAAGCCGGCGACCCAGGTAGCCACGGCCGGTGTGCGAAAACGTGGGTGCACCTTGCCGAACCAGGGAGGGAAAAGCCTGTCTCGCGACATGGCGAACCAGACCCGCGCCTGGCCGAGCTGGAAAACCAGAATGGAAGAGATCATGCCCATCATCGCGCCGCAGAGCACGATCAGCCGCACCCAATTCAGCGAGGCCGAGCCCGTGTCATGGCTAAGCTTCTTGAGGGTATTGACCACCGGAGCCGCATCATCCACCAGCGTTTGCCATGGGATCAAACCGGTGAGCACCACGGCGACACCGATGTAGAGCAGGGTACAGACAACCAGCGTAGCCAGAATGCCGAAGGGAACGTCGCGCTGCGGCCGGTGGCACTCTTCCGCCGCTGTCGACACAGAATCAAAGCCGATGTAGGTAAAGAAAATAATGCTGCCGCCGGTGAGCACGCCGGACCATCCATTGGGAGAAAACGGGTGCCAGTGGGTGGGATGGATGAAGCGCGACGCCACGATGATAAAGACCAGGATGGCTGTGATCTTGAGCAGCACCATGATGTTGTTGGTCCCCGCGGATTCACGGATACCCCTGACTAGCACGATGGTCAGAAGCAGCACGATAA
Organism: Acidobacteriaceae bacterium; assembly: GCA_003152195.1. Classification (GTDB taxonomy): domain Bacteria; phylum Acidobacteriota; class Terriglobia; order Terriglobales; family Acidobacteriaceae; genus PALSA-350. Next base: position 8,129 of record PLZN01000430.1, read on the forward strand.
GAAAGGCGGGGAAATTGAAGCCCAGGTGCCAACCGGGCGTATAGATCGCGTTGCCCTGAAGGTCGGTGAGGCCGGAGGGCAGGAAGGCAGGCGAGATCCAACGCGCGCTGGGATGCACGCCGAACCAATCCATGAAATCGACGATGTGGGCCGCGAAACCAACGCACACCGCCATGTTGCTCACGGCATACTCCAGGATCAGGTCCCAACCGATGATCCAGGCGACCAGTTCTCCCATGGTGGCATAGGTGTAGGTGTACGCGCTGCCGGCGATAGGAATCATCGACGCGAGTTCGGCATAGCAGAGCCCGGTGAATGCACAGACGATCGCGACCAGCACGATGGAAAACGCCAGTGCCGGCCCCGCTCCGGGACGGCCTGACAAGGCATGGTGGTGGACCAGGTAATCCAGCAAAGGCGTGTTCAGGATCGATGAGGTGTCAAACTTTTCGCCCGCGATGGCCGTGCCGATCACGGTGAAAATCCCCGAACCGATTACCGCGCCGATGCCAAGCGCGGTCAGGGACCAGGGGCCGAGCGTTTTCTTCAGACAGTGCTCGGGAAGCTCCGAGTCGCTGATCAGCTTGTCGATCGATTTGGTTGCGAACAGTTGCTTTCGCAGCGTCTCGGCTCCTGAATCAGCGGATTTCGTAGGGAGCAGGTTAGCGAACGGATTGAAGATTAACCGTCCCTACGGGACTGGTGTTTATCCGGAACCTACCCAGCACTGCGTGCTGGGCTACTTTCAACCGTCCCGGCAATGCCGGGACTCGCATGAACCTGGCTCGGGTTAGCTGCTAGCGCCCGTCTCCAAAGTAAAATTGTCGTCCCGACCGAACCCCGGATTTCCCACTACGCGGCGTCACCGATGACCACGTATGCGGCTTTCATTGAGGAAAGCCGCATGAAGCTCGCTGACCCCACCAAGCTTGACAGGAAATCTGGGGGAAGTGGAGGGATCTGCGTTTACACCACACTAGCGCTTGCTTTGACCTCGCGTCAGCTTCTTGGCTTTCTTCTTGTTGGAACCTCGGGGGGTGGTGCGCGCGGCCTTGGGTGCAGCTTTCTTGCGCGCCGTGCGCTTGATCTTCTTCCGTTCCAACTTATCTTCTACGTTCTTCGTATTGGGCATTATTTTCCTTGTCTACACTTTTTCCAGCTGGGCAAATTTCTCCACCAGTTTCTTCACGCCGAATTCTGCAAATTGTACCGTAATCTTCGCATCATCACCGTCTCCCTCGCGGCGGAAGACGACACCCTCGCCATATTTGGGATGACGGACGCGTTGGCCATTGCGAAAGCCGGTTGCCCCGCCGGGGACTGGAATCTCCAACTTTGGCCGGCTTCCGCTCGTTTTACGCGAGGAGAAGAACTGGGCGATGTTGTCCAAAGAGCCAGCCTGCGGCGGCGACGCGTGCTGACGATTGCCGCCTGATCCGGTCCGGGTGACGGCGCGGGCACTTTGATCCTCGTCCTCGTAGCTGTAATGTCCGGCCGAGTCCCACCCGTCGCTGCTGCCGCCGCGGCTCGAACCATAACGGGAGCCGTATCCGCTGCCGCTCGAGGCACGCTGGCCCCGGGTCAGGTCTTCGAGCAGATGCGGCGGAATCTCTTCGAGAAATCGCGAAGGCATGCTGGATTCCGGCATATCGTTTCCGTACCTGCGCCGGTAGCGGGCTCGCGTCATTACCAGCGCGTCCATGGCCCGCGTCATGCCCACGTAACAAAGCCGCCGCTCCTCTTCGAGTTCCGCCGGTTGATTGAGTGTCCGCGAATGGGGAAACAGACCCTCTTCCATCCCGGCCAGCAGGACCAGAGGAAACTCCAGCCCCTTGGCCGAGTGCAGGCTCATCAGCGTCACGCGGCTCTCGGGATTGTAACGGTCGGTGTCGCTCACCAGCGCGGCGTGATCGAGAAACTCGGACAAGGTCTCGCCACGTTGCTGTGCATCCTGGGCTGCGTTGGCGAGTTCCTTCAGGTTCTCAATCCGGGAGAAGGATTCAGGAGTGCCTTCCTCCTCGAGCGAGCGGATGTACCCTGTCCGATCGATCAGAAAGCGAATCAATTCCGGCAGCGTGGCCGCGTCTCCGGGCTTGCGGAATCCTTCATGGGTAGGGGAATCGGGCTCGGTCGCCGCCGCCCTGGCCTCAGCTCGGGCCAACGGCAACGGATTCGCCTCCGCGTCCTCGAAGGTCAGCATGGGTAGTGATTGCTCTTCAGGATCAAGGTCGCTTGGCTCCGGATCCAGATCGCCAAAGTCGAAGCGGACGTCTTCCCAATCGCCGGAATCGCTCTCGCTGGGGTCGCTGGCGATCGGCTCCTGCACCACGTCTTGCGACAGCTTCTCGGCGAATCCCGGGTCAAGCATAGCGCGGGCGTCTTCGATCAGCCTGCGGAAGGTCTCGAGCGCCAAACATGCGCGGGTCGACAAAAGGCGATCTTTCAGCGCGCGCTCGATCGCCGTCCAGGTGCTCATGCCGGTCTCGAGGCTGAGCCGCTCCAGAACTTCCAGCGTGGTCTTGCCGATGCCGCGCGGCGGCGTGTTGATNNAAGAGAAACCGCCCACCATGGTGTAGGCGATTCCATAGCGGCGCAACGCTTCTTCCACCAGCCGGGACTGAGAGTTGGTGCGATAGAGTACCGCGGCGCGGGGCAGATCCTGTTCTTCGCCCGCACGGCGCATGTACTTCTGAATGTAGTCTGCGATGAAGAGCGCTTCGTTCT
>PLZN01000222.1 GCA_003152195.1 Acidobacteriaceae bacterium
CCCACCAGGCGATCAACTCGATTGGCGGCAAGACGGAAATGGATCGCAGAGACTTCATAAAAGAGCTAGGCGCGATGGGATTGGCGGAGTGGGCCGGGGTAGGGGCCATGGAACAGGCTGCCGCTGCTCCGCTTAGACAGCTGGCCGCGAGCAAGGGCTTGCTGTTCGGTTCGTGTCTCGCGTTGAAGTATTTCGTTCAATCCGCGGTCTATCAGCAGCTGTTCCTAGCGCAGTGCGACATCGCTACACCGGAAGTACATATGAAGTGGAACTCGCTGAGCAACCAGCCCGGGGTGTACGACTTCGGAAATGCTGACAAGTTTGTCGCATTCTGCGCAATCAACCACATCAAGGTCCGCGGACATACGCTGGTGTGGCACGATGCACTGCCGGCGTGGGCGGCCGCGCAGATTACAGCGGGAAACGGCCAGGCGATGATGGTTGACCACATCCGCAAGGTAGCCGGGCACTTCGCGGGTAGGTTGTACTCCTGGGATGTGGTGAATGAGGTGTTGGACCCGGGTAGCCACCGACCGGATGGTCTGCGGGATAGTCCCTGGTTGCAGAACGTTGGCGCTGATTACATCGAGCAGGCTTTCCGTGCGACCGCTGCAGCCGATCCGCATGCTCTCCTGGTGTGGAACGAGAACTATCTCGAGGTGTCGAACGGCTTTGGCAGTGCGAAGCGGACGGCAATGCTTAACCTGCTTGACGGACTGCTGGCCCGCGGCGTTCCGATCCATGGTATCGGGCTTGAGTCGCATCTGCGAGGGGAGCAGGCGAGCGTGTTGGGCGATGCGAGTTACGAGGCTTTCCTCGGCGAGTTAGGGCGACGCGGAATGAAGATCTTTATCACCGAGTTGGACGTGCAGGATGCGGCTTTTCCTGCCGATGCCGGAGCGCGCGATCAAGCGGTTGCCGGAATCTACAGCAGATTTCTTACTGCCAGCCTGCGACAGCCGGCGGTAAGAGGGGTGGTTACGTGGGGGCTGTCGGACGCCTTCAGTTGGATTGCCGGATACCGCCCGCGCAAGGATGGTTTGCCGGTGCGACCGCTGCCATTTGACGCGAACTGCCAGCCGAAAGCGGCGTATTACGCGATCGCCGAAACTCTGGAGTCAGCTCCGCGTCGCGCTTAGAGCGGTTCGCAGCTAACTTTCTCACCAGATTGAGGTGAGTTACAGGAAATCCGGGGGGATGGGGCACCCGCAGATTTGTTGCACTTTTCACAGAGGAAGATCAAGCGCTCCTCGCCATTTGCGCTGAATCGTGGTGAAAAATCCGGGCAAAGGAGTCGCGTTATGGTTTGTGTTTCAGCCGTGATCCCGACTCGTGGACGACCTGAGCTAATGCGGCGTGCGGTGCGAAGTGCCCTGGCCCAGACTCTACGAGAGATCGAGGTGATAGTGGTCATTGACGGAGAGGATTCTGCCACGGAGCTCGTCTTGCAGGAGTTGACGCAGGAAGACGGACGCGTGCGTGTGATTTCGATGGCGGCCAGCGTTGGAGGATCGGACGCGCGTAACCGGGGTGTGGACGCGGCGTCAGGCGAATGGATTGCGTTTCTGGATGACGACGACGAATGGCTTCCGGGTAAGCTCCAGGCCCAGATCGAAGCACTGAAGGCATCGACGGCGCCATTGTCGATTGGTAGCTGCAAGATGATCGCGCGCACGCCGGGCAAGGACTACGTGTGGCCGCGGCGATTGCCGGCCCGGGATGAGCAGATTGGCGAATACCTGCTGGCGCGCCGTACGCTGACACGCGGCGAGGGATACCTCCAGACTTCGACCTTGTTTGTACGCCGCGCGGTCATGCAGGAGCAGCCGTTCAAGAGCGGCCAGGTGAAGCACCAGGATACAGAGTGGGTGCTGCGGATGGGTCGCCTGCCCGGGGCCGAAGTGGTATTCGCCGATGAGGTGCTGGCGATTCACAACATAGAAGAGGACCGCCCCTCAGTAAGCAGCAAAGGCAATTGGCGGTACTCCCTGGAATGGTTGCAACGCGATCGGAACCTCTTCACCCCGCGCGCGTTGACCGGTTTCGTTTTGTACCAAATCGCTTGTGAGGCTTCCGACCAGGGCGCATGGCGCGCATTCCATCTGCTGTTGCTGGAGGCCTTGCGCCATGGCAAGAGTACACCGCGCGACTATGCGATCTTTCTGGCGATGTGGTTGCTGCCGCGCCGCCGGCGGCGCCGCTTGCGCGATTGGATAGCTGGACATCCTTCGCTTCGCTCTCTGGTGCACTTGCTATGAGGATCCTTCAGTTAACCAGGCAGTTTCTTCCTGCCGAGGGCGGCGTGGAGAGCGTCGTGGAAGGCTTGAGTGGTGCGCTGCAGCAGAAAGGACACACGGTGCAGGTGGCGACATTACGCTTGCTTTTTTCCACCGGAGCCATGGCGCCCGCGGAGTCGATTGAAGCAGGAATCGCGGTGCGCCGTATGCGGCACTGGGGGTCTCGCCGCTATCCGGTAGCGCCGGCAGCATTAGGGGAGATACGCGGATACGACTTAGTCCACATCCACGCCATCGATTTTTTCGTGGATTATCTCAGCCTGCTGCGCTTGCTGCATCGCGTCCCGCTGGTGGTAAGTACGCACGGGGGGTTCTTCCATACCCAGTGGGCAAGCGGCTTCAAAGAGATGTACTTCAAGACCATCACCCGCAAGTCGCTGGGCGGCGTGGAGGCGGTGGTTTGCGTGAGCCAACACGATCGCGAGATGTTCGGGAAGATTGTGCCGCCGCAGCGGATCCACGTCATAGAGAACGGCGCCAACATCGATCGCTTTTGGAGCCTGCAGAAAAGGATAGAGCCTGGCTTGGTGCTGGGCATCTCGCGGCTGGCCGAGAACAAGCGTGTTCACAAGGTGCTCGAGGCCATGGCTTTGGTGAAGGACCGCTATCCGCGCCTGCGGCTGGAGTGGGTCGGAGCGGATTTCACGGGGTTGCGCGGCTCGCTCGAGCGTCGCGTGTTTGAGCTTGGGCTGGGCGGCCGGGTGCGCTTCCATGGAGCCGCCAGCCGGGAAGAGTTATACCGTTTGCTGGAACGGGCTCACCTGTTCGTGTCCGCTTCAAGGTACGAGGGCTTCGGGCTGTCGACAATCGAGGCGATGAGCGCAGCGACGGTGGTTGTGGTCACCGCGGTGGGAGCGCATCCTGACGTGGTTCAAGACGGGGTGAGCGGCTTCTTGATGGACGCAGAGGCGACCGGACTTTCGGCGCACATGGAACGCGTTCTGTCGATGCCATTGGAGAAATTGGCAAAGATCGGCGAGGCGGCGCGTGAGGCAACGCGACGCTTTTCCTGGATGCAGATTGCGCCGCAGTACGAGCAACTCTACCGCCAGGTTCTTGGGACCGGAGGAAGGGCTGGGGCGCGGCCGCTATGAACCAGGGAACCATTGTGGTCTTTCGCATCCAGCTGTTGCCGCCCTCGGAGACGTTTATCGTGGCCCAGGCTGCGGCGATGCGGCGGTTTTCACCTTATTTCGTCGGCTGGCGCAGGATGGCTGGGATCGAGCTGCCTGAGGACAAAAGCTGGACCGTCGACGGCGGCGGCCTGTCGGGAAAGCTGCGAGAGCTTCGCTTTCGGTATGTAGGTCCTACTCGCGACCAGATCGCGCGCCTACGAGCGCGAGTTCCACGCCTCGTCTATGCGCACTTCGCGCCCGACGGCTACGCGGCGATGCAGCTTGCGGAACAGCTTGGTGTGCCGCTGGTGACTGCCTTGCACGGATTTGACGTGACCATGAGCGACGAGGCTATCGGGGCGACGCGGCTTGGCCGGGAGTACGTGCAAGGACGCCCGATACTGCAGAAAAAAGGCGCACTCTTCTTAACCTGCTCAGCGTATGTGCGCCGGCGAGGGCTCGCGCTGGGGTATCCGGGGGAGCGCACGATCGTTCACTGCATAGGAGTGGATGTGGAGCGGTTTAAGCCGCCCACGTTCCGGCGGCGGGAAGAAATTGTCTTGTTTGTCGGGCGCCTGGTGGAGAAGAAAGGCTGCGGCAACCTGATCGAAGCGATGGCCGAGGTTCAGCGCCGCCGTCCGGCGGCTGAGTTGGTGGTGATCGGCGGCGGCCCACTGCGTGTGGACTACGAGGCGCGAGCGGCTGCCCTCCTCGTACGCTGTCGCTTTTTGGGACACCAGCCAACCGCCGTAGTAAAGGAGTGGATGGCGCGGGCGTCGGTCTTCTGTGTACCGAGCGTGATCGCAGGCTCAGGCGACGCGGAAGGCTTCGGGATTGTGTTTATCGAGGCGCAGGCGATGGGTCTGCCGGTCGTCAGCACGCGAAGTGGCGGGATCCCAGAGGCAGTGAAGGATGGGGAGACAGGTTTGCTGGTGAGCGAGCACGACCCTCGGGCACTCGCAGAGGCCATTCTCCAGCTGATGCAGGACGGCGAACTATGGCAGCGCTTTAGCCTCGCCGGGAGGATCCGTGTTTTAGACAACTTCAATTTGTTCAAGCAAACCGGGCGGCTCGAATATGTTTTCGAGCAGCTCCTGGCAGGCCGAGAAGCGGTCAGCTGAAGGATTGGCGAGATGGGGCAATTGACTG
>PLZN01000454.1 GCA_003152195.1 Acidobacteriaceae bacterium
CCTGTTACACAGCATCAGACAGGACCGCGTGTGCGGCTTTCTTCAAGGAAAGCCGCATGCAGTTCAACAACGCCACCAACCTCGACAGGAAATCCGGGGTAGCGCAGCGGAGGGATCTGCGGTTTGTTTTCTCCATCGTAAGTGGAGCCGTCAGGATTCTGTTCTCTTAATAGATCAGCTTGAGCGAGAACTGTATCTGGCGCGAGGTTCCTGCGGTACGGCTGATAATCCCGAAGCCTGAGCCTTGAATGATGTTGTCGGGCAGCCCCATATTCACAATATTGAACAGGTTGAAGAACTCGGAGCGAAACTGCAGATCGACCAGTTCTATACCGCTGGAACGCCTGCCGACCGGCGTGTCCTTAATCAGCGCAAAGTCGTAATCGTAATAGGGCGGCCCACGAAAGGTGTTGCGTCCGAGGGTGCCAAAGAGACCCTGGTTGGGGCCGGTGCCGCCGGGCAGATGGATGGGAATCGAGAAGAAAGAGGCATTCTCCGTACCCCGGCCGAAGTAGTCATCCCGAACTTTGCGGGCGGTCGAGAGCTTTGGAGTAGCGATCTGATCCGGCCGGTCCACGCCGTAGGAACCGGCTCCCGTTTGTTGGATTCCTGAGTAGACGGTGAAGGGCGCGCCACTGGTGATGGTGGAGATGCTGAGTAATTCCCAACCACCAGTGACCTTCTTGCCCATGGGCCGAAGAAAGGCCGCGTCATCCAGATGCAGATCCTGAGCTACGCTGAGCGTGAACGCGTGGGTAACGTCGAAAACTGAAGGGCCTTTCTCCGCGTGCGTATTCCTGGGATCCTGGGGAAAGCTCTGCACCACCGCGCCCGTAGCCCCGGTGATAAATCCGCCAACCACGGAGCTGGTGTCGTCGAGTGACTTCGACCACGTATAACTGGCTTGGATTCCAGTTCCGCCGTAAGGCAAAGTTCCGTGCAAGGAGCTTTGCAATGCGTGATACGAGGAATGAGATGTGTCGGTGACCAGCTGCTCAGTTCCGAAACCACCGATAACGTTGCCTGCACTGTCGAATTGGGTATAGGGAGCAAACACAGGATCGGCACCCGGATATCCATTGGGGAAGCTGATGCGGGGCAGCTTGACTGCGGCGGTGCCAACATACGCAGCATCGGCCGTAACTTGACCGAAGCTGCGCTCCAGGCCCAGGGTCCAGGTCTGCAAATACCCGTTGCCGAAGTTGCGGTCAATCGCCAGGAGATTAAGTGGTGTGACCTGGTGGCTGGGCGCGAGAGCCGCCATATCTTGTTCATAGCGCTCCACATCCATCACCGTATTGGCAGGCACATTTTTGCTGCCGCGGGCAAAAATGTCTTCACCCGAGGGCGTGTAGGCGCGGGGCAGCTCCGCGGGCGTGATCTGGAAGCCGTAAGGCAATGGCGCGCCCTTGGCCGCAGTCAGGCGCGGATAAATCACGAACGGGGTCGAACCGGTAAGGAGATTATCCTGCCAGAGGTTCGGCGGAATAGTCGTGATGGCTCCGCCGGCGCGGATGTGCAGCTTGCCGGTGGCGCGCCAATCTAACTGAACCCGCGGCCCGAAGCCGTTCAAGTTGAATTGGTATCCCGGCTGGGGGTTGACTAGAAACTCCTGCCCAGGACCAGTGGGAGTGTTGACGGGGAGGAACGCCGAAGTGCGCTTAGCTCGTTCGGTGATGGGAGAGTAGATCTCGTAGCGCAGTCCGTAATCGAGGGTAACGGTCGAGAACTTCCACGTGTCCTGTGCGTACATTGCGCCGGCATTTCGGTTGACCGCGGCCGGACCAATATGCGGGCCATTGGAGAAGTATGAAGGCGCGACCGCCGCGGTATACGCGAATGGGCTTCCGGTAAGCAGGCCGGTGAGCGTGTCGGGCAAGGGATCGCCCGCGTGGATATTGTGTTCACCGCTCTGCGATGGGATGTCAACGAAAGAGTAGGCCGTACCCCCGCCGAAGTCGTACTCACCGTTCGGGCTGATGCCGAAATAGCTGGTATCGCGATTGAACCGGATCTCGCCCCCAGCTTTCAGGGTGTGCTTGCCGTGAATGAGGGAAAAGTTCTGCCGGGCAACAAAGAGATTGCCAAACGAGCTCATGACCGAGCCTGCCGGCTGGTTGAAGGGCTCATACAATCCGTCATTGAACTTGACCGCCGGATCAGTGAAATCAGTCGTGTGAAACGATGGCGTGGTGCGCGTGATGCTGATGGAAGAGTCAAAGCTGAAGCGAGGGGATGGAGTGCGCTTGTAGGTAAAGAGCAGGTTGCGCTGATGGTCGACGTATTGAATACCGAAGTTGGGGCTGATTGCAGTTTGATCGGGATTGGTTGTGGGCCCGGTGAGATTGTCCAGGCTAAAGCGGGCTAAGAACTGGGACTTGCTGCCCAGTTTCTGGTCGATACGGATGGAGAACTGGTCCGCATCCGTGGCCACCCGAGATGAAGTGGAGAAAGTGTTCACGCCATAAGCGCCATTGGGGTTGTTCGGCAGCGGATACCGCGCCAGTACACTTGCGATTTGTGGGTTCACCGGCACCAGCAGCGTATCGCCGGGGAAGGCGGTCGTATCCAGACCGGCTCGCTGGCTCAGTGTTGGCACCGGCAAAACCTGCGTGGTCCCCAATACCTGGCGAAAGCCCTGGTATTCGCCAAAGTAGAAGGTTTTTCCGCGGCCGTCATACAGGTGCGGAAGAACGACTGGACCGCCATTGGTAAAGCCGAACTCATTGCGGCGAAACGGCGGCAGGCGTCCGGGATTGCCGATGGAAGCGTAATCGAAATAGTTGCGTGCGTCCAAAGCCGAGTTGCGCAGGAACTCGAAGACCGAGCCGTGAAAGCCGCTGCTCCCCGAACGAGTGACGATATTGGTAAAACCGGCGGCTCCCAGGCCAATCTCCGCGGGCATCCAGCCGGAGCTCGACTGGATCTCCTGAACCGCATCTACGTTGAAGTTGGTAAACGTGGCGCCGCCCATCTCCGGATCGCTGATATCGCCGCCATCCATCGCAAAGACCGCTTCCACGCCCCGCTGGCCATTGATCGCGAACTGTTGTGTAAAGTTGGTTGCTCCGTTTGCATCCGTCATTGTTCCTGCTGCGAGCAGCAGCAATTGGCTGAAGTCTCGTTTGTTCAAGGGCAGTTCGCTCACAGCGTGGCTGGACAGATCCTCGCCGCCGGTCTTTGCGGCTGCATTTTCCGTGAACACCAGCGAGAGTGCGCCTTGGCTCGAAAAGCTCAGCACCGCAGAGGCCGCGTTCGGGGATAACTCAACCGGCTGCCCGTAGCGGGTGAGGTGGCCCTCCACTTCGACATAAAGCTGGTAAGAGCCGGTGGGAAGGTTCTTGAAAGCAAAGCTCCCTTGAGCATCTGTCATCGAAGAGCGTCTTTGGGCTTGCGCACGGAGTTCTACCTTCGCTCCTTGCAGCGGGTTTCCGGCTGCGTCACGCAGGACGCCTCCCCAGGAAGCTATGGTGGTCGATTGACCAGGCAAAGCGCCAGGGAGGAGCAGGATAGCAAGAAAGAAGAGTAACCGTACGGAGCTACGCCTTGACTGTGTTTCGGGAACCCGGTTCAAGAGAATGTTACGCACCTTCCACGGAAGAGACATCCGGCCGACAACAGCAATTCTAGCCGGTAGCCAACGAAAGCAGTTCTCCAAGATCGGCTATCGTGTTCGACGTTGTTCCGCGGGGGAGGCTCGGCCCAATCGCAAGTGCCTGGCTATGGCCTTCGAACCACACCAGGAACGCAGACTGCTCTGATCCGGGCAGCCGCTGCTGGTTGAGCCAGTTATAGTAGGCACCCATGTCCGCGTCGATTAAGGAGCCGGTGAAATCGAGCTCAGCATTGCTCTGGCCACCGGACAGCAACTCGTTCATTGGCTTCTGCCGCTGTCGTGGGGCAAAGCGCACTAATAGGGTCAGCGGTTGGGCACGCCGCAAGGCCTCGCGGGCTGTCCACTGGGCGAACGTGGTGCTGAAGATCTGACTCCCGGAGCCCTCCGTGAGCAGCTTGACCTGAAAGCGGTTGAGCACCGCGTCTCCTGACCCCTCCATGCCAAGGTCTGCAGGAAGCAGCCGAGCCAAATGCGTGCGTAGTTCTTCCGGCCCCATGCCAGGGCGCTGAAGTTCTGTCTGGATATTGTGGAGCAAGGCGGCGCGTGCCGGTTCCAGCGCCCGATACGACACACAGGCAAGAGATGGGCTGTGGTCAGCTTCCTGCCCCCCATCGACGTACCAATGGCCGTAAGGAACAGGATGTGCCTTGGCCCGTGCGGCCACCGCGTTCAGCAGCAGCTCAAGCCCGTTGTCGGGCTTGACTTTCGCAAAAAAAGCGCCGTGCGGACGCAGGTTGCGAAACAGCGGCGCATCGTACGAGGCAACGCCCTGCCCGATGACCGCAATTCCGAGTCTGCGCACGGGAATCGGTTCGGGCGGCACGGCCGACTGCAAACGCTCCCCATAGGCGATCGCGGCCTTGCGAAACCCATCCAATTGGTGGGTGGTCCAAAGGTGTGCCGATAACTGTTCGACAAACTGCGCCGGCTGATTGATCCAGTCGAAATGTTCAAGTTTCGAGGAGAGGGTAAGTTGCGAAAACGCTTGAAACCAATCTTTGACCCCCGCCGGCGAAAGAGAACTGAGGTTGGCTAGTTCCCTATCGATTGCCGAACGCTCGGTTGGAAACTTGAAGTCGTAATCAATGACCTCCCGCAACAAGCTGGGCACGAAGCTGAGCGGAAGCTGCTGTAGCGCGTCCAGGTGAGCGACGACCAGCTTCCTTGCCTGGGGAGGATACCCGGCAAACTGCTCGGCTTTGAGATCCTGTGGAAGCATAAGAACTAAATCAATTCCTTGATCGGCCTGCCTTGCGCAAGGGAAGGAGAGAATCCCATCATCGCTCCAAGCGTGGGCACTAGGTCGATCGACTGCATCGGGTGGTCATAGATCGCGCCTTCTCGTACCCCTGCGCCCAGGGCCATCATCCAGGTTGTCCGGGAGGCTGCGTCGCCCGTGCGATGATGCTGAAATCCGTTTCCGCCGGAATCCTCGTCAGCATCCCGTCCAAAATCGGGGAGAATAAACAGCGTTGTGTTGCCCTCGTACTCGGGCTCGCTTTGCACCGTCTTCCAGAGCTCCGCACAAAGACGATCCGTGCGCTGGATTGCATCAATGTACAGCGAGTAGGCCCCGGCATGGGCGATATCGATATCGTGCATGGTGATCCAAAGAAGGCTGGGAGACTCCTGCTGCATCAGCCGGCGCGCAATATACATCGAGAGCTCGTCCGGGCTGGACACCGTAAGTGCATGCGCCTTGAAGTCATCGACCGAAAGCTTCAGGATCATTTGCAGTTGCTGCAACTCGAATTCGCCGCCTGCAAGTTGCGGCGTGTACAGGGGATTTTCGTAGTTGTCGCGAAGCAAATGCTGGTAATCGGCGGCGCTGCCGGAGGCCGCAGCATTGAGCAAATGCTTGGGCAAAACGACTCTCGCGCCCAGACCCTGACCATAGGAACGATATTCGCTCTCACCAATCCGGTTGAACCCATTGCTGGGCGCGACAACCCACGCGTCGGAGGACGGCCGATTCAAATCCTTGCGGAAGTACTCGAATACCGTGGGATGCTCCGGGGGTAACGAGGAAAAGTTATTGAGCGTTTCGTAGACTCCCGTTGCCAGACTTGCAGTCGCCACGTAGTGGCCCAGGATCCCTTGATTCACCACTTGGGTGAAGAAGCTCGACTGCGGAATCAGTTCATGCAGCAGGTGCGGGATATTCTCCTGCCCCTGAGGTGCGAATGTCTCCTGGTCCCGGGCACCCCCACCGAAGGTGATGACGATTACCTTCCGCTTCTTTGCCGCCCTCACGCCGCGCACCAGGGGACTGGCGCCCATCAGCGCAGTGGACAACGCCACTCCTGCCGCACTGCGCAAGAAGTCGCGCCTGGTGCGGCCAAGCTGCATGGCGAGCTCTCGGCTGAATGATGATTGGGCCCTCAACTCAGATCCACCTTATGATCGTCCGCGCACATTTGTGACGGCGACTCAACTTTCCCTTTCGTTCCGCTATCACCTATGTGCAACCGCTCTCATCACGGCTTGGTGGAAGGGGCGGCCTTCGCGGAATAGACGAATTGCCGGACTTCCGCCCTTTCCTTGTCGAGGTCGGCCATGTGCTGCGCTCGCAGCCGCTGATAGACTTCGAATTCCTTCTGGGCGCGCTCTTTTTGCCCGACGTGAACGTAGTCCTGTCCCAAACGATAATGGGCGTCGGGAAGATTCGGATTCAGTTCCAGAGCACGCACATACTCCGGAATGGACTTGTCATACGCATGCTGGTCGGCGTAGAGATTGCCCAGCTGCACGTGCGCTTCGGGAAGCGCCGGATCGAGCGCTACGGACTTTTGCAACAAGGATTCGACTTCCCGAAGGTCGAAGCCGGGATCTTCGGCCCGCTTTCCCTTCCACAAACTCATGGCGTAATAATAAATCGCCAGCGCATTGCCGGGTTGAAGCTCAGAAAAACGGCGGAATGTCTGGATTACGTCTTCCGCCTGGTTGGGAGAGCTGTCGTAGGCCTTGGAGAGAAAGAGATAGCAGCGAGGATCGGCAGGATTTAGATCAGCCGCCGCGAGCAGGGCCTTGACCGCCTCGTCATACTTGCCCCTCGAATACAGCGCCATTCCTAACCCAATCAACAGCCGGGGGGAATTGGGATAACGCCGGGTAGCTTCTTCAAAGACGTCAATAGCCGGCTCGTACGTCCGGTGGAGAAGGAGCTCGCTTCCCCAATCGAACAGATTGCCCTCGCTCGGATCCATGTGAGCAGCGATCTCAAATTCGTTTGCCGCCGCAACAAATTTTCCACCCTTTTCTTCAACCTCTCCTAGCAGATCGTGCAGCTCTCCCGTGTTCTTCGCGTGCATGAGGGTTTGAACAAGCTGCCTCGCCTGGCCAAGTTTTCCGGTAAGAAAATAGGCCAAGGCCAAATCGTAGCCATTGTCATAGGAAGAGGGATGAATTCGCTGTGCCTGTTCAAGAAAGGGACATGCGTCCGCTATCTTTCCAGATTGGATGTAGAACTCACCCAGGTTATGGTTGGCGTCAAAGTTTCGAGGTTCCAACTCGAGCGCCTTCCGGAGCTGTTCCCCGGCCGGCTCAAGGCGCCCAGCATGAGAAAGGCTCACCGCCAGATTCGTTCTGGCAGGCGCCGAATCCGGCTTCAGGCGAACCGCCGCCTCGAGATGTTCTATGGCTTTTGTATCCTGCGACTGCGCGGCATAGACCATCCCCAAAAGCTCATGAACCTCAAAACTCTTCGGTACGCGGGGCAAAAGATCTTCGAGTTGGGCTGCGGCTTGGGCGAACTGTCCTGCATTGTATTGGGCCACCGCCGACTGAAACTGCCGGTCCAGCTTTTGGTTCTGGTCGTCTTCGGCTACCGCAAACACCGCGCCGAGCACGAGAAACCAAAGAATCACCCATCGAAACCGAGGCCCGTTGCTCACAGTCCACCTCTGGTAAGCATTTTCACTTCTTCGGTGTCGTGGCAAGGGTCAGCGAAGTGCGGCTTTTCCTGAGGACAAGCCACGCCGATATCGGCTAATCCCTATGCACCGGAAGTGAAAACGCTCGATCGCCGCGTGAGCAAAGCGCTACGCAGAAGAATACCGCGGAAAGGCCCGCAACCTGCGGGCCTTTCCGGGTGCCTTCATCTTAGCTTAGAAAAGCAGCTTCAGAGCAAATTGGATCTGCCTCGGATCGTATGGAGCGAAGCGGGTCGATCCAATTTCGCCGAAGGCCGTACTGTTGAAGTTATTGGAGTTCGGAACCGAGGTCACGCCGTTGCCACCGAAATTAGGCGCATTGAAAGTCGGATGGTTGAAAATGTTGAAGAACTCCGCCCGGAACTGCATAGAGAACCGCTCGCTGATCGGGATGTTCTTGAGGGTGGAGAAGTTGAATGTGCGAACTCCGGGTGCCCTGAGCGTCTCCGAACCGCCGCCCAAGAGAGCAGTGCCAGTGGCGGGTATGCATCCGGCCGGCGGACTTGCTCCCAACGGGCAAGGTTGCTGGAAGGCCTTCGGGTTCCCAATCCAACTTAGTTTGTTGTTCGAATCCTTGTGCAGACCAAGCTGCTGACTTTGCCCGGGAACCCTTATATCGCTGCAACTCGTCCCCGCCGTTGTTGAAGCTGGGCAACGGAAGTTGATCGGTTGGCCACCCTGAAGGGTAGTGATCCAATTTAGGTTCCAGCCTCCGACGACCGCGTTGGCGATCTTTCCGGAGTTGGCAAGGAAATGCTTGTCATTGCCGAATGGCAGGTCGTACCCGCCACTGAAGTGGAATACGTTCCGAAGATCGAAATCGGCTGGACCCCAATCAAAACGCGGACCAAGACCCGGTACAGCGGGTGCCCGGTACCCGCTGATACTCCCGCCGTTTAGCAAGTCGCCGGCATCAGAGAGCGTCTTGGACCAGGTGTAGGCGAAAAGGAACTGCAACCCGTTCGCGTATTGCTGTTCCAGTTTGGTCTGCAAGCCGCTGTAGTTGCTTCGCCCTATGGTTTGCTGGTAACTCCCGCCTTGCCCGAAATCCGGGAATGGACGTGTTCCTGCAGTCCCTCCGCCGACCACACCCGAAGTACTGCTGCCGGCCGGCAAGAGTGCAGTCACATTATTGTTGCCAAGCCCTGTCTGCAGACTCGAGCCCTCGGTTAACACATAGGAGGCCTGCGCGGATAACGAACGCGTCAGAGAATATTGGAAAGTGAGATTGGCGCTCAACGTGCGGGGGGTTTTGTAGGCAAACTGAATTCCCTGAAGCCCCAATTGGGCGGCGTTTACGACCGCAGGCGAAAATGCAATGCAGGAGAAACCAGCCGAAAGAGTCGCAGTTCCACCCGGACCTGCCGTCGAGCAGCCCGCATACGGACTGCCGGCGCTGATGGGTGAAACGCTCGGAATGCCGAGGTTCTGTTGGGCATAGTTGAAGTTGTAGACGAAGGGATAATTCTCACCGACATTGGGCCCATATCCCTGATTCTCAAATGCGTTGTAGAAGAGGCCGAAGCCGCCACGCGTCACGAGCTTCGGGCTGGCTTGATAGGCGAAGCCTACACGCGGAGCAAAATTGCTTTTTTGCTGTTGAGTCAGTCCTTGCCCGTACTTGTCGGTGGACTCAAGGGTGATTCCATCCTTTGCCAACAGATCGATAAAACCGTTGCCCTTGAGGCTGGGAGTGTTGGCGGTCGAAGACAAGGTCCTCACGTCCTTCCCGGTCGCCGGGATGATGTATGTGGGAGTCCCGTTCGGAGGCCCGAACTGAACGAAGTTGGCCTGACCGCCGTTGGTCTCGTTGATGGGCCCAAAGTAGTCCCAGCGCAGACCGAGATTGAGAGTCAGCTCGGGCGTCACCTTCCAATCGTCCTGGAAGTAGGTGGCGAAGTAGATCCGCTGGTCGTAGGTCTTGTTGATGTTGGAGGCCTGAACCTGGTCGGCGCCTCCCACATAATCAACTCCGTTCGTAACGGTCGATTTTTGAGGAATCAGCAGGAATTGCGCGCGCCCCGTCGCGCCCCCGCCTACGGTTGGAATATCCGTAAAGCTTTGAGAAGAGCTGTTGGAGTTATAGGAGAAAGTGCCCCGTGAGTACGCCGGCTGCAGGGTCGAGAACTTTACGGTCTGGTATTCAATGCCCATCTTGAAGCTGTGATTTCCGTAAATCTTCGTAAAGTCGTCTGTGACCTGGAGAGTCTGGCTGACTTCGTCCGACGGCAAGAAAGAATTGCTTCCCAGCGTCTGCAGTCCGCTGAAGGAGATGGCGGGGAGGCCGCCGTTTTCAGACACCTGCGGGATACCCTGAATCCCATATTGCGCCGGAATGCCCGTGGTGCTGCCTTCCGGGCCGAACCGCGTGGTGTGAAGGTGGTTGAACCCAACGCGGGCCACGTTAACCGTGCTGGGCGTGAAGACATGGGTCCACGCCAAGGCAGACTGGTTGGAGCGCGCCGTCTGCACACCGTCCTGAAAGCCTCCGCCGTCCGCTACGCCTCCAAAAGGCCCGGGAATAAATTGCGGGTCATCCACCCAGCTAAACCGGTAAAAGACCTGGTCTTTTTGCGTGGGATCGAAGTCGAAGCGGGTATCAAAAGCGTTGCGGTGCTCGAACAGCTTGGGACTCGCTACAAAGTTTGAAGCGAGTGAACCGTTGGTCGGCAGCGGGTAGAGATTCAACAGCTTGATGGCGTTCGGATCCAACCGGCCGGCAGGAAGTTGATTCAGGTCGGGGCAGGCGGCCAGGGAGAAGGACTTGGTGGAGGGTCCACATGCCGCGCTGAATGGATCGCGAACATAGACGATGCTGCTACCCGTATTCTGAAGGCCGGAGAT
Source organism: Acidobacteriaceae bacterium (assembly GCA_003152195.1). GTDB lineage: Bacteria > Acidobacteriota > Terriglobia > Terriglobales > Acidobacteriaceae > PALSA-350. The sequence goes on from PLZN01000454.1 coordinate 10,393, forward strand.
CGGATCCACCGCGCCCGCTGCGACCGCTCGGGTTGTGGCAGGGTCCAGGATTGTGCCGGGAGGTATGAATCGTCCCAGGGCGTCCGACCTGGTGCTGGTGCTACCTGGGCCTTGCCCGGTGATCAGGTCGGAGAGATTGGTGAACCCGTTGTTGCGTTCGAACACCGTGGGAACGGAAACTCCGCTTTGCGTATTGCCCTGCACCCGCCGCAGGCCTTCATAGTCGCCGAAGAAGAAGAACTTGTTCTTGATGATCGGGGCGCCGGCGGAAGCTCCGAACTGATTCAGGCGCAACTCGCCTTTGCCATTGGTTTCAAAATAGTCCGCGGCATCGAGCTTATCGTTGCGGAAGAATTCCCAGGCCGCGCCGTGCAGACTGTTGCTGCCGGACTTGACTGTAGCGTTGACAACCGCGCCCGCGGAACGGCCCAGCTCGGCGCTGAAGTCCGCGGTCTGGACCTTGAATTCCGCGATCGCGTCGAGCGGAGGAAGGACGCTAAAGTTCGTTCCGTTCAGGAAGTCGACGGCGTTGGAATTGTTGTCGATGCCATCCAGCAGGTAGTTGTTTTGCGAGGGGCGCAGACCATTGGCGGAGAAAGCGCCGGAGGCCGCATTGCCGCGTGTGTCCGCTTGCGGCGTTTGCGTGCCGGCGCCAAGCTGCGCCAGGAAGGTAAAATTGCGCCCATTGAGGGGCAGACTATTTAGGGTTGATCCGGTCACTGTTTGCCCGACAGACGCCTCTTCGGTCTGCAGCTGCGGCGGTGCGGTGGTCACCTGAACGGTTTCCGTCGCAGCGCCTGGCTTAAGTTGAAGGTTGACCTGCAGGGCCTGCGACACGTTCACCTGCAAATTCTCCTGGGTCGTCTTGGAGAAACCGGGAGCAGTGACGGACACGGTGTAGTGCCCGATCCTGACCGGCGAGAAGGTATATTCGCCGCTGGCGTTGGTAGTGGTCTGAAGGGTTATACCCTGGTCCGTATTTAGCAGGATCACCTTCGCATTGGGAACAACCGCGCCGGTGGGATCTTGAACGGTGCCGGTAATTGATCCTTCATCTACCTGGCCGAAGGCGCGCGGACTTTGAACCAGAAGGAAGCACAAAGTTATAAGGGTTATGCAGCCAAAGGATTTAAACCAGCGGGAGAGATTGCGTTCAAAGCCCATCCGAAAAACCTCCACGTTCTTGAAACCACGGTCATTTGCGCCTGTGGGCGCTGACTCGATTGAGTAACCGTTTTCAAACAATGGCCTAGTAACCGGTTACATCGTTGCCAGAAGAAAGCTATTCCAGACAAATAACCTTTGTCAACCGAAAGGTTGAGATCGTTTCAATCAAAAGGTGGAAATCGCGTCAGCTACGGGGTCGTAGGATCGTCTTTTTTGGGGCGATGACGTCTCCCAGATGGCGAGTCGTAGCGTTTGGCAGAGGTGATTCAGGTTGGATCCGGCCCTGGCGCCTGCATGCAGACACCTTACCGACGAGAGCATCTTTGCTGTTACTGTGATGGGGCGGGATCGGCTACGCGCGGCGCCATTCTTTGCACCCCGTCACGCAAAGATCGCGTGTCGGGGACCCCGGTTTCCCACAGGCTGCGGAAAAACTCCAGATTCGGGTGAAATTGGCGGAAAGCATACCTCAGGGGCTAAA
>PLZN01000073.1 GCA_003152195.1 Acidobacteriaceae bacterium
ACCACATGCTCCGCTTGCGTGCCCTGCAGGACGATACCGGGGGTTTTCAAACGTTTATTCCTCTGGCCTTCCATCCTGCCAATACCGCGCTGGGTCATCTGCCCACGACAACCGGTCTCACTGATATCCGGCAGATCGCGGTCAGCCGCTTATTGCTCGATAACTTTTCCCATATCAAAGCGTACTGGCAGATGATGACGGCCAAGATCGCGCANNTCAAAGCCTACTGGATCATGATGACGCCCGGGATCGCGCAAATCGCGCAACGCTTTGGGGCCGACGATCTGGACGGCACCGTGGTGGAAGAAAAGATCTACCACGATGCCGGAGCAACCACCCCACAGGGGATGCGGCGCTCCGACCTGGTTCGGCTGATCCGTGAGGCTGGCCGCGAGCCGGTGGAGCGTGACACGCTTTACCGCAACGTCGTCCGCCACGAAGACACCTTCACTGTCGCGGTGTAGAGCGGTTTCACGATAGGCGTAATCGGTGAAAATGCCGCGCGCGGGGCTTTTCACCAAGAAAAGCCTCACTTTGCTAAGTCCGGATCGGGCACAGAAATCGTGAAACCGCTCTAGAGCGCTAACCTTCCGCTCCGCTCTCTGCTTGAGGAGGGTTCAAGCTAGGCACGGGATGGAACGATTCTGCAACGTCCTGCCGCAGGATGCGGTTCGCTTCACCAGCCGGCGTCGATTGGCGATCCTTTCGCTTGCGGCGCACCTCCCGAATAGCGACCAGGATCAGAGCGGTAAACGTAATGGTTAACAGGACAATGGCGTAGGGGCCGTGCAGTTCGTTCATTTCGCCGTACAGGAGTGCCAGACCCGCAAAGACAAAGAAGATGTGAGCACAGAAGACTTCGAGCGAAGCTTTGCCCAGGGTTAAGAAGGGCTCGACCAACACCAGACGGGTGAGATATTTCCGGGACCAGTAGATCATGCAGGAAAAGGCGAACAGGTTCAGCACGCGCAGCGGACCGATCTGCCATTTATCCAATGCCAGGCCGAGCGTTTCAGGCGTGAGATGAGTGCCCAGCCAGCCATGGCGCACGCCCAGAAAGAAGAGGCAAATGGCTCCGCTCAAGGGAAAGACGTAACCCGGCAGCTTGCGCAAGGGGTTCTCGCCCTGCGCGGATCTGGCTCCCAACCACAAAGCCAGGACCCAAACGGCCTGCCAGGCAAATAGGTTGAAGGCTCCCGTCTCCTGCAGCGGTATTTGCAGGTGCAAGGTATGCACAACCAGGGAATGCATCCAGGTGCGCAAACCAAACTGGGCCAACAGCCAAAGGATGCCGCTGACGATCAGAATCCGTCTCCAGCCCCGGCGTACCGCCACGCTGAGGATGTAGGGCGTGAGCAGCAGGAAGGTGACGTACATCGGTAGGATGTCCAGCAGCGGCGGACAATAGATGAGAAGAACTGATCCGATGATCGCGGTGAGCGGGTGGGCCAGGTAAAAATTGAGCAGGTTGTAGATTGCCGCGCGATGCGTGTGCGCGGCGTATGCGGCCACAACCGTGAACACCACGGATAGCATGATCAGGTGATAGCCGTAGATGAGGAGCGCCCGTTTCCAGAGTCTTGTGCGCACTCCCTCACTGTCTTCCGCAGCCTGGTGGATATAGAGCGTAGCGACCAGCATGGCCGACAGAAAAACAAAACCTTCGGCCGAGGAAACAAAGCCAAAAGGCTGATTGACCAATTCGCTGAGACGGGTCGGCAGGTGGGTGAGCGTCATCCAGACAAGAAAAAGCCCGCGCAAGGCGTCCAGCTCGGGACGGCGCTGAATCTTTCCCAGCCGGAGAACTCTCCTTGACGCCGACTTCACATCCATGCGCAAGCACCCCTAAAGCCCATTATGGACCGCTACCCAATAGGACGCGATTTTAAGGCTTAGGTTGCGGGAACAACCAGGAAAGGTTGTATTGGACGGCAACCCTGGGTCTAAGCGGTTTCACAATAGGTGTAGCCGGTGAAAATGGCTCAGACGGGGCTTTTCACCAAGAAAAGCCCCACTTTGCTGAGGCCGGATCGGACAAAGTGATTGTGAAAGCGCTTTAGTACGCGGGAATCCCGGTAACGCTCTGCCCGATGATCAGCGCATGGATATCGTGCGTGCCTTCATAGGTTTTCACCGACTCGAGATTCATCATGTGCCGCATTACCGGGTAATCGTCCGTAATGCCATTGCCGCCGAGGATGTCGCGGGCGAGGCGGGCGCTTTCCAGGGCCATCCAGACGTTATTTCGCTTGGCCATGGAGATATGTTCAAAGCCCACTTTGCCGGTGTCTTTCAGCCGCCCGACCTGCAGGGCGAGGAGCTGTCCCTTAGTGATTTCGGAGATCATCCAGGTCAGCTTTTCCTGCACCAGTTGATGGCTGGCAATCGGTTCTTCACGAAACTGCTTTCTCAGCAGGGAGTACTGGAGCGCGGTGTCATAGCACGACATAGCGGCCCCCAAGGCTCCCCAACTGATGCCATAACGGGCTTGGTTGAGGCACATGAGAGGAGACTTGAGCCCTCCCGAGTCAGGCAGCAGGTTGCACGCCGGGATGCGGACATCCTGCAGGGAAAGGCCGGAGGTCACGGAGGCGCGGAGCGACCACTTGCCATGCACATCGTAGGCCGAGAAGCCGGGGCGATTGGTTTCCACCAGGAAGCCGCGCACCCGGCCTTCTTCCTCCTCGACCTTAGCCCAGATCACCGCTACGTCAGCGATGGAGCCCGAAGTGATCCACATCTTTTCGCCGTTGAGGACGTATTCGTCGCCTTCTTTGTGGGCCCGGGTGCGCATGCCGCCTGGGTTCGAGCCAAAGTCGGGTTCGGTCAGCCCGAAGCAACCGAGCTTTTCCCCTGTTGCCAGACGCGGCAACCAAGCATCCTTCTGCGCGTCGCTGCCAAAGGCGTAGATGGGATACATGACCAGGGCGGACTGCACGCTGACAAAGCTGCGCAGGCCGGAGTCGCCCCGCTCCAACTCCTGCATCACCAAGCCGCACTCCACGTTGGACATACCGGCGCATCCATAGCCTTCGAGGCTGGCGCCGAAGAAACCAAGCTGGCCCATGGGCTGGACCAGCTCGCGCGGGAACCGACCATCGCGATTGCACTGCTCGATGATGGGGATAACATTGTCTTCAACGAACTGGCGGGTGGTGTCGCGCGCGAGCAGCTCCTCGCCGGAAAGCAGCGCGTCAAACTGAATAAAGTCAACGCCTTTGAATTTGAACGCCATGCTTGTAGGCACCTCAGAAAGCCAATAGCAAACCCTTAAGACTAGCAGAGATCGGACCGCGCGTCAGAGGGGTGCGGAGTGGAGGGTGGGGGTGCCCCACGTTCGCATCGGCGTACCCGGATTTCCTGTTACGCAGCACCAGACGGGATCGCGTGTGCGGCTTTCTGTAAGGAAAGCCGCATGAAGGTCTTTTATTTCACCAAGCCACACAGGAAATCCGGGCGAAGCCCACCATTGCTTTTTGCCATCGCCGCTCAACCGGCCGAAATCGCAACCGTGGCAGTTTCTTAATGCGCGAAGTGTACCCCAGATTTCCTGTAAAGCGTGGTGGGCTTGACGAAACTGCCGGGTGCCCCATCCCCCCGGATTT
>PLZN01000150.1 GCA_003152195.1 Acidobacteriaceae bacterium
TCTCTTTGAGCAGCTCGCGGCATCGTTCCGCGCCGACGGTGTCATTATCTCCACTCCCACGGGTTCCACTGCCTATAACCTGGCCGCCAACGGACCGATTCTGGCTCCTAACGTGGATGCGCTGGTGATCACTCCCATATGCCCGCACCTGCTGACCATCCGTCCCATGGTGGTGCGCGGCGATGCGCACGTGAGTGTCAGCATTGAGGGCATTCCCGATCTCACCTTCCTCACCGTCGACGGGCAGGAGGCACTGCAGCTTCGCATTGGAGATCGCGTGTGCTGTCGCCGTTCCGAACACAGTGTCAANNTCCACTGCGCTTCGCTCCGGTCGGGATGACAATTCTGTTGCAAGGATTATGGCTGAGGAGAATGGCCCTAGGGTTTGGTGAGCTCGTCCAGCAGCAGCTTGGCCTTGGTAGCCAGCAATTGGCCGCCGTCCGTGTCTCCATTGTCGAGCGCCTGCTGAGCCTGCTTCAGGAAGGTGTGTATATTCGCGGCGGTGACTTGTTCTTCCGTGGAGAGGGCACGTTTGATCGCGTTCACCCCCTGCAGTGTCTCGTTGATCAGATCCTCTGTCTCGTGCTTGGCCTTTTCGCCCATGGCGCTGTCACCGGTCGTCAATTGACCAATGGGGGAGGCGGTCTCATGGTCGGCCGCCGGCTGTTGCGGGGGAGCGGCCTGCGCAGCGACTTGGGGAGCTGGCGCCGCGGGCTGAGGAGCCGTACCCGCGGTGGTGGCCGCTGGAGCCTGGGCGGTATCTACCGGTTTGGCCGGGGGCTGCTTGACCCGCTTTCTTACCTTTTTCGGCGGCGGCGGTGGCGGCAACGGCACGCTTTGCGCCGATGGTGGCGGCAGAGGAGAAGCCAGCGGCGTTTCCGATTTTTCTTGCGGCTGCGTAGTCTTGGGCGGGTTCAGCGTCCCTTTCCCGGTCTGCAGTGGCGGAGCCTGCGCCTGTGCCGGCGGTGAAGTCTTGCGATGGGAACACCCGGTGCAGAGAATGGCCAGAAGCGCCAGCGACGAGAATCGGTGGACCGTCCTCATCTCCTGGGCTCCTTGGCAACGATCGATTCCGCTGAGCTGCTCCCGTCCGGCATGAGGTATCCACGCAACCTGTTCTCCTGAGGACTGTTGAGTGGAAAACGCAAAGTAAATGTCGTTCCGTGAGTTGCATCCGATTCTACTTCAATCGAACCATTGTGCAGTTCCACGATGCGGTAGGTCATGGCTAAGCCAATGCCGCTGCCGTCTTTCTTAGTCGTGAAGTATAAGTCGAAGATCTTGTCCCTGACGTCGTCAGGAATTCCACTCCCCTGATCGTGAACGCTGAGCAGGGCCATGCGGCCGTCCTCGGCCAGCCGCACTTGCAGCTTGCCCCCTTCCGCCATGGCCTGTGCACCATTCAGGACAACGTTCAGCAGCGCCTGCTTCAACAGGTCCGCATCGACCTTAGCCATTACGGGGTGGTCAGGCAGATCGCTCTGCACATGAACGTCGCGGGTCTCCAACTCGGCCGAAGCCAGCATCAAAACGGCGGAGACGACCCGGCGCAGATCCTGCTCTTTGAGTTGCAATTCCACCGGGCGGGAGAAATCCACCAGCGTCTGCACCACTCGATCAAGTCTTTGAATCTCGCTTTCGATCACTTCCAGATGCCGCATGGCTTTGTTATCCGAGCCGCCCAGCTTGTTACGCAGTAACTCGAGGTGGACCACGATGGCATTGATGGGATTCTTGACCTCGTGACCGACGCCCGCCGTCAATCGGCCAATGGCCGCCAGGCGTCGCGACAGCTCCAGATCGCTTTCTATTTCCCGTACCGATTCGAGGTCATGAAGCGTCAGCAGCGCGCCCAGGGTCTCCTGGGGATAGACGGCCCGATCGTCGTGAATGAAATCAAGCGAGATCTCGACGTGCCGGCCCGTCTCGGTGGTGATCTCCTCCTGCACCAGAACCATGCGGGCGTCAAATGACTCGCGCACCAATCTCCCCAGCCGCGTCTCGCGGGAGAAGACCTCGTGCAACTTAGCGCCCAGGATATGCTGGCGGCTGATGCCCAGAAAGCGTTCCACCGAATCGCTGACCAGCACCGCACGGGCATCGTGGGTGTACAGCAGGATGCCGTCCTGCAGATTGGTCATGATCTGGTCCAGGTTCTCTTTGAGGGCAGAGAAGACCTCTTCGACATTGCGCATGCGCCGGCCGATGCGCTCGATCTTGTGCGAGACCAGCACCACGGCGTCCTCCGAACGGACGCGGCCACCCGCTTCGACGGCGACTTCGGCTTCTGCCTGCGCCAGCGCGTCCAGCCGGGCGCCGATCTGTTCAATCGGCTTCAGGGCCAGGTTGGCCAAAAATGCTGCGAAGATCAGCGAGCAGAGGATGGCGACCCCGGTATAGGTCAGCGCGGCGACCAGCCAGGGTTCGACAACGAAACGCAGGAACGTGGTACGAACGCCAACCCGGACGGTGGCGAATGGCTCGGAATGCGCCTCCACCGGCAGGGTCACGTTGTACACGCGAGGCGGTCCGAAGACCACCTCCAGGAGTCGCAGCAACCCGCCGTTCTGCAACTCGGCGTATTCCTGCCGTTGTGGCAGCAGGTGGTCCAAATTGGTGGGATCGGTACTCACCAGGCCTCGACCCTCGCTGTCCGCGATGGTTACATCGAAGACAGTCGGAGAGTAGCGAATGGCCGAGTTCAGCAGCGCGGTAAGACCGGTATCGGTGCGCAACGCCTCGGCCACCGCGGCCCGCAACGCCGTGGGATCGCTGGCGTCGACACTGCGAACGTTGGTCTCGAGCGCTCGACGAGTGGCAAAGAGAATCTGGTGCGCCACCATGTCATTGGCGGAGTAAGCCTGGGTGAGGCGCTGGCGCAGAAGCTGGCCCAGAAAGATCCAGGACAGCGTGCATACCACCATGAATACCAATCCGGTAATCGCGAGCACGAGCTTGGTCTTCAATCGCATGCGGGAGTCACCCAAAGCCGGTTATCGACGATAAAGATGGCGGCCCTGCGAGACCGCCTCAAAGTGAAACTCGTGCCCTATGGAACGGGCACATATATATGAGACTGTTTCAGCATTTTTACTATGGATGAACGCGAGGAAACCGGTACCAACGGAACCATTCTGTCGAAGAATGCCGATCCCACCACATCGCAGTCATAGCAAATGCCTTAGGCCACCGGCCGCTCTTCCACCGTCTCGCTGCTGCTGGAGCTGCCGTACTCCTTCAACTTGTTGTGCAGCGTCTTCAGGCTGNNTCGGCCGCCCGCGTCTTGTTGTTGCGTGTCGACTCCAGTGTCTTCAGGATGAGCATCCGCTCGGCTTCGTCCACGGTGCTTCCGATCTCCACGTGAACGCCGGTGTCGCTGTAGTTTGAGGTGCCGGCATCGGGACGCATGAAGCGCTGGCCGAAAGTCGGCGGCAGATGCCGGGTTTCCAGGTATCCCTCTCCGCCAAGAATCACGGCTCGTTCGACGGTGTTGCGCAGCTCACGCACATTGCCGGGCCAATCGTGACTCATCAAGCGGGTCAGCATCTCTCCGTCCACCCCTTTGACCTGCCGCCCATGCTTGGTGTTCATGTCGTTCAGCAGGGCTTCGATGATTGCCGGGATATCTTCTTTATGTTCTCGCAGAGGTGGCATATGCAAGTTAAAAACGTTCAGCCGGTAGTACAAATCTGCACGCAGGTGCCCGTCGGATACCGCTTCCTCCGGATTCTTGTTGGTGGCCGCTAATACGCGCACATTCATGGGCGTTTCGACCTTGCTGCCCAGCCGCCGCAGCTTCTTATCTTCCAATACCCGCAGCAGCTTGGCCTGCGTGCCCANNAGGCCCCCTTCTCGTGGCCGAACAGTTCGCTTTCGAGCAAAGTCTCGGGAATGGCGGCGCAGTTGACGGCGACAAACGGTTTGCCGCGGCGAGGGCTCAGCTCATGCAAGGTACGTGCCACCAGCTCCTTGCCCGTCCCGCTCTCCCCGGTGATCAACACGGACACGTTGCTGGGGGCGACCCGCTCGATCATGGCGAACATCTCCTGCATCTTCTTGGAGCTGCCCACCAGCGATCCCAGAAAGCCTGTATCCCGCAGCTTGCGGCGGGTAACTTCCAGCTCGCGCTCGGTCTCGCGCTGGCGGCTGGCATTGGCCAGAACGGTCTTTAGCCGGGTTGGATCAATGGGCTTTTGAATGAAGTCATAGGCCCCCATCTTCATCGCTTCGACCGCGCGCTCGATGCTGCCTTGCGCGGTCAGAACGATGACCGCCGCGTTCAACTGCATCTCGCTTAATCTCGACAGCAGCTCCAAGCCGTCCATCCGGGGCATCTTGAGGTCGGTCACGATGATCCCGGGAAACCACTCCGATACCTTTTCCAGTCCCTCGATGCCGTCTCGTGCCGTCTCGGTGCGATAGCCCCAGCCGGATACCAGCTCTGCCAGACCGGCCAGAGCGTGCAACTCATCCTCAACAATCAATACTCTTTCGGTAGCTCCCATAGCTGCTCTGAACTCTCTTCTTAAGGATCCCTATCTTGCTTGTATCACGCCCTCATCTGCTCGGCCCCCGGCCTACAACTGAAGAGGGATAACGCTGAACGCGCCGGCGTCCGCGATTGCCATTGTTGGACTGCTTAAAGCATTTTTGCTATCACGGTGAGTTGGAGAGATTGGCTATGTGCGGCCATTCTTTAGCGGAATGGCCGCGTTCGGTCCAGTTTCCTCACTTACACCAATAGCAAAACTGCTTAGTGCCTGTTGAGACCCGCAGCGGCCAGCGGTCCCCTTGAATCAATAGCGCGGCACCGTGGGGTCGATTTCCCGGGACCAGGCATCAATGCCGCCACCCAGGGACTGGACCTTCTCGAAACCCTGGTTGCGCATCCACACGGCGACATTCAAGGAACGGACACCGGCATGGCACACGGTGACTATGTGCGCTTCAGGGTCGAGCTCCTGAAAGGCGCGGGAAGGAATTTCGCCCATCGGCATGCTCTTCGATCCGGCGATCTGCGCGGTCGCATACTCCCACGGCTCGCGAACATCCAGCAGGACCAGGCTGGCCGGCTTCAATTGAAACTGGGCAGCGAGATCGCGAGGCGTGATTTCGATGTCCAGCATGAATACTCCCCCAGGTTTAGGATACATCCTGAGCGCCGCCCCCGGTTGGGAGCGGCCCACCATAGCTCGAAAGACAAGGCCCAGCCCGGTCCCTAAAGGAGTGAACCGATCCATGAATCGATCTAGGCCATCCCCGCTCGAGTTTGCCCGCAGCCAGCAAACGCGCTTCCTTGAGGAACTGAAATCGCTGCTCCGCATCCCTTCCATCTCCACGCTTCCTGAGCACGCGGGCGATGTCCGGTTCGCTGCCGAAAGCCTGGCCCGGGAACTCGAGCGAGTTGGGCTGGAGCATGTCCGGCTGATCGAAACCTCCGGTCATCCGCTGGTTTATGGAGACTGGCTGCACGCCGCCGGCAAGC
>PLZN01000548.1 GCA_003152195.1 Acidobacteriaceae bacterium
AAAAATGTAGAAACTCCAGGTGCGGGCTTTCAGCCCGTACTTTTGACCTCGCTGCTGGGACATCGCCCTCGCTGGTATGAGGACTTTGCCCGCGAGACGGCTCTACAGTGGCAGAGCGAGCGGAAATAAATCGTTCGTCACATACACTGAATCAAGGAGAAGCATAATGACCAGCAGCTCAGATATCACGACACGATCCAGTTCATCCATTGCAGCTGATGATCCCAGACGGAATCTCGTCCTTACACAATCCGATGACCAGAACTTACCTCACATCGGGTTGGTTGGAGACACGTACACGATTCTCTTGACAGGGAAAGACACAGCGGGCCGCTTCTGCCTTATCGACATGTATGTCCCACCGGGCGGCGGCCCACCGCCCCACAGGCACGATTTTGAGGAGTCCTTCATCATCCTTCAGGGTGAGATCGAGGCTACCTTTCGAGGCGTAAAATCGGTTGCAGGTGCGGGCGAGACCCTCCATATACCTGCCAACGCACCTCATCAGTTTCAGAACAAGGGCGAGCTACCGGTGCGTCTGTTATGTATCTGCTCTCCTGCCGGGCAGGAAGAGTTCTTCGCTGAGGTGGGCGTACCGGTTGCAACCCGGACAACCGCCCCTCCGAAACTGGACGAGAAAGCTCAGGCGGACTTCAGAGCGAAGGCTGGAGCGCTCGCCCCGAAGTATAGGACGGAGCTGCTGCAACATGCTTGAAACCTACGAAAGCGGGAGTTTTAAATTAGAGTTCTGGTGTTTGGTCTCTCGGCTGTACAGTAGGAAATCCGGGGCCACCCCGATTGGCGGAGATGGAGATGAGCATGATTCCTGTTCGCGATCGCTTCGAGAGCCATCTGACCGTCGCTGATCTGCAACGCTCAATGGATTTCTTCGGCGAAACTCTGGGATTGGAACTCGCGGACGTGTCTTGGAAGCGTCGTGTCGCCTTCTACTGGATGGGTGGGCGAGGCAACTCAATGCTCGGTTTGTGGGAGGTGGGGACGGGTCCCCAACGGCTCAGCCTCCACCTTGCCTTTCGGTCGGATCTTTCTGACCTGTTGGACGCCCCTGCGCGCCTTCGGGCAGCCAATGTTGTTCCCCTTAACTTTTTGGGGGAGCCGACCGAGGAACCGGTGGTGATTGGATGGATGCCCGCTGCATCTCTCTATTTCCGTGACCCGGATGGGAACCTGCTCGAGTTACTCTCGATGCTGCCTGACTCCCCCCAACCAGAATTGGGAATTGTCAGCTGGAGTCGTTGGAACCAACTTCACGAATCCGTTCAGGGCTAGCCGATGTTTGATAGTCGCCGTCACAAGGCTGTTGCAGCGGCCTGGCGTTCTACCTGATCTGCACAAGACACAGAGCCTTCAGCTTTCTTTTTCCAGAATAACGTCGAGCACAGATTCGTCTTTTCCCACCAGTATGCGCTGCTGGAGCGCGGACAAACTAAGCTTGCGGCTCTGCTTCAGATCGTCGAAAAAATCTGTTTCGATGGTCGCCGCAAGCTGACGGTCGAGGACGGCAAGGTTCACCTCATCGTTCAGTGCAAAGGAGCGGTGGTCGAAATTGGTTGACCCGACTACATTCCATAGCCCATCGACGGTCATCAATTTGGCATGGATCATCGACGGCCCATATTCGTAAATCTCCGCGCCCGCCTCCAGCAGGTGGCGCACGCTGTGATGAGTCATCCTGCGGATGATCGGATGATCGATACGAGGGCCAGCGGTCAAAATCTGGACCGCCACGCCCCGCGTCTGAATGGCCCTGATCAATGCGTGGCGCGCGCTTCTATCCGGCAGGAAATAAGGCGTTGTAATACGTATGGTGTCGCGCGCGCTGTTGATCAGCGCTTGAAAGAGGATGCGCGCCTGGGTGCCTCCACCGTGGGGCGTGCTGGAAACGACAAAGCTTTCGGCGCCCTCGGGTGTAGCGCGGAAAGCAAATTGCTTGGAACCGGAGAGAATTTCTCCCGACGCCTCAAGCCAGTTCTCGCAAAAAGCAGATATCAGGCCAGCGACCGCTTCTCCTTCCACACAAAACACGGTGTCTCGCCATCCCGGAACCGATGTTGCGTGCAGCCAGTGATCGGCAATGCCCGCACCGCCGATAAAACCAGTCTCGCCATCCACAATCAGCAGCTTGCGATGGGTGCGGTTATTCGCTCTTGGCCACGTATCCCAACGAAGTGGATGGTACCAGCGCATCCGACCGCCCGCAGCGCGCAAGCCATCGAAGTAGGCAGTGCGGGTACCGAAGCTGCCGAGCGCGTCAACGATCACTCGCACCTCAACCCCGGCCGCGGCGCGTTCGGTCAGCGAAGCCAACATCTGATCACCGATTTGCCCCTCTTTAAACTCGTAGAATTCGAGGTTGATGGCATGTTTTGCCCGGCGGATGGCCTCCAGCTGTGCCGGGTAAAATTCGACTCCGTTCTTAAGCCGCGAGATCCGTGAATGGCGAATGGTGCCATCCGTTACCAGACTGAGGAACTGAATGAATTCGTCGGAGTCGAGAGCGGCCTGATCCTCCTTCGGCATGGAATATGGCAGAGCGGGGCCGAAGAAATCCAAGAGGATGCGTGACCCATAGATAAGCATCGCGCCCACGCCGATCGCGGCAAGGGCGCGTGTCGCCCGGTGCGGATTGCTGTTTGAAACGCGGTCAGTCATGCAAGGCAAGGATACAGGGAGAATGGCGCCCGGGGCGCATGGTCGGGCATGCTGGCCTATGGTACTTGGAGCCAGGTCGCCCATGCAAGACAGGGAGAGTACGCAAAGGCAGAGCTCGATTTGTGATAACTTTTGCTGAGCCCCGCGGAGAAGTGCGGGGGCCTTCTTAGAGGAATTGAATATGGCAGATACCGATGCGATTGAGAAAGCCAAAGCTGATTACGTCAAGTGGAAAGAGATTGAAGTAGAAAGCTTAAACTCGCTGATAGGCCGTCAATTAATCGTCGGTAGCAACATGATGGTTGCGCGCGTCCTGCTTAAGAAGGGGGCGAAAGTGCCTTTGCACAGTCATCACAATGAGCAGATCACCTACATTCTGGAGGGCGCATTACATTTCCACATCGACAACCGGGAAATCACTGTCTCTGCCGGTGAGGTGCTGTGCATTCCACCCAATATGCCGCATGAGGCCCTGGCGCTCGAGGATACGGTAGACCTGGACATTTTTAATCCGCCACGCCAGGATTGGATCGATAAAGACGATGCCTACCTTCGATATGATGCTGACGCCAAAGCTTGAGCCCATACTGTCACGAAGGGGTGATGGCGGAAACAGAATAAAGGAAGGGACTATGACGTGGATCTTGGATTGAAGAACCGCAATGTCATCGTCGCTGCTTCGAGCGATGGTATCGCGCGAGCGGCGGCAGAGAAGTTCGCAGGCGAAGGCGCGAGAGTCGCGATGTGCTCTCGCGATGCCAAGAAGCTGAACGCGGCAGCGGGACAGATCAGCGAACGCTACGGTGTTCAGGTATTGGCCGAACCGCTCGACGTGACCGATGTTGGCGCAGTCAACGAGTTCGTGAAGCACGTTGCGCAAGAATTCGGAGGCGTTGACGTTTGCGTGACCAACGCCGGCGGCCCCCCGGCAAAGATGTTCTTGGCCACCACGACGGAGGAGTGGCACCGCGCAATGGAATTGAATTTCATGAGCGTGATTTATTTTGCGCGTGCGGTTCTGCCCTGGATGCAGAAGAACCAGTGGGGCAGGCTAGTCACGATTACTTCCATCACGGTGCGCCAGCCGGTCTCCGACTTGATCTACTCCAACGCGGTACGGGCGGGCGTCCTCGGCTTGATCAAGAGCCTCTCTAACGAATTTGGCAAGGATGGCATCACGGTCAACAATGTGGGGCCAGGGTACACCGCGACCGAGCGTCTGAAGCAGCTTATTGCCAAGCGCTCGCAGGAGATGGGTGTCAGCCCAGTGGAGTTCGAAGCGGGCCTATGGGCCGAGGCGCCTTTGAAGCGTATTGGTCAGCCGGAGGAGATAGCCGACGCCATCGTCTGGCTGGCGTCAGAACGAGCGTCGTACATTACCGGCCAGACTCTGCTGGTCGACGGCGGCTTGTTCAAAGGCCTCTAACTACTGCCAGTTCCGGAAACCGCGCGGTCTTGAAGAGTTGGTGATGCGTCCTTTTCGGCTGAGTCTAACTACTGCAATTCTGATTGTGGGTTCCTGCCTGCTGCGCGGGCAAGCGAGCCCGAATATGGCGCCGCGTTATCAGCAGACATACGACCGTATGCTGCGGCAGATTCACCAGATCGCTATTTTCGACGACCATGGCCATCCTGGTTTTGCAGAAGATAGCGACGTCGACGCGATGGTGTCGCCGCCTGGGCACGCCCCATTCCGCTTGCGCCTGGAAAATCCGGAACTCATCGCAGCGTCAAAAGACCTCTTTGACTATCCTTACTCCGACAACAGCCCGGAACACCTCAAGTGGCTTATCGCAAAAAAGGCAGAGATTCGCCGGACCTATCCGGGATATCAATACTTCGATCGCATACTGGACAAGCTCAACGTCGAGACCATGATGGCCAACCGTGTCGCCATGGGCGACTACCTCGACCCCAAACGATTCCGCTGGGTCTTCTTCGTCGACTCCTTTCTCTTTCCCCTGGATAACAGCGAGTTGACCGCGCGCAATGAGGACCTGAGTGTTTACGTTCCTTTGCAGGAGAAGAAACTCAAGCGCGAACTTGAGCAGGCCGGATTGCGTGCGTTGCCCAAGACCCTTCCCGAATACCTGGCCTTCGTTACCAGGATTCTGGAGCAGAATCGCAGACAAGGTGGCGTCTCCATCAAGTTTGAGATTGCCTACTTCCGCAGCCTGCATTTCGATGACACGCCGGAGGCCGACGCAGGGAGGATCTACGGTCGGTATAACTCGGGGGGCAAGCCGTCCGCGGCAGAGCACGCTGCGTTCGAAGATTTCATGTTTCGCCACCTTCTGCGGGAGGCGGGGCGCCTACATCTTGCCGTGCAAATCCACACGGCCGTGGGTACTGGGGACTTTTTCAGCGTAACCGGTGGCAACGTTCTCAATCTCGAGAACGTGCTGCGTGACCCCCGCTACAGCAACGTGAACTTCGTGTTGCTGCACGGTGGATATCCGTTCCAGGAGTAGGCAATCTGGCTTACGGCGCGGCAGAATGTCTATCTCGACTCCTCCTTGATGGGTGTCTATCTGTATCCGAAGGACCTCGCCGTGGTCCTGCGTCATTGGCTGTTGCTCTATCCTGACCAGGTCGTTTTTGGCTCGGATGCTTTCCCGTTCAACGAAGCGATTGGGGCGGAAGAGAACGATTGGCTGGCCGTTGAGTCTGCGCGCACAGCGCTCGCCGCCGCACTTTCCGGGATGATCCTCAACGGCGAGGTTACCGAGCAGCAAGCCCTTCAATTTGCGCACGCGTTTCTTCATGACAATGCCGCGCGCATCTACGCGGCGCCCTTGCATTAGCTGCGACCGGCTATTTAGGTAAGACCGTCCTTCTGGACATTCCTCCGCACCCCATGCCGGATGGTGAGAATCCAAATCGTCTGTCGCCGCTCGTCGATCTCGTAAATGACGCGATAGACATGCGGTTTCTTCCCATACAGCAGGTGCCGGAGATCCCGTTTCGAATTTCTAGCTTCGGGAGCCTTAGGACAGCGGTGAGGACGCTTTGTAAGAGACAAGATTGCCCCTTCGAGCCCGTTATACCAGCGGGCAGCAGCCTCGGATCCGGCTACGTTTTTTTCCTGGTAGAGCGCGTCCAGATCGCGAACTGCGCGATCGGCCAGCTCAACGTGGTATGTCATGTTTGCGGCGAATCTCGTCGAATGCTTCGCGTGCGGGGCGGGTTCGGCCACGTGCTACGTCGTCCAGACCCTGGCGAATTCCTTCCTGTGCATCAGTGCGAGCGGCGATGTCGAGCAGGCGCTGATAGGCCTCGGCATCCTGCACAACGGCCGCGGCCTTCCCTTTAACCGTTAGCACCACGGGACGCTTACTCTTCTTGAGCTGCTTCATAAAGTCGCCTGAGCGGCGGCGAAAGGTCGTGAGCGATTGAATATCTTTTGTGATGTCCAGCATTGGTGATCCCAGGTGGCGCACCTTATTAGGTGCTACCAGACTACACCCTCCGCGTAAATTCTAACCCGGCGATTGTGCCTTCACCACAGCCGATACGAGGAGATCAAGGTCGGCTGGATTGACGTCGCTGACGGCAATGAAGCGCAGGTCGCGCGTGGTGGCGTAGTGGATGGAGAAGCCGGCGCGGTTGTTCGCTATGCGGCTGAACGCTGGGTTGTCGGAGATCCCGGTGCGTTGGACCACGAAGACCGATACCTGGTGTTTGTGGATGGTGAAGAGGAGCAAGGCTGCAGGCTGTCCGTTGAGGTAGGCAAGGTCTGCGCCTTTGAGGGTCGCGTCGGGCGGAAGGGCGCCGGAGTCGGGGAGATTGAAGCTGAAGGGAAGACGGCCCTGAAACCAGGGTTTAACGGTGTGGCGGTCGGTCGAGATGACCTGAGGGGTCGCTGCGCTGGAAAGGGTAGCAAGGTGTTGGTCGAGTAGTTCGGCGGAGAGGGCGTTGCTTTGATGGACCTGGCGCCAGCCGATGAGTGAGATGGCCAGCACGAGCGCCGCGGCGAGGGCCGTCCATGCTATGGGACGAATGGAGTGAATGCGCGCGGTCCTCTGCGGCTCTCGATGAAGCTGAGCCGTGAGGCGGGCGAGAGCGTCGGCCGGTGGTGCGAAGCGATGGCCGGCGCGAGCGGTTGCGGCTTTATGCTGCGTGGCGGAGAGCACGCGTAGGGTGCATTGGTGGCAGCCGGCTAGATGTTGCTGAACTCCCTGTTGCTCGCTGGCTTGTAGTTCGTCGTCGATGAAGGCGTTGAGCGTCTCCGGATTGAGATGTTCGATGATTTGCGTCATTGAATTTCTCCGAACTGCGGCTGCAACAGTTGACGCAGGGTGCGGCGGGCGCGAGAGATGCGCGACATCACCGTCCCGATGGGGACATCGAGGATGAGGGCGATGTCTTTGTACTTGACCTCTTCTACGTCGCAGAGAAGGAGGGCTTCGCGGAGTTGCGGCTGAAGCTGTTCCAGAGCTGCGTGGAGGGCTGCCTGGTTGTCGAGACGGATGAGGTTGTCCTCCGGAGTGGGGCTGGCGTCGGTGGTGTCGAGCACGTCGGGATGATCTTCCAGGAAGACAGTTCGGGAAGTGGCGATGCCAGTGCGTGAGGTAAGGAAAGTATTGCGGAGGATGCGGAAGATCCAGGCCTTGAAGTTAGTGTTGGGCCGAAAGGAGCCGAAGGCGCGGAGAGCTTTGGAGAAGGTTTCCTGTACCAGGTCTTCAGCCTCCGCGTGATTGCGGGTTAGCCAGAAAGCGTGATTGTAGAGCGAGGGCAAAAGTGGGAGCGCGAGTTCTTCAAAAGCTGTGCTGTGGGCGGCGGCAGACGCCATGGTATGCCTCGGGTTGCGGGATTGCATCGCCACGGCAAAGAGTGCCGGCACGCTTAGGGTATCGAACATCAATACCTTAAACCGAATCGCAGGCAGATTTATTCCATGAATCATTTGCGGGCTACCTGGGAATAAAGCAAAGCTAAGCCGGTTTTGATCTGCAGTGGTAGTCACTTTGAGGATGGAGATCGATATGAAACCGAAGAATGAGGATGAGATAGCGCAGGAGACGAACGAGTCGAAGGCGCTCGCCGGGGATGGCATCGACCGGCGCAATTTTCTGCAGTGCATGGCATGGGCCGGGACGGGGCTTGTTTGGTCGCTCGTTGCGGGCGTGCCGACTTCGAAGCTGCTGGCGGATACGGGAAGTTCAGCTCCAGGGAAGAAGAAGACGGTAGCAGACTTCTCCTTCGTGCAGATCAGCGACAGCCATATCGGCTTCAATAAAGCAGCGAACCAGAATGTGACCGGGACGCTGCAGAAGGCTATCGACAAGATCAATGCGGTACACCCGGGAATGAAGCAACCGGAATTCATGATTCATACCGGCGACATCACTCAAAGCTCGAAGGCATCGGAGTTCGATACGGCCGCGCAGGTGATCAAAGGCGCGAAGGCCGGAGAGGTGTTCTATGTTCCGGGAGAGCATGATTTTTCCCTCGATGATGGCGCTCTGTACATGCAGCGGTATGGCAAAGGGACGCAGGGGACTGGCTGGTACAGCCATGACTACAAGGGGGTTCACTTTGTGGGTCTGAACAATTGCGTACAGGTGGACGCAATGGGCAACCTGGGCGCGGATCAACTGGCATGGCTGAAGGCTGATTTGGGTGGGCAGAGTGCTTCAACGCCGGTGGTGGTGTTCGCGCATATTCCCCTGTGGATGGTCTATGAGAAGTGGGGATGGGGGACGCAGGATGGGGCGACCGCGCTGGGGTATCTGAAGCGCTTTGGGTCGGTCACGGTGTTGAACGGCCACATTCATCAGGTGGTGCAGAAGGTCGAGGGCAATGTGAGCTTTCACACCGCCATGTCGACGGCGTTTCCCCAGCCTGCACCTGGAGCTGCGCCGGGGCCTGGGCCGATGGCGGTTCCGGCGGCCAAACTGCAGAGCGTGCTGGGAGTGACCAACGTCAAGGTCGTTCGTGGGCATAATCATCTGGCTGTAGTCGACTCCTCGCTGGCGGAAATGGCGTGAAACGCCCGTGGGCGGTAGCAGTCCTGACCGTGCTGACCGTAGCCTCAGTGACAGGGCTGGGGTATGTGCATCCGTTTGGGAATCCGCGTGTCGAGCCTGCGAAAGGGCTCGGCACGTTGCTCCAGGGCGCCAACCTGCCGGCGGATGCGAAAGCGGTGTTGGTGACGAAATGCGCGGACTGCCACTCGAGCGAGACGCGGTGGCCAGTGTATTCGCGGGTTGCTCCGGGGTCATGGCTGATGGAACGGGATATCGTCGAGGCGCGCAAGCATCTGGACCTGTCGCATTGGGAGCAGCTGCCGCCGGAGAAGCAGGAGGTGCTGGCAGCGAAGATTATCCACGAGGCAAAGAGCGGGGAGATGCCCCCGCTGCAGTATCTGCTGCTGCACTGGGGAGCGAATCTTTCCCAGGCTGATGTGCACACGCTTGCGATGTTGGGCAAGAATCCAGGTGGGAGTGAGGCCACTTTGGCTGGGGTTGGCGATGCTACGCACGGCAAGCTGGTATTTGGGAAACGATGCACGGGCTGCCATGCGCTGGACACGGACCGGGAGGGGCCGAGGCTGGGCGGAGTGTATGGCAGAAAGGCTGGGAGTGTGCCGGGGTTTGCCTACTCCGACGGATTGAAGAACTCGGGGATGACATGGTCGGATGCGACGCTGGAGAAGTGGCTAAGCGGTCCGGATATGGTGGTACCGGATGCCAAGATGGACTTTTATGTACCTAAAGCGCAGGAGCGCCAGGATTTGATTGCCTATTTCAAAGCGATGAAATAAACGCGGACGGGCGTCCGAACCCGTCGAATAGCGAGTCTTGGTACAGCACAACCAACGCGGATCTCACCCGGGTAGGCCAACGCGGTGCACAAGGTTTTGGAAGCGCGAGTCGGAGCGGAGAGGATCGAAGCCCGGCCTTAGCAGCACGCCCGGGTTAAATCGCTCTGCGTAGCCTTTTTCGAGCCAATTCATGGCTTGATCGGTATCTCCGAGAGCTACATAGATCACAGCAATCTCCGAAGCATACGAATAAGCGGGGGTTGAGCGCTTCTTGAGGTCGCTCAGCAGCTTTGCCGCTTCGCTCCTCTTGCCGGATACGACATAGGCGCGAGCGAGATTAGCGATGCATGTCGGGCTACTCTCAGAAAGCTGGACCGCTTTTTGCAGTTCTGCGACCGCTTCGCCGTACATGTGTTTTTGCAGGTACGCCTGGGCGAGTTGATTATGTGCGAAAGCAAAATTAGGATCCATTTCGATCGTCTTGCGGCTCTGTCCTATCGATTCGTCATAAGAGTGCGCAAGGACAAGGAGCTCTGCCAAATCGGCGTTAATGATAAGAGAGAGCGGATCCAGGTTTTCCGCTTTTCTCATTTCCGCAACAGCTTCGTCATAGCGACCCAATAGACCCAAGTGCCAGGCATACCAATGGTGAGCGGTGGCGTAGCCTGGGTTCAGTTCAATGGCCCGCCGGAATTCCTTCCCGCCCGCGTCCAAATCCCAGTCGAACCCATCCAACACGAATGCAAGCGAGTTGTGGGCTTCGCCGAGCGCGCTGTCCAATTCCACAGCTTTGAGCGCCGCAGCCTTCGCTTTGGGGAATGCCTCCTTGGGAGTCATCACTGCATACTGCCAGTCTCCCAACAAAGCATAAGTGTCGGCTAACCCGGAATAAGGTTGGGCGTATTTCGGGTCCTCTTCGATTGCCTGGTTGAAATAAGCCAGGGCAACCTTCAAACCCTCGGCCGTTCGCTTATTCCAGAAGTAGCGCCCTTTGAGATAGGACTCGTAAGCTTCCGGATCAACGACCTTTACATTTTTTAGCGCAGCTTGTTCCCGCGGGGTCAAATTGATTTGAATTTGATCTGCAATGGCTCTCGCCACCCTGTCCTGGAGCGCCAAGGTATCACGCAACTCACCCTCATAGCTCTGGGACCATAAGTGCTTGTCCGTAGCAGCCTCGATCAACTGCGCCGTGATGCGGACCTGGTCGCCCGAACGGAGAACGGTGCCTTCTACCACGGCGTCCACGTTCAGCTCACGAGCGATCTGCGGGAGGGGCTTGCGCGCTCCTTTGTACACCATTACGGAGGTGCGGGAGATCACCCGTAAAGCGCTGATCTGCGCCAGGTCCAGAAAGAGAAAAATTCGTGGCACCACAACCTTGGCGACTTGTGCCTATGCTCCCGCCTCGGGCCTGGACAACAATCCAACTGCTCTCGCCGCGCTTCAGGTCAAGGCGGATCAAGCCCAGCCCAGGGACAGATGCTTTCTCTATGCCGAGCTCGTCAGCCAGATGACGGACCTAGCCGGCCAACAGTTCAATTCCGGTGATTCTAATGCGTAGCCTTAATCCTCCATGGATGCAAACCGGGCGCCGTGCGATTTATTCCCGTCAAATGGGAATTGTTTTGCCGTATGCCAGTTCTCATCTCTGGAGAGAAGAAGAGAGAGCCTCTATCAGATGAGCGGGTGCGCAAGGTTCTCGATTCTAAGACCTGGGTTTCAGCGATGCCGGGTACCGGGCGGGTCACGGACTACTCTGACCTTACCGTCGCGACACCATCACATCGCTTGGAAGAAGGATGATTCAACCGCATTCTACTTTTTGAAGACCTGCGTCATGAGCTGCACCTGAACCTGATTCAGCTGCTTCAGCGTCGCCTCCAGAGCCTGCCGGTCCTCATACGAAGCTCCGCTGAGGATGTCATTTAGGCGAAAGGAAGTGCGCCGCATGAGCAATTCGGCATCTTTTAGCTTCTTGCTGTCGTCGGCAACGCCCATATGGATCTTCTCTGCATACTGTTGCACCAGGCAGGCTTCGGAGACCCTCATTCTTCTTTTCTCTCTCTTGGATTCTGCTTCGGCATGGCTCAACCCGCACGGTCCGGGGAGGTCGGCGCATGACCGGCCATCTCTCTCCCGCGACCCTCAACTCACTTGTGGACGGAGAACTCTCCGCAGAGCAACTGACCAGTGCAACCGAACACCTTGCGGGATGCCCGTCCTGTGCTGCAGCTCTCCTGCCGTTTCCGTGAGTATTGTTGTTATCCAGCGCAACGTGCAACAAACGGCGATCGCCTCAGGTGAGTCCGCCGCAGTTGTGACTGAGGTCTGCGACCAGGCTCGTCTGGCCGGTGTACTTGCGGCGGACTCTGAGCTTGCAGGCCGCCTTCGCCGTAACATTCAACTTGCTCGATTGGGCCTGCTCTCTACCGTTTCGGAGGTGTAAGCCTGACTGCCATCTCCGAAATTCAGAATCAGACAATCCTGGCATTTGACAGTCTCGCCGAGAGGTATGATGACCTGTTTACGGGCGCAAGGATCGCTGCCCAGCGCGCAGCCGTATGGGAAGTCCTTACCGACACCTTTCAACCCGGCGCTCATATCCTGGAACTCAATTGCGGTGCTGGGGAAGATGCGCTCTTTCTTGCACGGTTTGACGTCTCCGTTTTCGCCTGTGATGCATCGGAACGAATGATCCAGATGGCTCGGCAGCGCATGCAGGCCGAAGCCCCGGATGCTCCAATTCAGTTTGAGCTTCTTCACACAGAGCATCTGTCGAAGCTTCGCCCCGGCGCATTGTTCGATGGCGCATTGGCGAACTTTTCCGGAATGAACTGTGTTGCGGACCTCGATCAGACTGCCCGCGACCTGGCGTCCCTGGTCGCCATGGGCGCTCCCGTCCTAGTCTGCCTTTCCACTCGGTTCTGCCTCTCAGAAACGCTTTGGTTTCTCCTCCACGGCAGAGTTGGCACAGCGTTCCGCAGATCCTCTGCGATCGCTACCGTGAAGGTAGGCGACTTCGCAGTGAAAGTGCATTACCCGACCTTAAAGGAAGTGAGGAAGTCGTTTTCACCATCTTTTCTCATGCGTTCCTGCATGGGGATTGGTGTAGCCGTTCCCCCGTCGTATCTGGAACCGATCTTCCGCAAATACCCCCGAGTGCTCGGCCTGCTGCGCGTGCTCGATAGGGGAATTTCCCGTCTGCCTTGGTTTCGGACGATCGGGGACCACATGCTCCTTCACTTTGAGCGGGTGGAGAGGTGATGCTGTGGAAACTTACTTACAGCTTGAACCGGTGATACGCAATCTTGTGCTTGAACACGAAATCCCAGTCGTACGTGACGCCTAGTCCAGGCCCATTTGGAACCGGGACGGTGCCGTTCTCGTCGATTGCGTCCAGCTGGTCGCTGTAGCCGCAAGCGTACACCGGCGGAACCAGGTTCAGCATACCCGGTCCGATAAGCGCCATTTCATAGAAATGAGTGTTCCGTATTGCCGCAATGCAGATCCGGTGCGCAGGACCACAAGCGTGCACCTGCACATCGACTCCGAGTGCCTCGGCCATGTGTGCGATCTTCATCGCGCCCGTAATCCCCATGTCGTATTCAGGATCGAGGTGAATGTAATCGCAGCCGCCGCTGAGCAGGAACCCAGCCTTCTGCTCAAGCCCGCGGACGTGTTCGGTGATCAGCAGAGGCGTCTTAAGATGCTCGCGGAGCATCTTATGGCCAAAAGCAGAAACTGATCCGTCCCGGTAAGGATCTTCATACCAGAAGCACTCCGCTTCATCGCAGGCACGGCCAACATACAGCGCATCGGCAAAAGTGCGCAGCTCGCAGGCAGGATCGACCATGATCTCCATGTCGCGTCCGACGGCTTCGCGCACTTTGAGGATGTTCTTGGCTTCTCGTTTACGATTGCCATCGTGCCAACCGTGGATCTTGAAGCCAACGAAGCCCTTTTCACGGCATTCCAACGCGTACTCGGCAAAGCGCTCGATGGAATTGAGCCCGTAACCGTCGTCTTGACCATGGTGGGAGCTGGCATAGGTCGGCAATCGTTCTCGATACCCGCCAAGCATGGTCGTGATCGACATGTTGTATTTGCGGCCAACAAGATCCCAGAGCGCGATGTCGAGTGGCCCGTGCCCCATGTGATCGTAGGCCCGCAACTCACGCTTAAGGTCGTCATAGATTTCTTCGCGCCGTTCCGGATCTCGCCCTAGAAGGTGAGGCGCCAACATGATCGCCTGTCCCAGCGATCCCTCTGTTCCGACCCAATGCGTCACGTAGCGCCCGGCCGCACCGTCATCACAGCGGATCTCGACCCCGTAACGCATGACTTGAAGCGTGCCTCCCGGCTTGCATTGAACATTGCTCACCCCCATGGCGGCGTGCCCGCCCAGCCCCAGGCCCTCAACGGTAAATTGAAACGGAATGATTGAGACTTCGACGATCCGGCTCATTGGTATTTCTCCCCGATCTATGGCTCGGCCGGGTGGATCCAGATGGCGTTGCCGCCGCCGGAGACCATGTGTATGTCGAGAATGGTTGTGCGGTCCACTGGGCGTTTGGTGAAGGTAGTGTGGGTTGCATTACTGGCGGCGTCGGGAGCATCGGCATATATCTCAGCGATATACTTGCCGTCGCCCAGGAAGTTGAGCGGCACGTGTGTGTCTCGCTCCTCCCAGTTCGTCAGCGAGCCGACATACCAATCCTTGCCGCTCCTTCGCGCCAGAGTGATGTGTACCATGGGTAGCCCGTCGATGACGCGCACTTCATCCCATGTGGTGGGCACCTGCTTGATGAAGTCGAAGTCTTTCTGCCCCCTGTACTGCTCCGGATAGTCCGACACCATTTCCAGGGGGCTCTCAAAGACGACGTATAAGGCCAACTCCTGCGCGCGCGTCCCCAGGGACATCGGCATCACCCTACGGGGGATGAAGTTTTCGCGGTTGCTGTTGTTGAAGCCTCCGGGGGTGTAATCCATTGGGCCGGCGAGCATGCGGGTGAAGGGAAGTGTTGTGTTGTGAACTGGAGTGACTCGGGCGGACCACTTGGAGTACTCCTTGCCCATCACTCCTTCGCGCGTCATCAAATTGGGATAGGTGCGGCGCAGGCCATCCGGCTTGAAGGCTCCGTGGTAATCGATCATCAGATGATGCTCGGCAGCTTTCTCCACCACGCGGTGATACCAATCCACCATCCACTGATCGTCGCGGTTCATGAAGTCAATCTTGACGCCGGCGACGCCCCACTTTTCAAACAGCGGAAAGGCTTGGTCCATATATTTGTCGACTGAGGTCCAATGCGACCAAAGCCAGATGCGAACAGTCTTCTCCTTGGCGTATCGCAGCAACTCCGGCATGTCGACGGCGGGATTGAAGTGGGTGATGTCCGCCGGATCGGCATAGTCACCGAACTTCGCTCCTGGGGTCGAAGCGGCCCACCCTGCATCGATGAGCATGTACGGAAAACCCGACTCGGATGCGAAATCGATGTAATGTTTCAAGGTCGCGGTATTCATGCCTGGCGTGAAGGACACGCCGGTGGCAGCGTCGCCCGACCACCAGTCCCAGGCGGACTTTCCCGCCCGAATCCATGCAGTGTCAGCGATCTTCGAAGGGGGATTCAGGTTGAGAATGATGTTTGACTCGATCAGCCGCCCGGGCGCGTCTCCGATCATGAGCACGCGCCATGGCGTTTTGAAGGGAGTCTTTGTGTCCACGGCAACACCGGGCAGGTCCACTCTTGGTGATAGCTCGGCCTTCAGGCTGAAGGGATCCTTTTCTTTGCGCAGATACATTCCAGCATAGTTATCGATATTTGCTTCAGTGATTGCTACCCATCCGGTCCCGGGAACATTCGCCAGCAGCGGCAGCGCGATCAGCCAGTCACGGTGAAGTCCGCTAACCGGCCTGGTCATGTAGTCGTCTTCATAAGACGACTGGAAGCCGCTGAGGACAAGCGGGTAGACGGTTGCATCGTTGCTGAAACGGAACTGCGTACGCTCGCCAGCGATGCGCACGCTCTTGATGGATGGCTGCTCGGGAACGATGTATCGAAAGGCCACTCCATCATCGAACGCTCGTACCTCAATGCTTAGCCGGTTCCCGGATTCCCCCGCGAAATCCGCGATGAGGGAGTTGTAGTGGTTGCGAACGCTCTTGGTCTTACCGACCGGAATGGTATAGCTTTCGTCTGCGCTGCCTGGTTGCGCCCCAACTTGGCGCAGGCCGGGACCGAGCGCGGGCTGCCCCTGTATCTCCAGGCCAAGTTCCGATGCATCGATAAGGTGCTTGCCATGCAGGTCAACTGAGTAGCGAAGAGCAGCCTGTCCGGATCCTGAAGTCCCATTGGAAAGAACAAAAACGATCTGTCCATTGGGAGAGACGACTCGTAACTGGTTTTGAGCGGCATCCTGGGCGGGAGCAACGAGAATGGCCGCGGAGATAAACGAAAACAGCAGGAAGAGGCGCAGAAAGAGCATAGTTTCTCCGGGTCGAATCGTATTACAAAAGATCATTTGCCTCCAATGGACGGACTTCGCCCCGTCGTCACCACGGGCGAGGTCCTTCGCGGGGAAGCCCGGCATCGTCTCGCGTTGCAAACTTATAACGTCTTCTGTTTCAATGAGTTGCCTTGCTCGGCCCTGGCCCCAAAATCCGACCGGTACCGTCCTAAATTCCGATATTGATAACGCCCACCATTACCGGACAGGTCAGTCCTATCTGTTGACTGGTAGCCCGACAGCAGCCGAAATACCTGTCGCAGCATTGTCTCTTGGGCGTACAGTGTTCAGCGAAATCCATTTTCATTCTAAAGGGGCTCCATTTGAAGCCTTTCCTGATTCTCTCTGCTCTGGTGCTAACCGGCGCTTCCGCGCCACCCCCGCAAGCGCAGCAACCCGCCCCCCCGGCTACTGCCGCTGCGGCGCCCGAGGCCAAAATTCCCTCGGATGCCGCGAACACAGTTAACCCTGTCAAACCCACTGCTGAGTCCCTGGCCCGGGCCAAAAAGATATACGGCTACGAGTGTGCCATGTGCCATGGTGAGTCCGGTGACGGCGCGGGCGACCTGGCCAAGAACATGAAGGCGAAGATGGTCGATTTCCGCGACCCCTCCGCGCTCAAAGGGCGCACAGACGGCGAACTTTTTTACATCATTAAGAATGGCAAGGGCGAAATGGATGGCGAAGGCGCACGTGTCAAGCCTGAGGAAACGTGGAACCTGGTGATCTATCTCCGCTCTTTGTCGAAGCCGTAAACTGCGGCGGCAGAATCTCCAGCGTATTCCCCGACGAGGGAGTCCCTCTGATTCTTCATGGTGCACTCAATGCCCCTGGGTCTGGCGAACAACTCAACCAAGTCGCGGCATCTTAACGTCTGACATCACGCAGTCTGCCGAGGCAAAGAGGCAGTTTGTGAACCTCTTTTGGGAATCCGCGTGTGATTGTGTCCAGCCAGTCTATGGGGTCAGCCTTCGCAAGCGGCTGGTCGTGCCTGCGGCCCTCCCGACAGTAGAGACGCCGAAGAAAGTAGCGGGCTGTTCCATTGGGACCGTGGCCGTGTCGCGTTGCGAGGCATACTCGCCCCTACGTGTCTATGTCATTGACTCGCGTAGAGCCACCTTGGCGCGTGTCAGGCGGGACTTGGTGGCTGGAATCGAGATTCCCATGGTGTGGGCTATCTGTTTTATCGAATGACCCTCCATCTGTCCCAGCTCAACCACAGACCGGAGGGCGGTTGGCAGGTGGCAGATCGCCCGCTTCAAATGCATGGACCTCTCGCATCTCGCGTAATGTTCCTCAGGGTCCGCAATTTCCCAGTGCTGCCAGGTCTCTCCTTCAACGGTTGAATCCATCGAGGTTTCGGGGCGGATACGCTTCTTACGCAGAATCATGAGCGCCGAATTGATGCCAATACGGGTGAACCAGGTTGCAAAGCTGGACCTTCCGTCAAATTGTTTCATATGCAGGAAGGCTCGCAGCATGGAATCCTGGAGCGCATCTTCCGCATCCTCCCGATTCCTTGTCACGTTGTAGATCGTGTTAAAGACCCGTCTGGAGTGACGTGTGCACAGTTCGACGAAGGCCCACTCCTGGCCAGATTGCACCGCTGCAACCAGCCCATCGTCGCTCATTGGTTTAAGACCGTCGTTCCGGTCGATGCCGGTACTTACTACGCTGCAGGAACTCATAGAGAAACCTTCACAGGGAAAGTTGGAATGAGCTGCTCAGGTCACACCCACGGACAACCCTAATATGGACCTCGTTCATAAGCTGTCGGGTTCAAAGACAGCGTGTGAACTAGCGAGATGTGCCTTGGAAACGCGAACTCGCTCTGTTGGTGCTGACTACGGGCGAGGATGACACGTTCCTTGGGAAATAGCAGCGTAGGTAACTGTTACATCACTGTCATGAAATGGAAAACGAAGAGCTGGCTATAGCAGGCGTTGCAGAGGACATCAATCCTCGGGATCCTATTAAAAAATACAGGTGAAATACTGTTCTTCCCGGTGTGTCCCAAAGTCTCGCCTCCGATTACCCTTGGGTCGTAATCGGAACGACTCATGTTTCGAAGTGACAAACCAGAGGTCGGAACCTTCCGCGTCGATTATGCGAAGGCTGCCGACTTTTACGAGGTGCTTCAGAGAGACATGAAGCCATTGTATTTACTCGTTTTCTTGTTAACGGCAAACCACAGGCAGGCCGAACAGTGTTTTGCTTTGGCGGTGGAAAACTCGTTCGAGGGACAATTTGCGTTCAAGGAATTCACGCGAACCTGGATCGAGCGCAACATGATCAGGAACGCAATTGGGATCGTATGTCCCGCGTCCGCGTCAAGCGGCGTACAGCGGGATTTGTGGAACCCCGGGCAACAAACCACACATAGAGACGCTGAAATCAACGCCGTGACTCAGCTCGCGCCGCTGGAGCGCTTCGTTTTTGTGATGTCAATTTTGCAGCGATATTCGGCTTGGGAGTGCTCGCTTCTTCTGAACTGCAGCACGAAGAAGGTAGCACGGGCGCAACTGCGAGCTCTCCGACGGCTGACGGCGTTCGGCACGTTCCGTCCGGAAGTTGAGGCGCGAGTATTGCACACGGGGGTTCCAGCTTAACGCCCAGGCTTGCTCGGCGCTGGGCGACGTGCTCCTGATGTCAACTCGCAGCAAGTCGGCGGCTAGAAAAATGGGAGGGATCACTATGAACACGCACCTCAGTTCCGGCGATGGCCGTTTTTACACAGCCAGCGGTCTTGCAGCGGCCGCCTTGGCCGTGCCCCCATTCCTTCCTCATTTGTTTCCCGGCGATAACGCCCGTCTCGTCAACGACACGACAGTTTCAGAAAAAGCAATCCGTCAACAACTTGCTCTCCTTTTGCAGAGTCCAATTTTCGCACCTTCCGAAAAGCTCGCTCGCTTCCTGCGTTTCACCATTGAGTATGCGCTGTGTGGCAAGCAGGACGAACTAAAGGAATACGTGATCGGATCCGAAGTCTACGATCGAAAGCCTCCCTACCATCCGAACCAGGATTCAATCGTACGAACCGAGGCGCGCCGACTCCGAAGTAAACTTAAGGCATACTACGAAGGAGTGGGCGAAAATGATCCCATTCTTATCTACTTCAGGCTTGGAAGCTACGTGCCGGTGTTCCGAGCCCGGACTGCTCCCGATGTAGAGCAGACAGCTGCGACAAATACCAGCGGCGGTCTTCAAAGAAGCCTCACCCAACGCGGCCTCACGAACCAGCAGATAACTCAACGAGAGAGTCTCTATTCCGGCTTTATCCATGAGGCCTCGCGCCTTTACGCAAACTCGCTTGCACACAGGCTCGAAGATCTCAACGATCTAATCTCTCTTTATGCCCTCGTGAGCCACATTCGACTTCTTGCGTCTGATTCAGTCGTGATTGCTGCGCAGACCGTTGTCAAGCAGATCATCCGCCATTATGCCGATCGGAACCTGACTGTCGACGAAATGCGGACCGCTGCGTTGTCAGCG
This sequence comes from Acidobacteriaceae bacterium, assembly GCA_003152195.1. Classification (GTDB taxonomy): domain Bacteria; phylum Acidobacteriota; class Terriglobia; order Terriglobales; family Acidobacteriaceae; genus PALSA-350. Next base: position 19,445 of record PLZN01000548.1, read on the forward strand.
AAGGCTGATCCTCTGGTTACATTTAGCTTTGCCTGCCGCGAAGAACTTCAGAACATCGCCCGACAAGGAGCCCTTCGTCGACCGACCGCAACTGGTGCGGACGGTGATGGCGCGGGCGACCTGGCCNNGCAAGGGAGAGATGGATGGCGAAGACGCACGTGTCAAGCCCGACGGAACCTGGAACCTCGTGGTCTATCTCCGCTCGTTGTCGAAGCCACAAACTGCGGCGGCGGCCGGAGGGCCGCTCTAGATTCGCCCTTCAGGCGCTTGTCGCGTCCAATCAAATAGTGCTTCACAAAACCCGGCATTTCAGGTTAAGCTGACAAGCAAGATGCAGACAGCGTCACGCCAAGCCTTTTTCTTTAGCCACCGCTACTGGTTTCCGGTAGCGGCTCCGGCGGCGTGCGCGCATCTTCGATTCTGATTCTCTAGTTTAAGAGCGCAATCACCACTGAGGGCCGCGACACAAGTCGCGGCCCTTTTNNTTTTGCATTTCTAAGAAAATCTAGGAGACGGGTATGCACAGCCCTACCGTAGACGCCGAGATCCAGCCAACGGCAATCAATGGAATAGCCCAGCCGAAGACGCCCGTTGCATCCCTCAAACTGGTCGGCAGTTTGAGTGAGAGCGGGCGAACGGTCGTTCGGGTGGGAACAGTCGAAATCGGCGCTGGCCAACCGGTGGTGATTGCCGGGCCCTGCTCCGTGGAATCCTATGAACAGACGCGGGCAACGGCGGAAGCGGTCAAGGCTGCCGGGGCCATGATATTGCGTGGCGGTGCGTATAAGCCGCGCACCTCTCCCTATGATTTCCAGGGACTGGGGGTGGAGGCGCTGCAGATTCTCAGGCAGGTCCGTGAAGAAACGGGCTTGCCGATCGTCTCGGAGATCCTGAGCACTGACGACATCGAGGTGGTTGCCGAGCACGTGGACATGCTGCAAGTGNNGCAACATGCAGAACTTTGCGCTGCTTCGGCGTCTGGGAGAGTTACGAAAGCCGGTCTTGCTCAAACGCAGCCCGGCAGCGACGGTGAAGGAGTGGTTGCTTGCTGCGGAATATTTGCTGGCAGGAGGCAACGACCAGGTGGTGCTGTGCGAGCGCGGTATCCGCTCGTACGACCCCGAGTTGCGGAACACCCTGGATCTGGCGGGCATGGTGCTGGCACGACTACAGAGCCATCTGCCGGTGATCGCGGATCCCTCTCATGCGACAGGCAGACGCGACCTGATCCCGGCTATGTCGCGAGCGGCGCTGGCGGCGGGCGCGGATGGCCTCATCGTCGAAGTGCATCCCGATCCCGCAAATGCTCTGTCCGACGGAACGCAGTCACTGGATTTCCCCGGGTTCATGCACATGATGGAGAGGATTCAACTCGCACCTGAATCTCGAGTAGAGGGAGCAGATCCACCCTTGTGGGATGAAACGCGCTTGCGAGTAGGGCGACGAGTGCCTGACCGCGAGGTCTTCTTCGCTCTCTCTGACGCCCGTAAGAAGCTGGAGTGCGGGCGCCGCGATTGCGACCATCAAGCGTCCTCATTCGACATTCGCAGACAGGACGCCGTAGAGTTATCAGCTGCAGGGAGCGGTGGAAAAGATCGCGATATTACCCCCTTGGAGAACGCTTCGTGCCGGGATCGACAACCGGGAGTTACAGCTGGCCTTAAAATATATTTTCCGGGCCAGCCGTTTTGTTTTGCGTAAGCAGGAAAGGGAGATACATTGTCCGAACTCGAGCTTCAAAATAGTCTGAATGACCGGCGATCTTTTATTAAATTACTGGCCGCGGCTCCTCTGTTTGCCACCATTGGCGCGCGCAGCTTTGCGAGCACGGTGGCTGCCAATACGGGAAAATCCTTTTCCGCGAATATTTATACGCGTCTTGGGGTCCGGCCGTTCATCAATGCGCGTGGCACCTGGACTTACCTGAGCGGTTCGCTGGAACTGCCGGAGGTGCGGCAAGCCACGGGGGAGGCGTCCCATTATTTTGTCGATATGTTTGAACTGCAGGCAGCTGCTGGCCGCCATCTCGCGAAGCTCTCCGGGGGCGAATCTGGAATGGTCACCTCGGGTTCAGCCGGTGCGATGGCATCGGCGACTGCGGCTTGTATCGCCGGAGCGGATCCAAAAAATGTCTGGCAATTGCCCGACACAACCGGCCTGAAAAGCGAAGTCGTGATGATGGGGGGCCGGAGCGAATTCGACAGCGCCATCCGCCTCGCCGGAGGCAAACTTGTCATTGCAAAGGCAGTGGACGATTTGCAATCGGCTATTACTCCGCAAACCGCCATGGTCTACACCACGTGGCGGGACGAGCGGCTCGAGAGCACACTCAAGATCACCAAGGCCGCCGGTGTTCCCCTTCTGCTGGACGACGCGGCCGGTATTCCCCCGTTTGAGAATTTCACACGTTACGCGAAGACCGGCGTCGATCTTTATTGTTTCAGCGGTGGAAAAGGTCTGTGCGGCCCGCAATGTTCCGGAGTGCTGCTAGGCCGGAAGGACCTGATCGAGGCGGCCCTGTACAACACCAGTCCATGGGAAGGCGCCGTATGCCGGCCCATGAAAGTCGGCAAGGAAGAGATCATGGGTATGCTTGCGGCCATCGACTATTGGTCGCGCGCGGATCTCGGGGAACTCAATAAAGAGTGGCAGAAGCGGGTCGAACGCATCCAGAAGTTAGTGGACACGGTACCTGGGGTCACGTCCGAAATTACCATCCCGACAGATGGGAATAGTTTTCCGACCCTGACGGTCACATGGGACGAAGAGAAGTTTGGCTTGACGGTGGCACAATGCGACCAGCAGCTACGGGCAGGTGAGCCTCGGATTGAGGTACTGACGAACAGCAATCCCAGCGGCGTTCTGGCGCGAGAAAGGAAACCTGGGGAGAGAGGTCACGGAGTGGACCATCCGAATCGTTTGCAGATCATTTCGATGACCCTGCAGCCAGGGGAAGATCTCACGGTTGGTTATCGTCTGCGGCAGATTCTTGACAAAGCTCGCAAACAATCTGCATGAGCGGGGTCATAAGGTGGGTTTTCAGGGAGGACAAATCAGCTATTTATCGAAGCGCTGCCCATTGTTTGCTTTGGGTTTCTTGCTTGCGGCATGCGGCGCCCAGGTCCTTGCGCAGACCGGTGGTGTGGTCAAGGTCATCAAGATTGACGGCAAAGATGTTGGTCCGGCGTCGAGTGCCGGCGTTCTCGCCAACCAGACGCTCTACGTCGCCAGTCAGGATGGGCGGAATGCCGACGGCAGTCTTCCCAAGGATTTTCAGCAAGAGGTGGGCCAGGCGCTGCACCATGTGCAAGGTGTTCTGCGCGCGGCAGGAATGGATTTCGGCNNGTCCTGGTGGTGGGTGCTCTTCCGCTCGGAGAGAACATCGAGATCAACTGTATCGCCGTGAGCAGTGCGGCCCGTCGACAAGTGATCCATCCGCCGGGATGGCCGCAGGGAGTGCACATCGATCCGGCCGGAATCCAGGCGGACGACGTTCTCTACATGTCGGCGCAGGGAGGCGCTGATCCGTTGACCGGAAAGGTCGCGGCGGATTTTTCCGGCGAGGTGAAGCAGGCGCTGGATAACGTCGCCACGATTGCAAAGACGGCCAACATGAGCATGGCGAATGTTATCTGGGTGAATCCCTATCTGAGCAGCACGGGCGCCGACCAAGGTGAGATGAACAAGATTTATGCGACGTATTTCGAGTTTGGAAATACGCCGGGACGGGGAACGATTCAGGTTGTGGACCTTCCCGATAGGAACCACATCGTTTTCAGCTGCATTGCGGGCGCCGATCTGGCAAAACGCAAATCGATTCGCCCTATCAATATGCCGCCCAGTCCGACCGCAAGTCCCGGCATCCTCTACGACGATACCTACTATATGTCCGCCAAGAGCGGGTTTATTCCAGGGCAGGGAATCGTCACTCCTGATGTAGGGTTGCAGCTGCGGCAGTCCATGCGTAATCTGCTGGATGATTTGCAGCAGACCGATTTGGATTTCCCGGATGTCGTGTCTGCTACTGTCTATTTGCAGGAAATGAAGAATGAGGATCAGGTGGAGCCTCTCTATAGCAAGTTTTTCAAGGACCATTTTCCGGCACAAACACTTTTGCAACAGAGTTTCGACATGAAGACGGCGACCACCGAGCAGATCTCGTTTATTGCAGTGCGACAGCCGCAGCATTGAGTAGAGGGGTAAGTCCGAGGACAAATGAGCCACTTATTGAGGCGCTATCAAATTGTTGTCTTATGTGTATTGCTTGCTGCATGCGGCACGCAGCTCCTGGCGCAGACCGGCGGTGTGGTCAAGGTCATCAAGATTGACAGCAAAGATGTTGGTCCAGCGTCGAGTGCCGGCGTTCTCGCCAACCAGACGCTCTACGTCGCCGGTCAGGATGGAAGGAATGCCGATGGCAGTCTTCCCAAGGATTTTCAGCAAGAGGTGGGCCAGTCGTTGCGCAATGTGCAGGGCGTGCTGCGGGCGGCGGGAATGGATTTCGGCTATGCGGTCTGGATAAATATCTACGTGACCCGTGCGCAGGATCTCGCTGCGATGAACGATGTCTATTGGCAATCGATTGGTGATCATCCTCCTGCACGGACTGTGCTGGTGGTGGGTGCTCTTCCGCACGGGGAGAACATCGAGATCAACTGTATCGCCGTGAGCAGTGCCGCCCGTCGACAAGTGATCCACCCGCCGGGATGGCCGCAGGGAGGGTACATCGATCCGCCCGGAATCCGGGCGGATGACGTTCTCTACATGTCGGCGCAGGGAGGCGCCGATCCATTGACGGGAAAGGTTGCGGCTGATTTTGCCGGCGAAGTGAAGCAGGCGCTGGATAACGTTGCCACGATTGCAAAGACGGTCAACATGAGCATGGCGAATGTTATCTGGGTGAATCCCTATCTGAGCAGCACGGATGCTCCAGAAGATGTGATGAACAAGATTTATGCGACGCATTTCGAGTTTGGAAATACGCCGGGGCGGGGAACGATTCAGGTGGTGGATCTTCCGAATAAGAAACACATCGTTTTCAGCTGCATTGCGGGCGCCGACCTGGCAAAACGCAAATCGATTCGTCCTAAAAATGAGAAGCCCAGCCGAACCGCAAGCCCCGGCATCCTTTATGGAGATACCCTTTATCTCTCGGCGAAGGACGCCTACGTTCCGGGTCTAGGACTCTTTACGACTGATCTGGATGTGCAAACGCGGCTGTCCATGCGTAACCTGCTGGATGGGTTAGAGGAGGCGGACATGGATTTCTCGGATGTCGTTTCCTCGACCGTCTATATGCGTGAGATGAAGGACGCCGACCAGGTCCATGGTCTTTATGGAACGTTTTTCAAGGACCCTTTTCCTGCACGAACGACTTTGCAACAGAACTTCGATATAAAGGCAGAGGATGTCGAGCAGATTTCATTTATTGCGGTGAGACAAGCGAAACATTGAACTCCGGCATCGACTCCGCTTCGTTTGCATGACCAACAGCTCCAAACTCCATGGGGGTAGTGAATGTATTCCACCTCAGCCAGAAGGTGTTTTCTGGAGTGGGTTACCTTGCTTGCGCTGGTGGCTCTGACGCTCCAGTGCCGGGCGGCTTCGCCCGGCTGCAGTGTGCAGGCCACGAATTACCTAGGATGGACGGCCGAAGAGTTGGCCAATCCATGGGTGAAGCTGGAGATTGTTCCGCAGATTGGCGGCCGTCTTATTCAGGTCACCTTTGGCGGACACGATTTTCTCTACATCAACCCGCAACTCAAAGGTCAAGTCATAGCGGAAGGCAAGGGGGACGGCGAGCGCAACTATGGCGGAGACAAGATATGGCCGCTACCGGAGGGCGAGCAGGACGAGCAGCATTGGTCCGGCGGGGGTAACCTGGACAGCGGTCCCTTCACCCTGCAGGTGCTGTCGCGCGGACCAACATGCGCGGTGCGGCTGACGGGGCCGGTCAATCCGGAGATTGGACAACGCTACATTCGCGACATCAGCATTGGCGCGGACACGCCGGTTATCTCGTTCCACGTGGTGATGCAGAACATGAGCGGCTACCCGCAGACGTGGTCGGAGCAGACCATCACCGAGTACCCCACCTCCAATCCCGCCGGCTCAGAGAATTTCAACAAGAAGTTTTGGGGAGTGACGGCGGTAAACCCCACAAGCGCGTATCTCAACGGCTACCACGTGCGCACCGGCCCGGCGGAGAACCCGGCTTTCTCGGTCAGCGATGGCACGTTACGCGTGCACTGGAACGACATCGAGCAAGAGGTCTGGATAGACTCTCCCTCGGGATGGCTGGCGGCAGTGGATGGCATGAGCGGATACACCATGGTTGAGCGCCACCGTGTTGATCCAACCGCGGAGTATCCCAGCAAAGCGACCATCATCTTTTATTCGTCCGGTGAGCCTGCCAGGCACGATCAGAAAACGGAACCCCGCGAGGGACCATTCATGGAGGCGGAGTTGAATAGCCCGATGGTCGAGCTCGCCCCCGGCGAAAGCTACGCTATGGACACGCAGTGGTATCCCACTCGCATGGGAGAGGACTTCAAGACGACGACCTACAGTGGGGTTATCGGAACGCCGCTTACGGCGACTGCGACGCCCGCCGGTCTGGTACTCTCCGGCAGCTTTGGAGTGTTCTATGCGGGTGATCTGGTGGCGCACTTTTACGGAAGGGGCGGTGGAGGTACAGCGAAGCTAATGTCCGTGACTCCCACCGAGCCGGTGCAGTTGCGGACCACCCTACAGGCGCCGCCCAATGCGACGAGAGTATCAGTGCATCTGGTGGATTCGAGTGGCCTCGATCGCGGACCCCTGGGCGAAGTTCTCGTGAATCCACCTCCTGCGCGCGATGCGAGGACCCCCATGCAGTAAAGTTTTGTCACCAAGGCGACAGGGTGCGAGTAGCGCAGGTGGATCAATCCTTGGGCGTAGCCACGCGCTTGCGGGAACCCGCTTCCTGCTTAGGGGGATGCTGATCGCCCTCGGGAAAGACGGGTTTGGGCAAGTTCGCGGATGTGTATTTGGCTAGGGTCAGCTCACCACTGGTGTCGGGCAACAGCGGCGGTCTGCGGTCTGTTTGCCGAAAACGAAACGCGGAGGTCAAATCGCCAAAGGTGCTCCGCCGCCAATCGCTGATGTTCGCCTCCCGGACACCGGTGAATTGCTCCAGGAACTGGAGCACGGAAGTATGGTCGAAGGGCTGACTGCATACCCAACCGCCGCTAGTCCATGGCGAAATGAGGATGCAGGGAACGCGGAACCCGCCGCCGATGGGGAGACCGTTCACGAACTCGAGCGGTGTCCCGGCGGGAGGAACCGGCGGCGGCACATGGTCGAAGATTCCGTCGTTTTCGTCGTAGTTGAGAATGAACACTGTTTTTGCCCACACCTCCGGATTGGCCGCGATCGCATCAATTTTGCTGGCGACAAAGGCCGCGCCATCGGCAGGCATGTAGTCCGGATGTTCGGATTGATAACTGGTGGGAATGATCCAGGACACGGCAGGCAGGTTATCGTTCCTGGCGTCATACTCGAATTGCCCTTCCGGGCCGCGAAGCACTGCTTTGGAATAGAGCGGCGAACCCTTCGGGGCATCCTTAAAAATCTTGAAGGTCTCGAGCAGATTGCAGCCGTAGTTGTCCTTCTGCTGGTACACCTTCCAGGGAATGCCGGCTTGCTCCAGCCGTTCGGCATACGTCGTCCATGTGTACCCACCCTTGGGCGCAGTATTGTTGAGGATCGGCCCGCCATGTAATCCTTCCGGGTCGATCATTCCTGTGAACCAATACATGCGGTTTGGCCACGTAGGTCCTAGAACTGAACAGTGATAGGCATCGCAAACGGTAAAGGCTTCTGCCAGGGCAAATTGGAAGGGAATATCGTCCCGGTTGTAGTACCCCATGCAATAGGGACCATTCTGTCCATCGGCTTTGCGATGTGCGGGCAGCCAGCGATCCATCTTGCCGCCGTTCCAGGCATCGTGTTGGACAGCCCAGGCATGGCTGGTGGAGGGAATCTTTTGCGCGCTGCTGTTGCGGGTGTCGAGACGAAAGGGAAGCAGGTACCCATCAGGATTTTCGGCATCCGGCTGGTAAAAGACGGATTTGCCGCTGGCCAGCTGCAAAGCATTTGGATCTCCGAACCCGCGAACTCCGGACATTGCTCCGAAGTAGTGATCGAAGGAGCGGTTTTCCTGCATCAACATGACCACATGCTTGATATCGCGCAGGGAACTATTTTTCGGAGGCTCCTGCGCCAGCAATCGCCGCACATTTGGCGGCATGAGTGTCGATGCGGCGGCCGCCGTAGCAACGCGAGCAGCCCCTGAAAGCAGACGGCGGCGGGTCAATCTGGCGGAAGACGCATAGGGATCAAGAGGAACTCGTGTATTCATCGGAGAATGCTGGCAGCCTTTCTATAGTAAGACGGTACTATGACCGCCTCATGACTGCGGCTATCTGGTGACACGGCGGCCTTGACGCAGCCCGTTTGAGATGTAGCGGACCAGCAACAGTCTAGCCCCGGTGCCCTCGACGTTTGATTTGCTACAATTCAATCACGAAATGGTGACAGTTTCGTGGTTTGCGCGTTTTACAGCGGACAGAAACAGGCGAAGGCGTGGATGGCAGGAAAAGCCTGTAAATGCGCGATTGACGTGGTTGCGAAGGAAATGTCGAAGCAGTGCCGCCAGCTTCCCTGTTTCATCCAAGTCAACACGGGGGAGGAGGAACAGAAAGGCGGCATCGCGCCAGACGGCTTGCCCGGTCTGCTCGATCATTGCCGCAAGGCCGGTCTCGCTATACGCGGCCTGATGTGCATCCCGCCGGTCGACGAGCTGCCGGGGCCGCATTTCGCGCTGCTGAACAAGCTGGCGCGTCGGCACGGGCTGGCGGAGTTGAGCATGGGCATGAGCGCCGATTT
>PLZN01000523.1:0-13468 GCA_003152195.1 Acidobacteriaceae bacterium
GTGATGTCGCTGCAGGCGGTGAAGGCGGTGGAACTTGGGCAGGGAGTCACCGCTGCCCAATCCTTCGGCTCCGCGGTCCATGACGCCATCGGCTACAGCCCGGAGGGTACGGGCGACGGGCCGACGCGATTCACGCGCGAGCACAACAATGCAGGCGGCATTGAGGGCGGTATCTCAAATGGTGAAGACATTGTTGTACGCGGCTATTTGAAGCCGATTTCCACGCTGCGCCGGCCGCTGGGCTCGGTCTCGTTTGCGACCCGGGAGTCGACCAAGGCGGCTTACGAGCGCTCCGATGTCTGCGTTGTGCCTGCCGCCGGAGTGGCAGCGGAAGCAATGGTTGCGTTCATTATGGCGAAACTCGCGCTGGAGAAATTTGGCGGCGACTCGGCCGGAGAACTCAGCAGGAATTACCAAGGATACCTGGAGCAAATTCGCAGATTTTGAGCGAATTTTAAGAAAGATACCCCCTCGCATGGTCTATCCGATTATCAAGTTTCCCGACCCGATCCTGCAGCGGCCGTCAGATCCGGTCACCGTGTTTGACGAGGATCTCAGCAGGCTGGTCGACGATATGTTCGAGTCCATGTACCTGGCCCATGGCATCGGCCTTGCGGCCCCCCAGATCGGGATTCCCAAACGTCTGACGGTAATCGATCTCAGCTTCCAGAAAACCCCTGAAGACAAAATTACCTTGATCAATCCTGAGGTGGTGACGCGCGAGGGAAAGATCTTCGAAGAGGAAGGCTGTCTCAGCCTTCCCGATATTCGGGAGAAGGTCGCCCGTGCAGCGAAAGTCAAAATACGCGCCCAGGATTTGCGGGGCAACTGGTTTGAGCGCGACGCCGATGACCTCCTGGCCCGCGCCTTTCAGCATGAAATCGACCACCTTGACGGGATTCTCTTCATCTTCCGCATCAGTGCGCTTAAGCGCGATTTTGCGATGCGCAAGATCCGCAAATTGCAGCGAGCGGGCGACTGGTAGGCTCTTGCGGGATGGGGTATCGACTCATGAGGCTCATCTTTTGTGGCACCCCGCGGTTTGCCATTCCCACTCTTCAGGAATTGCTTGCGGCTGGCCATGCCGTCGAACTGGTGGTCACTCAGCCCGACCGGGTGCGCGGGCGCGATCACGATCCTGCGCCACCTCCCGTCAAGCTGCTGGCGGGCGAAGCGGGCTTGCCGGTAGTGCAGCCGGAAAAGATCAAAAACAACCCAGACTTTCGTAGCCGCCTGGAGGCGATCAGGCCGGACGCCATTATCGTGGTCGCCTACGGCCGCATCATTCCCCAGTGGATGCTGCACCTGCCCCGGTTGGGCAACCTCAACCTTCATGCCTCATTGCTTCCCAAATACCGCGGGGCCGCTCCGATTCAGTGGGCGGTGGCGAATGGGGAAAGCTTGACCGGCGCAACGACCATGCGCATCGACGAGGGCCTCGACACGGGTGACATTCTCTTGCAGCGTGAGCTGGCAATTGAGCCGGATCAAACCGCCGAGCAACTTTTCCCCCTCCTCGCGAAGAGCGGAGCAAGCCTCATGATCGAGACACTCGAGGGCCTGGAAGCGGGTTCGATAAAGCCTGTCCGGCAGGATGATGCCGCGGCTTCTCTCGCGCCAATCCTGCAACGCGAGGATGCTCTGGTCGACTTCGCCCGGCCTGCCAGCGAAATTTACAATCGCTGGCGAGGTTTTCAACCCTGGCCGGGAGCCTACACGTTCTTCCGCGGCAGGAAGCTGACCCTGCATCGCCTGCAGCCTGCCACGCAAATGGCTGCCCAGATTCATCCCGGCCAACTAATGGTGGACCGGGATCGCCTCTTCGTGGCTGCGGGAGCGGACACATGGCTGGAATTGCTGGAGATTCAATTAGAGGGGAAGAAGAGAATGCCGGTAGCGGACTTTCTGCGCGGCACGGCTCCCCACAAGCATGAGAGCCTGGGCGTCACGTTACCTTCGTCATCGTGAAACCAATCGTGAAAATAAGAGTACCCCGGACGAGCAGCCCGATCGCACCAGCCCGGAGCGTCGCCTTCGAGTTGCTGCTTGAGCTCCGGCGGAAACCGGAGTCGCACAGTGACGCTCTGCTTCGTTCCAAACGGGTGGAAGCGCTATCGTCTCTCGACAGAAATTTGGCGACAACCCTGGTCATGGGAGTACTGCGATGGCAGCTCGCCCTGCAGCAGCGTATCCGTGAAGCTCTTACCAAGAGCAGAGGTCACTTGGCGGACCCGGTGCAGGTTGCGCTCGAGCTGGGAGCCCTGCAGCTTCTGCTGCTCGAGCGCATCCCGGCGCACGCCGCTATCTTCGAAAGCGTGGAACTCACCAGGCAGTCGGGAAATAGCTACGCCGTGGGACTGGTCAACGCGGTACTGCGGAAACTGGCGCAGGCGCCCAGGCTCGATGCTGCAACCGCTGCGGACCCTTCCGCCGCGGAGATCGCCGGCGCCACCGCCCATCCTTTGTGGATGGTGGAACGGTGGGTCGCGGCCTATGGCCTCGAAGCCGCTTCCGCGATCTGCCGCTACGATCAGCTTCCTCCTCCAACAACGATTCGGCTGATCTCGCCGCAGGCGGAAGCTTCCCTGCGTGAGGAGGGTTTGCAACTGGAGAGCGGAGTCTTCGTAGCGCGCGCCAGAAGGGTGGTCGGCGGAGAGATGCCGGGCACGCGGGGGCTGGTGCGCATTCAGGATGAAGGATCGCAATTGATCGCCGAGTTGGCGGGCCACGGCAGCGCCATCCTCGATTGCTGCGCCGCTCCGGGAGGGAAGACTGTTATCCTGGCCGAGCGCAACCCGAACGCCACAATCACCGCCTGTGACGTCAGCCCTGGCCGGCTCAAAGCCATGCAGACCGCCCTCGGCCGCCGGCCGGGAGGCAATCCGATTCGCTTCCGCACCCTCGACGCGACTGAGCTGCCCTTCGATCGGCAATTCGATCTGGTGCTCTGTGACGCTCCCTGCAGCGGAACAGGAACGATGGCGCGCAACCCCGAAATACGGCACCGGATCACCGAGGCTGATCTTGGACGCCAGCATGATCGCCAGGTCCGGCTTCTCTTGTCGGCGATGAACACTCTGCGCGAGGGCGGCAGGCTTGTCTACTCCACGTGCTCGCTCGAAGCCGAAGAAAACGAGAGTGTGGTGGCCGAGGTTCTCGAACGCAAGAAGGGCTTCCGGCTGCTCCCTTGGCGAGAGCAAGCACAGACGCTGGAGCTTGAGGGCACGCTCCACGCGGGCACTGCGGAGCGGTTGTTTCCAGGTGGCGCGCCTGACTATTTCCTGCGCACGCTTGCCGGGGCATACCCGGGTGACGGCTTCTTCGGCGCTTGCATAACGCGGGATTGATGACCGGGCGAAGCTCTAAATAAACCGGTCTTGCTCGTGGCAGAGCTCGGGTGGGCGGGGCAGCAGAGCCGGACGGGTGCCCCACGTTCGCCCCAGCGTACGTGGGATTAGAAAGATGGGCGAAGCCCACCATTGCTTCTCCTGGAAGGCTCACCCACTATTCGGTAAGAAACCGTCACGGTCGAATATTGGGGCTTACTGTCTTCTGCGTCACGATTGGATGAGCAATCGTAGGGCTTCGCCCTCTTTCTTGGCCCCACGTACGCTGGGGCGAATGTGGGGCACCCCTCTGCCTACCGATGCGGTCTATTGTGCCACCTTCAGCGTAATGATCATGCCCGCGTTGACGCGATAGCCCGCGGCGGGACTCTGGCCGAGCACCGTACCTATGGGATCCACCGTGTCCGGGGGAGCCATTTGCATGCTGCCCGGGTCTGTCGACGCGGGCTCGCTCACATTGCTATTCTGCACCGGACCGACTTTCAACCCGGCGTGCGCAATCAGCCCTGATGCGGTCGCCAGGGGCAAGCCAATCAGTTGCGGCATGACCAGCGCCGGAGCCGAAACCGACGCAGGGCTGCTTACCAGCAGGCTCACGCTGGGGCGTTCCACGCCGGCTGCCCCATGATCTGGATTTTGCGCAATGACCGTGCCCGGCTGGACACCACCAAAGGGCATCTGCGCCGTTTCTTCGAGATCCAGCCCCAGCCGGCGCACTTCGATCGCCGCCACGCGCTCCTGCTGGCCTACAACCTTCGGGATCGCCACCCTCTGCGGCCCCAGGCTCTCGGTCACGCGCATGCGCCATTCGCGCCTGACGATGGCGCCAGGCAAAGGAGATTGTGCCAGCACCCGGCCCGCGGGCACGTCGACGCTGTAGTACTTGTTGTCGATGCCCAGGTTCAATCCCAGATTGGCCGTCTTGTGCAGCGCATCGGCGACGGTAAGCCCTTGCAGATCGGGGACTTTTACTTCGGCTCCATGGATAGCGAAATGCATCGTCATCACAGCCGAGATAAGCCCCGCCATGGCGAGTACCATGCCGGCGAGGGCCAGGCGGAAGAAGTTGATCATACTTCCGTCGCCCCAGCGCCGGTCTTGCTATAAGTGATCCGGTAATCGATGGCCGCTGCCTTTTCAAGCATCTTCGAAACGGAACAGTATTTGTTCTTCGACAACGCGGCCGCATCTTCCGCAGCTTTTGCTGACACCTCTCCCCCTACGTGATACGTGAGCTGGATGTGGGTGAAGACGCGGGGCGCTTGCGGCGCCTGCTCGGCAACCGCCGAAACGGTCAGAGAGGTAAAGGGTTCGCGCTTCTTGTGCAGAATCGAGACCACATCCACCGCGGTGCAGGAGCATAGAGCCATGAGGACCAGCTCCATTGGACTGGGGCCGCCCCGGTGTGCGGCGTCCCCGTCCAGGGCAACGTGATGGCCGCTGTCCGACTCCGCATCGTACTGCTGGTCCCGCTGCCAGGTGGCGGTCGCTCGCATGTACTAAGTTTATCCAGTTAAGCCGCAGTCCGGGCATTCGCGGCCGCAGGCCGACATCACCTGGTTAACCTTGTCAGCCGCAACATCTAAGACGGCTTTTGGCCGCGATACAGACCCGCGATACCAAAGTTGTAGGGCGTCCAGGAAACCGGTTCGAAGCCCACCGATCGCATGGTCTGCAGCATTTGCGGAGGGGCGGGGAACCGGTGAACCGAGGAGGGAAGATACCGGTAGGCTCCAGAGACCCCCGAGACAAGTGAGCCCACGGCGGGGAGAACCCGGCGGAAGTAAAAGGCATACAGCCTGCCCATCGGGCCGCCCGGCTCACTGAAGTCAAGGATGCCCAGCTCTCCGCCCGGCTTCAAGACCCGGTAAAACTCCTCGAGGCCGGCCCGGTAGTTGGCTAAGTTGCGAAAACCAAAGGCGGTTGTGAGCAGATCGACGGAGGCGGCGGGCAAAGGAAGATGGAGCGCGTCCGCCTCCAACGGAATCGCTCCCCGGGGGACGAATTTTGCCGCTCCGCGCAGCAGCATCTGGTGCGCGAAGTCGGCGGCCAGCACAGGCCGTCCATTTTTCGGTCTGCGCCGCAGTAGAGCCAGCGTCATGTCTCCGGTCCCGCAGCAAAGGTCCAGAATCTGTGCATCAGGCCGGGCGAGCACCTGGCGAAAACTGCGTGCTGCGCGGCGCCACCAGAGCCGGTCGATGTTGCAGGAGAGGACATGATTCAGCAGGTCGTAGCGGGGCGCAATCTGATCGAACATCGAGCGGACAGCGGCGGAGGCGCCTTCTTCGTCCCCGGTGCCCTCTGGTTGAGCTCCAGGCGCCGCCACGGCTACTTGCCGCTTCCGGAGAGCGGGCGAATGCACTCGATGGCTGCCAAAATCTCGGCGTCGGTGACGTCATCGGTCACGACGGCGTTGCCCAAGCCCTGCAGAAGGACGAAACGTCGCACCCCGGCGCGGTTCTTCTTGTCGCCGGATGCTGCTTGTAACAAGCGTTTGCCGCTGATGGGAGGGAATGCTGGAGGTCCGAAGTAGCGAATCATGGCCTCGATGCGCCGCACCGCTTCTGCCGTCAACAGATTCCGCTTGCGGCTGATCGCGGTTGCCGCGATCATGCCCCAGGCGATGGCTTCGCCGTGCAGCAGCGCACGATAGCCGCTGGCTGCTTCAATCGCATGGCCGATGGTATGGCCGAAATTGAGAATCATGCGCACACCGGATTCCCGCTCATCCAGACCGACCACCTCGGCCTTGATCCGTATGGAGGCGGCAACCATCTTCTCCAGCGATGCAGGGTCGCGCCTGTCAATCTGCTCGCGGTGGGTCTCAATGAAGCGGAAGAGCGCAGCATCCCGGATCAGCCCGGCCTTGATGCTTTCATAAACTCCGGCGCGCAGTTCCCGCTGTGGCAGGGTGCTGAGCAGTTCGATGTCCGCGACGACCTCTTGCGGAGGATAAAAGCAACCCACCAGGTTCTTTCCCGTCTGCAGGTTGGCCCCGGTCTTCCCGCCCACGGAAGAATCAACCTGAGCCAGCAGGGTAGTCGGCACCTGGATGTAATCGATCCCGCGCATGTAGATGGCGCTAAGAAAGCCGCCAACATCGCCCACCACGCCTCCGCCGAAGGCGATGAGCAGCGAGGAACGGTCAGCGCCGGCTTTGGCCATCTCCGTGGCCAGCCGCTCCACCTGGCTCAGGCGTTTGTACCGCTCCCCTGCGGGAAGAAAGAGCACGATCGGCTGCCGGGGAGCAAGCGAAGCCCGGAAACGCTGGCCCCACAGCGACCAGATCTCCGGCGAGGTCAAAAGAAAAATGAGCTTGCGGTCCTTGGCGGCGAGCGCAGGCATGCGCTTTGCTAAAGAATCCAGGATGCCGCTTCCGATGGAAACCGTGTATTGCCCGGACTTGGTCGGGACGGAGATCTTGCGCACGGCTCCGTCTATGGTATCGCAAGGGCTGACGGTCAAGCTCAGCGGCTATTCGGGTTGCGGAATGCGGACAGCGGTTGAGCGCAACGAAGCGGCTGTGGCCACAAGCACGATCAGAACGATGATGCCGAGCGAGACAGCGACCGGAACANNATGTTTGAGGTGTAAACGACGAAGGGTTGGTGGGAGATGGCGAGCACGGCGGGCACGGAATCAAGCGCGAAGACAAGATCCACAAGTTCGATGGAGATCACCGCCAAGAGGAAGATTGCCTTCGGGTTGCTGCCCCAACGCTTTGTCCATCGCGCAACCCACTTGCCTGCAGGGAGCGCTTTGGGGGGTCTTTTCCCGCGCAACAGCCGCAGTGCGGCAATCAGCAGCAGGGCGCCGAAGAGGTACTGGATCCAGGTGAATCGCTCCAGGAGCTTGATCCCGGAAAAGATGAAAAGGCCGCGCATGATAATGGCGCCCAGGATCCCCAACAGGAGCGCTTTCCTTTGCGCCTCAGCGCTCAGGTTGAAGGAGCGGAACATCAGCAGGAAGACGAAGAGATTATCAATGCTCAGGGAAAGCTCGATCAGGTAGCCGGAGGCAAATTCGAGCGCCGTCTGACGGCCTGCAATGTGCGCCATCCACCCGCCGAAAGACACCGCGAGCGCGAACAGCAACAGGACAAAGAGAAAATTGCGGCGGGTTTGAGTGGAGGCCTCACCTCGGCCAAGAACGGCCAAGTCGCTTATGATCAGGACCAGCACCACGGCGTGGAAGCCTATCCAGTATGTGATCGGAACACCAGCCAGCATGATCCAATGCTAGCGTACGGCGTTTCGCAGGCCGATGTGCCGAACGTTGTTAGTGGTATGCCGAGGTTCGGGCTTCACGTAGGACCGGAGCGTAGCGCAGTGGAGGGATCTGCGGTTCCTCTGAACCTCACCTGGATTTTTCTTTGGAGACTTATCGCGGGTTCAGTAGCCGGATCGTCTCCAGGAAGACGTCGCCTACGATGGTCAGGCTCTTGGCGCTCAGCTTGTCCATTGTGTCCTGGGGCGTGTGCCAAAACGAGTTCTGATAGCCGTAATCGAAATCGATGATGTCGGCGCAGGGCACGCCGCGTTGCAGAAACGGCGTGTGATCATCACCCACCTGGTTTTCTCGTTGAAAGAAGTAGGACTGGTCGCCAAATTTTGCCGCGGCTTGTCCCACCAGATCGAGCAGCCATTGGGTCGAGCTCAAATCCCGGTCCACATCGAGATCGCGATCCCCGATCATATCCGCCAGCAGAAAACCCTTGATGCGTTTGAGGGTCCCATCGGCTTGCCACTTCGCCGCCAGATGCCGGCTGCCGTAGGTCGAGTCCGCGTCCGTCCATCCTTTGACGGCCTCTTCTCCGTCAAAGAAAACCAACCACACACTGTATCCATCCAGCTTCCTGCCGCGAAAACTGTTGGCCAAAGCGAGCAACAAGCCCGTGCTCGAACCACCGTCGTTTGCACCGGCGTAGCCGGTATCTTTTAGCGGGTAGTTGGTATCGTAGTGGCTGGCGAGGACGATGATGCCATCTTTGTTCCCGGGAAATTTGACGATGTAGTTCGTCATGGCCAACGGTCCGGCGGGTGTGGATGCGGTGAAGCTATCTTTCACCAGATCGTCTTTGGCGAACTGCCGTTGCAGGAAGGCTTCGGCTTTGGCATGTCCTGGACTCCCTATCCAGCGAGGTCCGAGGGCAACGAACCCCCTGGTGTAAGCGAGGGCGCGATCGCCGTCAAAGCGGGGGAGAGGCGCGGCAGCCTGCGCCCTCGCCACCCCACACATTAAGGAGAAGAGCAGCGCGCCGGCGGCGAGCGGCCGGGAGATGCGCGCAGAGAGCATCATGCCTGCTTTTTTAGCCGATTCCTTCGGCTGGGATGGACCATGTGGGCGACGCCAATACTGACCAGGTAGAGCGCCAGCATCGGCGCTGCGAAGACGCACATCGTGAGCACGTCGGGCGTTGGGGTGATAATCGCGGCGATGATGAAAATGATAAGGATGGCGTAGCGGATATTCTTCCAGAGAAAACCCGCGTTCACGATGCCGAAAAGGGCCAGAAAGAAGACCAGGATCGGCAACTCGAAGGTGATCCCCAGGCCCAGGATCACCGTCATGAAGAGCTCAGTGTACTCGCCGACCGTTACCATCGGTCTGAATTGATCACCGTAGCCGATGAGGAAGTTAAGAGCGCCCGGATAAACGTAGTGGTAGCCGAAAAAGGCGCCGGTAAGGAATAGTCCGACCGTGGCCGTCATGAATGGCAGGATGTATCGCTTCTCCTGCCGGTAGAGTCCAGGAGCGATGAACAACCACACCTGGTACAGAATGAAAGGCGAAGCCATGATGGCCCCGCCGACCAGGCTGATTTTGATGAAGAAGTTGAACGGATCTACCGGATTCAGATAGACCAGATGAGGGTCCAGATGGTGTGCCTTGAGCGCCGAAACAATCGGCTGCTCCATGAACGAAAAGAGCTTCTGGCGGAAGGCGTAAGCGACGAAGAAGGCAACAACCAGGTAGATTCCGGAATGAATGATGCGTTTGCGGAGTTCCTCCAGGTGTTCCAGGAGGCTCATGCCCGGCAGTTCCGCTCTTTCCGTCACAGCCGTCCGGGCACGGTCGACGATATCAGTCATGATGGATAGTTGCCTGCTCCGGCTCATGCTGCAGGCCGTTGCTGCCCGCCAGTTCCGGGTGGTCACCGGCGACCGCTTCGAGCTCCGCCACTTCCTGATGTACAGGGATCACCCGCGAAGGGGCATCCGCACTCACCGTGATTCCGCTGCTCGGCGGATGTATTGTCAGTGCCTCTGAGTTTGGTTCGGGGGCGGCCGCCACAGGAGTAGGCGTTTGGGCTGCGATCTCCTTTTGGCGATCTGCCCGTTCAGCGGCGTTTAACTCTTCCTCAATCTGCATCTTGAACTCATTGCTGGCGCGCCGGAATTCGAGCACCAGCTTGCCCAGCTGCCGCCCGATTTCCGGCAGCTTTTTGGGGCCAAAGATTACCAGCGCTAATCCGAAAATGAAGATGGTATCGGGCAAACTCATCGCATTGTTATGATACCTGCCCTGCCAAGACGCCACAAATCAGCAGGAGCCCGCCGCACTTGTGGGCTGACACAGGTTTCTGCCTCGTAGGATCTACGTTCCTGCCTGCATCCCGGATGTTCAGGGGTGTATTACAATCGTCTTGTTGCACCCACCTCCCGCTTGTGTCTGCGCGTCCGTGCAGGACGAAGGGACATCTGGAATTACAGGCTGGCAGCGTTCCCGTGGCCGGTGAACAGGCTCCTGTGTTCAGCATATTGACCATAGCCTGAGACAAAGGTCGGACTCATGAAGACATTTTCCCTTGACGAGGCGCAGTCGCTGCTGCCGATTCTCGAATCCCTTCTGCGGCGGGCGATCGATGCCAAAGCGAGCGCCGGTCTGGTTGAAGTCGATTTACAGATGCTCAGCCGGAATATTTTCCTCTCCGGAGGCATGCTGGTCGACGTGGCTGCCGTGGCGCGCAAACGCGTGGCCCAACGCGCCTCGGTCCAGCAAGCTCAGGATGCGATCCAGGAAATCGATTCGATTGGCGTCCAGGTGAAGGATCTCGATAAAGGATTGCTCGACTTCCCATACCAGGCCGGGGAGCAGATCGTTCTGCTCTGTTGGCAGTTGGGGGAAGCAAAAATTGACTACTGGCATACCGTAGAGGCTGGATTCGAGGGCAGACAGCCACTCGATGAGCGTTTTATCAAGACCCGGCCGGAACGGCCGAATTAAAGCTCTGCGCGCAAAGGGAATCCGGGGCGTGGCTGCCGGCTCGGAAAAACCGCAGAACCCTCCACTACCCCGGCCTTCGCTGAGCAGCCGGCTTTTCATACCTCCCCCATCGACTGTTAGACTGCAACCGACTGTCGATGCACATAAAACACACAACTCACGCCAGCCTGACGCTCCTGCTAGGCACTCTGATCACGGACCGGCAGGGCCGTGTCCAAGGCCGGCTGAAGGACGTCGCGGTGGCGACCGGACCGGCCGCGGGCAACGTGGCGGGACTATTGCTCAAGACGCGCGAAGGCGCCAGGCTGGTCGCCGTGAAGGACGTACTGCAAACGCCGGCCGGGACCCTCGAATTGCGCGAGGATGCCGTGCTGCAACCCCTCCGCGGCGATGAAAACCTCCTTCTCCTGCAGCGGGACGTAGTGGACCAGCAAATTATCGATGTGCACGGGCGCAAGGTCGTGCGGGTCAACGACGTCGACCTGCAGTGGTTTCCGCAGGATGGCCGCGAGGGGCTGCGAGTCTCTGAGGTCGCAGTCGGATTGCGTGGTGCCATACGCAGGCTGTTCAAAGGCGTCGTGCCCAGGCACGCGCTGGAAGGCTTCGCTATGCACTTCCACGCCAGCGTAATTCCGTGGGAGTTCGTTGATCTGATTGAAGTGGATCCGGCGCGCCGGGTGAAGCTGAAGATTGAACATGAGCGGCTCGCCAGCATGCATCCTTCCGATCTCGCCGACATTCTGGAAGACCTGGCGCCTGCCGAGCGAGAAGCAATCTTCGAATCTCTCGATGAGGAGGTAGCGGCCGAAGCGCTGGAGGAAGTGGATCCTCGTCTGCAAAAGTCCCTGATCGAATCGCTCGACTCCGGCCGGGTGGCGGACATCGTGGAAGAGATGGATCCCGGCGCGGCAGCCGATCTGCTGGCTGAGCTCTCTGACGAGCGTTCGGAGGCGATTCTCGAGGAAATGCAGCCGGAAGAGCGGCAGGAAGTCGAGGACTTGCTCGAATTCCGGGAGGATTCTGCTGCCGGCAGAATGACCACGGACTATGTGCAGGTTCCCTCGGGCGCCTCGGTGGGGGATGCAGTGCGGGCCTTGCGCGAGTTTGATGGCGATCCGGAGAGCGTAACGGAGATTTATCTCACAGGGAATAATGATGTGCTCGAAGGAGTCGTCCCGCTAGGGCGCCTGATACTGGCGCTCGGCGAGACCAGAGTTGCGGTTCTGGCCGAGCCGCGCATTATCTCCTCTCATGCAGAGGCACACCAGGATGATGTCGCCGAACTCTTCGACAAGTACAACCTGCATGCCCTTCCGGTCGTGGATAGCGCAAACCGGCTGGTGGGTGTGGTTCAGGCAGACCATGTGATCGCGTTTTTGCGAGCAAAGCAATAAGCAAAGCCCCGCTCTGGTAACTTCTATAAAGCATTTCCACTATCACCGCTATGTGGATGGACTCGGCTATGTGCAGCCAGCTCTTATCAGCTGGCTGCGCCGCGGCTCGTTCTCTCCTCTGCACCAATAGTGAAAATGCTGCCGGGCGGCTTCTAAGCCTGAAATTCAATTGAAATTTTCACCCCGACTGCATGCTCAAGCGCTGGCGAATCCGCATCCTGCTCTTCCTCGCCGTGCTGGGCCCGGGATTCATTACCGCGAACATCGATAACGACTCGGGCGGCATTCTGACATACTCCAATGCCGGAGCCCAGTTTGGCTACACGCTCTTGTGGACCATGATCCCCATCACTGTGGCCTTGCTGGTGGTGCAGGAAATGTGCGCGCGCATGGGAGCCATCACCGGCAAGGGCCTGAGCGATCTGATCCGGGAAGAGTTCGGCCTGCGCATGACGTTTCTATTGATGCTGCTGCTGGTGGCCGTCAATTTCGGCAACGTCATGGCGGAGTTCGCCGGTATTGCAGGCAGCATGCAGCTCTTCCATATAAACAGATTCATTTCCGTGCCGGCCAGCGCCCTGTTGATCTGGTCCCTGGTGGTCAAGGGAGATTACAAAGGGGTCGAAAAGGTCTTTCTGGCGGCGTCGGTTTTCTATATCGCCTATATCGTCACCGGCGTTCTTTCGCAGCCCAGCTGGCATGACGCAATGGTGGCCACCGTGGAGCTGCCACGAGGCCCTATATGGCACTCTAAAAGTTACGTTTACATGATCGTGGCCGTAATCGGCACCACCATTTCGCCCTGGATGCAGTTCTATCTGCAGTCTTCCATCGTGGAGAAGGGCGTAACCGCGAAGAGCTACGGGGCTTCGCGCCTCGACGTCATCATCGGCTCCTTCTTCACCAACATTGTGGCCTGGTTCATCGTGGTCGCCTGTGCCGCCACGCTGTTTGCGCATGGCATGGGAGCGATTGGGGAAGCGGCGGACGCGGCCCAGGCGATGAAGCCGCTGGCCGGGCGATATGCTTTTCTGTTGTTCGCGATCGGGCTGTTCAATGCTTCGCTGTTTGCCGCCTCCATCCTGCCCCTCTCCACTGCCTATACGGTATGCGAGGGGTTGGGTCTACAGTCCGGCCTTGACGGCGGCTTCAAAGACGCCCCGGTGTTCTACTGGCTCTATACCCTTCTGGTGGCGGGTGGGGCCATCGCGGTCCTGTTTGTTCCCAATGCCAAGCTGATCAGAATGGTCATCCTGTCGCAGGTGTTGAATGGCGTGCTGCTGCCTCTGGTGATCGTATTCATGCTCCTGCTGATCAATCGCAAGGACCTGATGGGGGATTACGTAAACTCCCGCTGGTTCAACGCCGTGGCTTGGCTCACCGCGGCCGTGGTCATCGTTCTATCGTTGGTGATGATGTTTACCGGTGGTTCCGGTTAAAGCATTTTTACTATTACTGTGAGTTGGAGAGATTGGCCAGGTGCGGCCATGTTCGGAGGAA